>CAYRJE010000017.1:6395-13982 GCA_964424465.1 uncultured Candidatus Saccharibacteria bacterium
ATATTGCAGATTATATCTGTTTCTTTTCCTACATACGCACAAACACAACCAGAAAACCCCATTAGTGACATGATTTTTGTTCCACTCATAAACACACCTGGAAACAATGGTCTAGCGGGTAGGAATACACCCAACACAACAACAACCCCAGGAAAACCAATATTAAACACTTTGGTGGGGGAGGAAAAGCAGTGTCCGTATATGGACAAAGGTTTATACAAGCCTTTTTCAAATATCAGCACAAACTTTGCTCTTTTTAGAGGTTTTAATATGGATGGTACTGTTGCCAAAGGTTGTCTGAAGGTGCAAGGTGGTATGGATCAGTTTATCCTGCTCTTATTTAAGATATTTATAGGATTTTGTTCTGTGTTAGCTGTGATCTTTATTGCTGTTGCCGGCATTACAATGATTGCAGAGCAGGCAAATATACAAAAGAAAATTAAAGCCAAAGATATGCTTTGGAGAGCATTACAAGGCCTACTACTATCTCTAGTTGCTTGGATTCTACTTTTCACAGTCAATGAACGATTGGTTAAGTTTTCAGTTGACGAAGTGTTTCGTCAGACAAATTTTCAAAAAACAATAACTCAAGGATTATCGAATGTTTCAAATTTTGATGTTATAGCAGCAGGTAGGACATCCGCCAACTACCTTGAGATACCTGTGGCACCTAAAGTAAATCCTGTAAACAATGGGGTTGGTGGTAGTGGTATGTATCCAGGTTATGGAGTACTCTCAGAGACAGCGGCACCAAATACATATGCCGGAACACTTGATTCAAACGGTGCAACACAAGTAGCACAAGCTACCATATTCGGCTACAGAGATGGTGATGGTCGAACTGGATGGACTGGAGACAACGGAGTTGGTGCTCCAGCGTTAACCCATGTATCTGGCTATACAAACTATACAGGTGACACCCGTTCAGTTGGTGTTGCTGTACCAAGATCTTGGATAGATAGGGATTTTGGAGGTTATAGCAACGCTAAAAACAGTGCATATGCTCTGTATCAAAACGGGGTACATAAGGGGAATTTTCCAATAGTTGATATTTCAAGCCAGAAACTAGACCTTACATATGGATTAGTTATAGCAAATTTTCAAGCAAACCTACCCAGAAACAAATCTGATACAGATTGGGTTTGGAACGGAACAGGTATTGCATACAAAGCATTACCAGGTTTCTGGTTATCAAACTCAAGACCTTTAAACCCTATGATTGAGAACAAGCGTATACTAGGAACAGCAAAAGATGGCTCGTTTGGAATGCACTCTGTTGGAGATGTTTTACCATCAGATACAATAAAAGCCATACAAGAAGGTTCAATTAATGTCATAATGCAATAGGTATGCAACCAAATAAAAATCCATATAAAAAAATACTAATATTGCTTATATTATTAGTTATAGGGGCTGGTATTTATTTTGGTATATACTTCTACCAGACCTCAAAGAAAGCCCAAACCAGAGCAACTATAACAGATCCAAAAACAGGGAAGACGGCGTTTCAAGCCAGAACAGCATCTACAACAGATCAGCCTCAGATTGGAATACTACAAGATGAGAACCCTGCCACCATAAATACAGCATCAAGCGTCCCAAATGTAACAAGTAGATTGGTACAGTTATGGGATCAACCTGTGTCAGGTTTTGATTTTATATATAAAGATATCGAGATCACATCAACATCAACAGTAACTACTTCTATACCTAGCGTAGCGACAAACACACCTAGAATCATAGACGAGAAACCTGCAGTTGTACAAACCAACAAAGCAACAGTATTCAAAAAAACAATATTGAAGAATCAAGAATTTATCTATTTTTGGGACAGAAAAACAGGTCATATATATGAAAACCTATCATCTACAACTGAACGAGTTCGTATATCAAACTATACACTACCTAGGATGGAAGAAGTGTTTTTTATAGATAATATATCTGTATTAGCTCGAGGTTTATCATCAAACAATGAGTCTATTAACTCTTTACTTATCAACCTATATAAAGAAACTGCTACAAGTACACTGTACTCAACAAAAATAAAACCTTTAAATTTTTCTTCAAAACAAATTTCTGTTTTGCCTGAGGTTAAAAAAGTGTTTCATTTTATAAACAATACAGGGAAGGGTACTTTAACATCTGTAGATGGTACAAATCAAACCACTATACTAAACACAACAATAACAGAATTAATACCACAATATATAAACAAAAGTGTTGCAGCTGTAACAACCAGACCAAGCGCTTATTTTCCCGGCTATATGTTCTTAGTTAGTACAGACGGATCTGGAACCAATGAATACATATTAGGTGATAAATACGCGCTCGGAACACTTGTATCTCCTGATGGTAAGAAAATTTTATTCAGTGAAATTGAACAAAACCAACTCAGAACAGCTGTTTACGATATAAGATCAAAGACAACTGTTGAACTTTCACAAGCAACACTCCCAGAAAAATGTGCCTGGGACAACACATCCACATTGCTGTACTGTGGTATACCACAAAAACTAGCACAGTTACCTTATCCAGATGCATGGTATCAAAACCAAACCCAATTCACTGACAATATGTGGACTGTAAACCCTCTAACAGGTGAGTTTAAAGCTATTATCCCTCTTCAAGACCAAGTGAGTGTTCCTATTGATGTTATAAATATAAAAGTGTCTAAAAATAAAAAATACCTATTGTTTCAAGATAGATATTCTTTGACACTGTGGAAATACGAGCTTTAATACTCTATTTTACCAACTCATCCTTATATTTTCTCCTAAAATACAACTCTTGCGCAATCATAAACAGAGAACTCACAATCCAATATAGTGCAACCGCAGCGGATACTTGTAGTGATGCGATAAAAATAAGTATAGGTATAAACCACTTCATCATAAATGACATTTGCTTTTGTATCATTTCTTCTGGTTTTAGAGCTTGACCTGGCACAGTCTTAACCTCATTCATATGCAGTAATGATAGTCGTATTTGTATATACTGAAATATACCAGCAAAAGCACCAACCATAGTACTCGCCTTAATAAAATCAATACCGAATAAGAATTGGTTTACTGTAGGCGCATGTTGTACAAAACTATATAGATCATCTGTATTAATAGCAGGGAGACCACCTCGTGAAAATACAAAATATAGAGCAAACACAATAGGTATCTGGATAAATAACAGAATTATAGAAGAAAAAGGATTAAGATTGTTAGCTTTATACAATTCCATCATTTTAAGACCCAACATTTGCCGATTTCCTTTATACTCCTCTTGAATTCTTTTTAATTCAGGTTGAATTCTTTTTTGAGCCACTTGAGATAAAAACATTTTCTTAGACAACGGTAGTAGAATCACCTTAACAACTATAGTAAGTATAATAACAGCGACAGCAATATTTCCACCAGGAAGTACAGATAGGATATAGACTAGTGCATTGTATAGTGGTTTATAGAATAGAAAATGAAACATTTATATATTTTTTAAATTTATTAAATCTTTGTATAAAGAGGATACTATATCCTTAAAAGATACATGAATCATATCACGTTCTAAGAATAAGAGTAGGGAGTATTTGGTCTTAAAACCCTCTATTTGGCCTTTATTTAGCTCCTCAAGAGCTTTTCTGAGCGCATGGCGAGCAATACGTTTAACTCTATTTCTATCAACAGCACGCTTAAAAACCTTCTTTTTGGCCACAAAATAAAAACCTGGTTTTTCTCCAGGGTTTTTATTTTGAACCTTTTTAAGGGCATACAACATACTCTATTGGCAAACAAGCTAAATTAAGCCCCAACAGTAGATAGGTTTTTTCGACCTTTTCGTCTTCGAGCTTGTAAAACCCTCTTACCGCCATGAGTTTTTGTTCTAGACAAGAAACCGTGGGTTCGAGCTCTCTTTTTTACTTTAGGATTATAGGTAAATGACATAATGCTTACTAATATACATTATATTCCAGAAAACACAAGGGTTTTTATGCTATAAGACACGACTATTTACAGGCTTCAAATAAAGGTTTTTATAGAATTTAAAAATCCAACATCAATCTGAGTTATCCACAAGTGTATAAACTTATCCACATAGTTATAATTTATCCACATGAGCGAGATAAACCTTATCTGGAAAAATATTCTAGAGCGAATAAAGAAAGATATTACCCCTTCAGCTTACAACGCTTGGCTTAAAGATGCACAGGTAGACTCTTACCAGGATGGGATTGTGTATATAAATGTAAAAAACCCTTTTGCAAAAGACTGGATTCAAAACAAATACGTAACAAAAATACTCAATTTTTTCAGAGAAATAGACTCTGATATTAAAAACATTGAGTACATAATAGCTCCAACAGTCCCTAAAATAGATAAAAACAAGGTACATCCAGCCATAAAAGAGGATAAAACACAGAAAAACGAGCTTCCTTTAAAGGATCATTATATTGATCTGAATGATAATCTAAACCCTAAATACATCTTTGAAACTGTTGTTGTTGGCTCTTTCAATGAATTGGCCTATGCCTCAGCCCAGGCTGTTATTAAAAAACCAGCCGTGTATAACCCTCTTTTTTTTCATGGTAGTACTGGGGTAGGGAAGACCCACCTCATGCAATCCGTAGGAAATTACTACAAAAACACCTTGGGTAAGAAGGTATATTATGTAACATCTGAACGATTTACAAATGACTACATCTCATCTCTCCAGAACAATAAAGCTGCCTTATTTAAGGAAAAATACAGAAAATACGACTTACTGATAATGGATGATATACAATTCCTATCAAACAAAGAAAAAACTCAGGAGGAACTATTTCACCTATTCAACTATCTATACGACAACCAAAAGCAGATTATTTTCTCATCAGATCTACACCCAAATTACCTACAAAACCTAGAAAGTCGTTTAAAATCAAGGTTTTCTCAAGGTATGATTATAGATATCACAAAAATAGACACGGAATCAAAGATTGCAATCATACAATCAAAAGCAGCTATAACAAAAGTTGATCTGGGTGCCGAATGCGTACAATATCTAGCTGACACCTTAGAGGGTAGTATTCGTGAAATAGAGGGTATTATCAACAATATATCAATGCAATCCGATCTTAGAGGTAGACCTCTAACCCTTGACGAAGTCAAAGATTTGACCAAGAATGTGACAAAGTCAACAAAAAACATTACTTTTAAGGATGTTTTAAAGGCGGTTGCATCATATTACAAGATTGATGAGCAAATGCTTATAGAAAAAAATAGGAAACAGGAAATATCAACCCCTAGACAAATACTTATGTACCTTCTTCGTGAGGATTTTGGACACTCTTTGTCTGCTATAGGGCAAAAACTAGGTGGTAGAGATCATACAACAGTACTTCATGCATGCGAAAAAATAGGGAATGAGCTCAAAAATAATACGAACCTTATAGAAGAGGTGGGTCAAATACGCTCAATGTTCAGGCTGTAAACACTATAGTAGACCTAAAATGTGGATAACTATGTGTATATGTGGGTTATTACTATGTGTATAACATGTACACATCTTGGGGATAGTATATGTATAAGACGTTAATATTCTATGTATAAGTACACAACTTAACATCAAATATCCACAGTCAAATTAGAACATCTGTATAATTGTCCACAATATATGACACTATACACATAGTTATCCACATGCTTTTACTGATTTAAACCTTAAATATATAGCTTAAACCGAGTTATCAACTAATCCACAGCTATAATAGGCTTGTATTGTATTAATAATAAATAAAAGAGGTAAGATATACACATGGAGATAAGTACTGTAAATGAAATATTCTTTGAGGCAATAGCAAAAGCTTCAAAGATCACAACTAAAAACCCTCAAATACCCGTACTAGAGTATGTTTTTTTGGAATTGATAGATGATTCAACTCTTAGAGTTGTAGCAAATAATCTAGATATCTTATATATACAAGATGTTTTTGTAAAAAACCTTAGTCAGCAATTTAAAAAAGTTTCAATTTGTGTTTCTGGTGGTCTAATCCTTTCGTATTTAGGTCTCTTTGATAAGCAGGAGCATATAAAAATAACCTTGTCAGATAAGGGTATTGTTCTTAATGTGAAGAATCAAAGGTCAAGTATAAGCGGTGTTTCAAGTGCGGAATACCCTAAAAATAGCCTTGATTTTGATGTTGATTCTGTTGATAAGGATGACAATCAATCAATAATCATGTTGTCTGATACTTTAATAAAAGGAATACAATCAGTTTCCTTTGCTGCTGCTATAACAAGTATAAAACCAGAGTTGTCGTGTATTCTAACAACTATACAAGACACCGATATGCTTTTTGTGGCCACAGATGGCTTCAGATTGGCTGAGAAGAGGTTTTCTTTGTCTGATAAGCACTCATTCCCACAATGTGGTACTGGTTACAATGTAGACGATTTTAAGCAGGTATTGGTACCAGCTAAGATATTCCAAGATTCATTAAAAATAATCCCAAGTGAGGTTGAGATAAAGGTATTTATAAGAAAAGGTTGTTTATTTGTTAAGTTGGCGGACAGCCTTCTTTCTATTAGAACAATATCAGGCTCTTATCCAAACTATAACGCTATAATCCCAAAAGAATTTACAACAAATGTTGAGGTTGAATCAATAGATCTACTCAATGGTTTAAAAGCTTCAAATATATTTTCTGATGATTTTAATTATGTAAAACTTGATATTCAAGATGGTGAGTTGGCTTTAAGTGCTAAGAACAGTGCCGTGGGGGAGTCTGTTTTCAGAATAGATGTAAAAAAGAGTGGTGAAAACATAAGTCAAAGTTACAATCACAGGTATTTATCCGATTTTGTGGGAAAAGTTAGGGATAGTACTATAGCTGTTAATATAAGTGGTAAATCAACCCCAACAATATTAAAGGTAAAAGGAGATCAATCTTATTTATATCTTGTTATGCCGATGAATAAATAGGTATACTATATCTATATATGTTAAATATTGCTGAAAATTTATTACATATTTCCCAAAACCTAAAACTTGATGAGTTTGGTGGTATAAAAACAGCATTTAAACAAGTTTTGAAAGACAGTTCAGGTATATCATTGGATGACTCGGAGTTCTGTGTTGATAAAAACATATTTAAAATACGAACCTTAGGTTTGAAAAAGGCTCGTATTTTAATCTGTTTGGATGATATTAAGTTAAATATGAGTAAGCATCCAAATCTGTTTGGTTTTACTCTGCTATTGTAAATCCACTTATACCAACTCGAGGTTCTCCCCCTGTTTTTCTGTATTCGAATATCTTTAATTCATTTTCAGGCTCCAACCCTGGAATGTTTGTCAATGATATATTCATAGAAAATGGTGGTCTTGAAGATTCTCCTACTTTTACATCATTTACAAAGTACTCAACTCTTAAAGTGTTATCTGTAAATCCTGATATGCTAGTTTGTATAGATTCATTTCGGGTTAGGTAATATTTCTTACCCAATATTGCTACTTGTATGGTTCCAACTCCTGTCGAACCTTGGCTGATATTTGATATTGCTTGAGTACTGGTTCCTTCTGAATATACTGACTCCTCCCTATTGTAGAAGAGAGGGTCTTTTTC
>CAYRJE010000018.1:0-2643 GCA_964424465.1 uncultured Candidatus Saccharibacteria bacterium
AATATTGCTACTTGTATGGTTCCAACTCCTGTCGAACCTTGGCTGATATTTGATGTTGCCTGAGTGCTCGTTCCTTCAGAGTAGACTGACTCCTCCCAATTGTAGAAGAGAGGGTCTTTTTCAGGGTTTAGAGGTGATGGTCCTGTTGGGTTATCTTTATCTATCCAATACAACTCAGAATGTTTTGTGCCGTCGGTTGTTTGGTACACACCCCTCATAAAAGGTTTTACATCACTACTGATAATTTCTGGTTTAATAAAAGACTCTTTAGGTATTTTTGTTAACACGTCATCCATAACCATTTTCCACAGAGGTCCAACTGTCAAAGCTGAAGCGAGTTGACTCATAGGTCTGTTATCATTATTTCCCATCCATGCACCTACAACAACACTGGGTGTGTACCCTATCATCCAAGCATCTCTAGAATCATTGGTTGTTCCTGTTTTTAGCGCTACGACAGTATCTTTAAAATAGTTCAGAACAAATATACTGTTTCGTGCTCTTGGATCAGAAAGTACGTCATTCATCATCCGAGCCGATTGTTCTGGTAGTACTCTTTTTGATGTTGTAGATGTTTCATATAATATACCCCCTTTACTGTCTTCTATTTTAAGAATACCTTCAATATCACTCTTAATTCCATCATTTGCAAAAACACCGTACGCGCTTGTCATATCAAGAGGTGACACATCGGCTGCTCCAAGTGCTAGTGATAAGCCATAGTTACTTGCACCAAGTAACCCTTCTACACCCATAGCTTTGGCGGTATCTAGAATGTCTTGTACACCAACCAAATATGCCATTTTAACAGCTGGTATGTTTCTGGATGCACCAAGAGCATTTCGTACTGTCATAGGCCCTTTAAAACCTCCTTCGTAATTTTGTGGATTATAGCAAGTTGCCCCTGGTGTTTTAGGTACACCACTAGGTGTACAATCAGATGAAAACTCTGTGGGTGTGTCAAAAAGTACTGTTTTATCTGTAAAGCCTTTGTTAAATGCTGTTGCAAAAACAAAAGGTTTAAAAGATGAGCCTGGTTGTCTTTTGGCTGTTGCCACATTAAAGTTCCCATCAATTTCTTCGTCAAAATAATCACGTGATCCAACCATGGTTAGAATTTGTCCATTCCTAGGGTTTAGTATAACTATACTTGCATTCTCTGCTCCAAAACGTTTCTGATTCTTTTTTACATAATCCAAAACTAAATCCTCAGTCTTTTTTTGGACATCGTAATCTATTGTACTAATAACTGTGAACCCTCCTTCTTCAAGTTTTTTTGTCCCGTACTTTTCCTCTAGTTGTTGTTTTAAGTACATTACAAAATGAGCTGCTTTAATAGACCCGAGATTTCGCGGTTGAAATACAAGAACTTCTGCTTGCGCTGCCTCCATCTCTTCTTTGGTTATTAAGTTATTTTCAAACATTTTCCTTAAGACCAAATCCTTTCTTTCCAGTAATAAGTTCTTTTTTCCACCGTAAGGGTTGTATGTTGAAGGTGCTTTTGGTAGAGATGCTAGAACAGCAGCTTCAGCTAGAGTTACCTTTGATGCATGTTTACCGAAGAAAAGCTCAGAAGCCTCCTCAACACCATAAATATTACCCCCATAAGGTGAATTATTAAGATATAGATGTAAGATTTCATCTTTAGATGTTGTTTTTTCTAGCTTAATTGCTAGAAAAATCTCCTTTATTTTTCTAGAAAGAACTTTATCTTTTGTGAGTAATGAGTTTTTTATAACCTGTTGTGTTATGGTTGACCCACCCTCACTGTATTCTTTGTTTGTTATGTTTCTGATAACAGCTCGTATCAATGATCGTACTCGTATACCACTGTGTGTATAAAAATCTTTATCTTCAATAGCGATGGTTGCTTTAACTATGTAAGGAGATATTTTGTCTAAAGGAACAACTGTTCGACGAACCTTTTGACTCAAGTCATACAAAAGTACTGTGCCTGTCCTATCATAAATTTTTGCAGATTGACCTAGTAGTTTATCGTCAAATGCATTTAAGCTGGGGGTTTTAAGTGATGTGAACCATATTAGAAATATGGCCAACGTTAACATTCCTAAAGCTAAAATAGTGTAGAAAACTTTCTTTAGACGACTTTTTCCATTTCTTTTAAAAAATTTAACTAGTCGTACTATAAAATTAATAATTAAATCCTCCACAAAGTAGAAGATTTTTTTAAGTAATGTAAACATGTATATATTGTATCAAGAAAAAAGAAACTAATCTTAATTATTTTTAAAATTATTCTTCAAAAAAATAGCTGTTAAAGTCTTCAAAATCCTCCTCTTCCTCTGTTGTGAGTTTTTTCTTTTTTACACCAGAGAAAATACTATCAAATTCTTCCTCCTCCATATCATCAGTTGTCGTTACTTCTACTTCAATTATTTCTTCAGAAATAATAATACCCTCCAGTTCTCCTTCAGGAAGAGATATTCCTTCCGGTATCTCAGGTTCATCTTTTGGTGAAGTTGTTTTTTTAGGCATATATTTTGATACATACATATGTATCACAAACTTTTTTCTAATGCAAAATATGTTAATCCACAAGCAATAGCATCATACTCATCATCTATTTTTTTACTGGTTTTTTTGAGTTCTGGTAGTAAAATAAGCATCATTTTTTCCATTGCT
>CAYRJE010000018.1:2653-9077 GCA_964424465.1 uncultured Candidatus Saccharibacteria bacterium
ACTATGACCGTTTCCTGTGACTGCAAGTTTTATTTGTGGTGGGGTAAACTCAAATACTGATAAATTATATTTTTTGGCCACATATAGTATTGCCCCTCGAGTCTCAGCAACACGCATTACTGTTTTCTGGTTTGTGTTGAGGAATAGGTTTTCAATAACCAAAACTGTTGGTTTGTAGGAGTCTATAATAGATTCAATTTTATTACCTATTAGTAAAATTCTGTCTGTAAAATCAAGTTTAGCACTAGTTTTAAAACAATCAGAATATTCTAAAATAACCTTATTTTGTAAGTCTTTTTTTAAAACTGCAATACCTAGACGTTCATAACCAGGGTCAATACTTAAAACAATAGGTGATTCTTTAGTCATTTTTAATATATTCTATACCCAAGTGATCATATGCTTCTTTTGTGGCAACACGACCTCTTGGTGTTCTATCTATAAAGCCAAGTTGTATAAGGTAAGGCTCATTAAAATCTTCAATAGTTGCCTCATCTTCAGAGAGTGATGCTGCTATGGTTGATAAACCAACAGGGCCTCCTTTGTATTTATTAATAATTACCTCCAGTATATCCAAATCTGATTTGTTTAGACCAACTCTATCTGTACCAATCATACCTAAAGCTTCTATAACGACATCTTCATCAAGATCTTTGTTGTATATTTGTGCCAAATCCCGACATCTTTTCAACAGGTAGTTTGCTGTCCTGGGAGTTTTACGACTTCTTTTTGCTATATGCTCTGCTGCAACTTTAGAAAGGGGTATTTGTAGTATATTCGCAGATCGTTCAATAATACTCTGTATTTCTTGGTCCTTATAAAATTCAAGTCTGAATACACCACCTGAAAACCGTGATCGTAGTGGTGAAGATATCATAGCTATACGTGTTGTCGCTGCTATAAGGGTGAAAGGGGGTAGTTCTAGTTGTATAGTCCGGGCTGAGGGTCCTTTCCCGACAATAATGTCCATTTGTCCAGATTCCATGGCAGGGTAGAGTATTTCTTCAACGGTTTTATTGAGTCGGTGTATTTCATCTATAAAAAGTATGTCTCCTGGTGATAGGTTGGTTAATATTGAGGCTAAATCACCAACACGCTCTATAGCTGGCCCAGAGGTGACTTTCATCTGCACTCCTAACTCTTTAGCTATAAGGTAGGCTAAAGTGGTCTTACCAAGGCCTGGAGGGCCATAAAATAGTATGTGTTCAGGTGCATGATTACGTTGTTTGGCCGCAGTAAGTAAAATATGCAGGTTTTGCTTGATGTTTTCTTGCCCTATATACTCTGAAAAAGCGTTGGGCCGTAAGGTTTGGTCCAAAACCTTGTCATCTGGGGTATTCTTTTTTGTTTGTATATCGCTTGACACAGTTATCGGAATATGCTATATTGAAAATGTTAAGTGCGAAAAGTGCTGTTTAACAACATTATACACGAGACTTTGGGATTGTGTCAGCAATAGCTTCTTGAGTCTCCGAGCAACAAACCTCGCGGTTTTTTGGTGTAATTTAGAGGACGTTTTGGTGTATAGCAATGCTATATTCCTGGAACTATCCTTAAAAATACATTGAGCTTATATCACTACGTGACATAAGTTTTGCTCGGAGATTTAAGGAGCTATTCTTTTTCTAGAATACCTTTTCTGTTTTTTAAAATCAATTGACGTTCGTAAAAAAAGATGAGAAAAAAAATTTTCTCATCTTTTTTATTTATTTTTTTATAAATTATGATTCAAAATCAACAACACGCTCTAATTCATCTAATGTAGTAACACCTTGCAGAACTTTTATCACACCATCTTGCTTCATGTTCATAATTTTCTGTGCCTTGGCAGCTTCTTTTATTTCTCTTTCACTTGGATTCATTCGCACGACATCTTCAATTGCAGCATCGGCAATAATTCCTTCGTATACTCCAATTCTTCCTTTGTAACCCGTGTTGTTGCAATGAGTACAACCAACAGCAACAAATAATTCTGTTGGAATTTCTGTAAATAATTTTTCTTCATCATACCCAGAGAGGGAAGCAAGTGTTTCTTGTAATATGGTTTTCTGTTTTTCAGTTATTGATTGTGTTTTTTTACATACAGTACATAATTTTCTAACAAGTCTTTGTGCCATAGCGAGGTGTACGGCAGATGTAATCACTTTTGAATCAACACCAAGATCTATAAGTCGAGTAAAAGTACCAGCTGCGTTGTTTGTGTGTAGTGTTGAGAACACTAAGTGTCCTGTAAGTGATGCTTGTATAGCTGTTAGAGCTGTTTCAGTATCTCGGATCTCACCTACGAGTATGATGTCTGGATCTTGTCGAACAACAGATCGAAGTCCGGCACTGAAAGTGTAGCCTTTTGCATCTTCAACTTGAGTTTGCACTATGCCAGGTAGGTGATACTCGATAGGATCTTCTATGGTTACAATTTTAAAATCAGGTGAAGCACTCTTCTTTAAAAACGCATATAGTGTTGTTGTCTTTCCAGAACCAGTTGGTCCTGTTACTAAAATCATTCCATTAGGTCTAGAAATTTCTCTTTGAGTTATATTATAAAGCTTTTTTGGCATTCCTAAATCTTCAATACTTGATGCAATTGATTTTGGATTCAAAATACGCATCACAATTGATTCTCCGTACGCACCAGGAATGGTTGATGTACGTATTTCAATGTCTTCTGTATAAATACGAATTGTAAAACGACCGTCTTGTGCATTTTCTTTTATATTCAACTTTAATCCAGACAATAATTTTAATCGAGAGAGTAGGGAATGATATGTATCTAGATCAAATTGCATTGCTTCAACCAAAACTCCATCAAGACGATATCGTAATCGAGAGAATGATTCCTCTGCTTCAATATGTATATCTGATGCAAGTGTTGCTAAACCACCAGCCATGATAGTTGCAAGTATTCTAGAAAGTCTATGACTCTTTTTTTCAGCAAGAGCGTAACCGAGAAGTGTGTGAACATCGTCAAGACTTGTGGTTTTCTTTACAATATCTTCAATTTCATTATCAGAAATATCAAGAGCACCAGCTTCGGTTTCAACAGCGAATGATAAGTCTTTATACAAAGACCAAGCTTTAGTTAAACCAACAAGAGATGCTATATAAAAAACAATTGTATATCCCAAACGTTTTAATTCATCAACAATACCTTCAATGTGTTCATTGTTTGGGTTGTTAATAGCGACTGATATTTTTTTTCCTACAATATCGAAAATAGCACACTCACCCTTACGAGCATCACCTTCATCAAGCAGTCGTAACGCATCAGTGTTCACAGAGATAGAGGTTAAATCAATGTATGGAATATCATATTTTTGAGAAAGCATTTTCATTAAACGCTCTTCCTCTTCTAACTTCATTTGTCGAAGTTTTTGATTTTGTTTATCCTCGTCAAAGATGATGGTCATGCATATATATTAAGTGAAATAGGCAAATAGGGGTACTGGTAACCCCTTGACTTATGTGGTCTAATATGCTATGATTTTTACACACTCCTATCTCCAATGCTCTATGGCTTGGAATGTAGATAGGAAGTACAGAAAACATTCAGAACTTTATCAAACCCAGATGAAAAATAAAAAAAATATCCCACTTCTCAACCTCGTCGCTTTTTTCGCTTTTATTCTCTCTGCCTGCACTACTGTAAAGGTGGTGCCTCGGGGAAGTCTTAGTGGAAATGTTGATGGGGGTGTGGGTGATGGGTTGGTTGTCGATCAAGGTCAAGTCCTGAATCGACAACAGGTCCAAGCTTCACCTCAAAACACTACCCCACGTCCGTTGGGGGTGTTGAAAAACACCCCCCGGGTGGGGGGGGGGTTTTTAAAAAACCCCCCCACGACCGGGTTGGAAACCTATAAGGGTTCAGCCCATGTACGAGTTGACGGGGATGCTCCACAGGAGCTGTTGTCACAGGTCTCTATTGAGTTAAAATCTATTCTGGAGAAAGACTTTGAGCAACGGAAATCGTGGATGACCAAGGATGAGGTTGAAAAAGTAATTGCACGGCTGTTCATGGAAAAAGGACGTCCTCTTCGTATAGCTACCACCACGGGCGAGCGAGGCGCGTTCGCTTTGGTCAAATATCTTACGAAATCAGAGTCTCCGATAAGGGTGGATAACCCATCCACCACCACAGAAACCCTTGTGTACTCTGAGGGAGAAATTCCAACGGGTGCAAAGAGGAATCCGGCCGTAAGAGGTCCGGAGCAGTTTCAGCCCAAAGGAGGTCAGCAGAGACCTCAAGGGGTGGGTCACCCCCGGCCACACAACACCCAGCCACCCCTACCACAATAACCCCTGCCGAAAGGTAGATGGGTTAAAAAAGGACACATAGTCACCGTGCTATGTGTCCTCTTTACTTTTTATGTTAAATATGATAAAATAATACAATTACAGAAACTCAGAAATACTTAAAAAACTACAGAAAAACCAACAAAATGAAAGCACCTTGTATCTTCTTAATCGCTTTTTCAAATCTCACCCTCGCCGCTGACACTGTCCCAGATCTATCTTTGGAGCCGTCAACTCCTCTGAGGGCAGAGGCTATTCCTGAGGTGGAACCCACCACACCCACACCGGCCCCAACCCCCACAACCCCAGCTCCGGCAGTCGCCAACCCTTATCTGAAAAAACGTAATACCTGGACCCCAGAAGGGTCAAGGCTTACGTTCGGCTCTCCCACAGGGGAGCTCCTCATCCGAGGGTACAGTAAGGACAATGCGGCGGCTTGCGCGCCGCTCGTAGACCCTGTCTGCCAGCGGTGTTGGAAGGAAAAACTCCACCCATGGCTGTGGCAAGACCAAGTTGATCAGACCATCACCAACAACACCAATGCAGAGCTTATGTGGGTTGTTAACGGCCCCGCACAGGCTTTAAACGAAGAGCTTGAGAAAGAAGGGGCTGGCTATGCTAGCTTCTTCTGGACAGGTATTGACCTCAATCAGCCTAAAAAGCTGATTATAAGCCTCGAGCCTAACGGAGTGGGTATGGTCCGCCTCTATCAGAGTGGGCAGATTGTTGCCCAATGCCGTTGTGTCTCTGGCAACAGAGAGGGTGATGAAGCTGTAAAGGCTCAGCCTGACCCCAAGGACTACAAAGTCTGGGTGAAGGCTACTGTCCCTGACAAGGATGGTGTAAAAGCCATCATGTCCAAGGAATTCAAGCGCCCTATGAAATGGGCGATAGGCATCGACCAAACCCGCGGTATTTACCTTCATGCTGGGGACTTGTCCCAAAACAGCCATGGTTGTATCCGCGTCTCGTACGCGGCGGCACCAAGATTGTTCGACAACGTCCCAATCGGCACCCAGGTCGAGGTAAAATGGGTAAAAGAGGGGGAAAGTGCTGAAATGCCCCCCAAAACATCGGTTGAAATCTGACCGAAAACCAGATTTTGCGTCTGCGGAACACCACCGCAGGCGCCTTTTTATTACTTGACAAAATGTTCTGTTTGGTATATAATATACATATTATGTTAAAAATATATAACACTATCAAATTGCTAGCTATTGTTGCTGTGTTTTCTCTTGCACCAGCCTTAGTTTCTGCTGATTCATCATATGGTTCATATGATGGGTGGTCTCCTCACGAGGATACATATAGTGGATGGAATACATCTGAGTTTGATGCATATAGTTCGTACAATGCACCATATTCATATGATGCGTATGACTATACTCCATATAGTTATGATACAGGATATAATGGATATGCTGGATATAACGACTATGGTGGCAATCAAGGATATGTATATCCTGACTATGTTCAAACTGCTCCACAAGCATCATACGGTGCTAACATCTACGGTGGATACACATACCCAACGGTTGGTGGAGGAAACTCAACACCTGCCGTGTCTACATCAAATGCTGTAGCAACTGCTGTTTCGACAAATAACAATAATAACGTAAACAACAACACAAATATTAACAATGTGTATGTGTATACAAACCCTTCTGGTACAGCGATTGTAAACAATCCTGGTCATCAAAGACTTGATGGATACTGTACTATAACTCCAAGTAATCCAAGACTTGGTCAATCTGTTACAGCTACTGCATATGCATCTGGTGGTATTGGATCATATACCTATCAATGGGGAGGTGATCTATCATCTGGATACGGTGCAAGTACTTCATTTACTTCATATAACACTGGAACAAAAAATATAAATGTTACTATTCGTTCAGGAGAAGAGGTTGTTACTCGATCTTGTTCTGTAACTTTTGTTCAGGAATCAAATAATCAAGATTTCTCAGCTGCGTGTTATCCAAGTGTTCAAAACACAACAGTTGGTCAAACAATAACATGGAGAGTAACTGTGAGTGGAAATCCATACTATGCATCTGATTATTATGGATATAACAATGGATACAACACAAACAATACGAATTCATGGACAGGCTCAGATGGCTTGTATGGTAAT
>CAYRJE010000018.1:9087-13847 GCA_964424465.1 uncultured Candidatus Saccharibacteria bacterium
TATAAGTAAAACATATACATATCCAGGAACAAAATCAGCGACAGTCTCTGTCTCAAATGGATACAGAACAATATCTACAACATGTTCTGCGGTTGTAAATCAAACATATTCATATGTTACCCCTACAACAGGAACACCTGTATCAGGAGTATATATACAGCCTGACCAAATAAAAGTTACATCTGGACGACCTGTATCAGGAGTATATCTAAATGATTTGCCTGCAACAGGAATTGATCTAAGTTGGAAACAATACATGGTTGCAATAATGGTTGTTGTATTAACCTCTATAGCATTCTTACTGTTTAG
This sequence comes from uncultured Candidatus Saccharibacteria bacterium, assembly GCA_964424465.1. Classification (GTDB taxonomy): domain Bacteria; phylum Patescibacteriota; class Minisyncoccia; order Phycocordibacterales; family CAIZLB01; genus CAIZLB01. Next base: position 9,397 of record CAYRJE010000018.1, read on the forward strand.
AAATAGAAAAAATGTTATTCTAAATCGAGAATAATACTCAAATCTACACAAAAGACTCGTCTTGCAAATAAGCGGACGGGTCTTTTGTTTTGTGCTATATTGAGCTTATGTCGATTATAAAAGTGTTAACTGAAAAGGAGGTCCGTGTTTTGGCTTGGGATTTTGTAGAAGAGATTGCTGCAAAACACCTCGATGCAAAAGCTTGTGTTATATTCCTAAAAGGTGATTTAGGTGCAGGTAAAACAACTTTTACCAAGAATGTTGCTGAGGCTTTAAACATAGAGGAGGAGATTACTAGTCCTACTTTTGTGATCCTAAAAAGATATCCTATTACTAATATGGGTGATAGTTTTCCGTATACAGATCTCATACATATTGACGCGTACAGACTAAAATCATACAGGGAGTTGGAGCAAATAAAATTTTCTGAGTATTTGTATAATCCTAAAAACCTTATCTTATTAGAGTGGCCAGAAATGGTTGAGAGTGATGAGTTGAATCCTGATAAAGTATTTAAGTTCGCACACAGTGATGAGGTGGGTAAGAGAACTGTGGAAATAGTTTAAGTAATACAAAAGACATAGTAACAAACTGTACACATCCTATGGAACCACTTACTTTTGTATTATTCGGAGCGACAGGTGATTTAGCACAAAGGAAAATAATACCTGCATTATTTGAATTGTATAAAAAACAAAGTATACCTACAGGATCACAAATACTAGTATTTTCTCGTAGGTTATGGACAGATCAAGAGTATATGGATTTTATAAAGCAAAGTGTTGTAGTTTCAGATAGTGACATGTCTATATACACTGATTTTCTTAACAGTATGCAGTATATATCAGGTACTTTTGATTCTGTAGATGGATATGCAAAATTAAAACAAATCATTACACATCAACATATTATTGTGCATCTAGCTGTACCTCCAAATGCACATATACCTATTATTAAAAATCTACATACTGTGGGAATAAAAGGTAAAATACTGATTGAAAAACCTTTTGGACACAACTTAGAATCTGCTAAACAACTAGAATCTGAACTGGAGAAATATGTGGAGTATAAAAATATATATCGTATTGATCATTATTTGGGTAAAAAAGGTCTAGATCAAATGTTAATACAGAAAAGTGCTGATACTTCACTTGTATTAAAATTACATAAAGATAATATCAGCAGTATTCATTTTCGTTTAATAGAGTCAATTGATATTCAGGGTAGGGGAGGTTTTTATGATACTGTGGGCGCCTTTCTCGATGTTGGACAAAACCATGTATTATCAATGGTTTCTAGTTTTTTTGTGGAGAATATCAGAATAAGAAATGTGTGTGGTGCTCGCGCACAGGTTTTAAATAGTTTGGAAGTAATAACTACACATCGTGGACAATATCGTGGATATGTGGATGAACAAAGTGTACAACCCCAATCACAAACAGAAACGTATTTTAAAATTGAACTAATGTATACGCATAAGGATTGGGCAGGTATTCCATTGTTTTTAGAAAGTGGTAAAGCATTGAAAGAGAAAAAGAGTGATATTGTAATCAGATTTAAGGATGATTCTGTGTATGTGTTTGATATAGAGCAACCTAAAAAGCCTGATGCATATGAGGTTGTGCTTGGGGCGGCTATAGTTGGTGATGATTCTCGTTTTGTATGTATTGATGAAATGATGGAATCTTGGAGACTTGCTGATGAAATACGAGAGAGGATGAAAAAGACTGATTTGTGTATATATGACAAAGGTGTTGATGTGGATATGATTGCAAAATAAAAACCCTGGGAGAGGTCCGTTCTTTCGATTGGACACTCTCCGCAGGGTGAGGGGGGTTAGGCGGCTGTGATGTACTTCTGCCACTCCTCGCGGATGTGGCGGAGCGCGCGGAACGAGTTCGCCAGATTCATACAAATGAATCCGATCACAACCAAAGCTGGTGTGAACGCCACGATGTTGGTGGGGAGTCCCCCTTTGCAGGTGACTCCAATCATGGCGGCGAACACTGTGGTCACCACCAATGCTGCGACCAGCAGGAGATGGTTCCCAGAGGCTTTGCGGGCCACTTGGGAGCTGACTTTGGTGGCCTGCTCAAACGCACGCATCGCGCAGCGCCGCCGCTGCTCCGCTGGTGTGGGCGGTGCCGCAGGCTGTTTCGCCCTGGCTTGTGCACCTGCCGGGGCAGGGCGGGTGGATACTGGGGTTGCTTCGGTTGCTTTGGCTGTGGGTGGGGTGATAATGATTTTTTTCATAGGAGGTCTTCAGTGTGCCGGGTTATTACGGCTATATAGGGCCAGTCAGCTAGCCATATATAGCCATAATAAATCGGTTTTTTACCCCTTCCACACCTAATGTATCTCAAAGAGCTTAATGGGTATATTATAGCATATTATAACATATTGTCAAGTACTCCACAATGAATTAGTTTGCAAACCTCTGTGTGGTTAGTGTGGGAATTCACCTGGGTTATATTGACATTACTGTATTAATATTATAACATATGTATGTAAAACAGTACTTTGAAAACAGTGGGTTGGTCGCATCTTTTAGGGTTTTATGAATCTTGAAAGATGCGACTACAGCCAGTTCGCAGCAACACCAAAACCTATTCGAAACCAATGAAAACTATTATCTGCCTAGCTTATTTCTTCCTCGTGTGTGGATCCATTGCGTATGTGGCCAACGAGGGGGCTGGAAAAGATCAACTGAAGAGACCGGATTTTCTGCCGACCGTCATCAGGGCGCAACCGGTGGAAGCCTCTATCCGGCAATACTCGATTGCTATCCTGAGCGAAACAGGAGAGTGGGTCAAAGTCAAAGTTCCTTCGCCTGACATCACTGAAGATGGGGATGTGTTTACCATCCATGTCAGGTTGACTGAGGTCTATGACCACTGGTTTTTCGGCCTCACACAAACCACCAAGGAGTATGATGACAAGGTCGCCAAGCAGGATTTGTGGGGAGAATATCCACTAAAATTGCTAGCACTGAAGAATCTTCAATATCTTGTGCCGGAATGGAATCCGGCGACAGGTAAGGTATTTTATATACCGAAGTTCACGGAGGATATCCAGTATCAGTGGGACATGTCCAAACAGTGGGGTCGACCCATGTTCAAGGATTGAAAATCCTCCTCATCAACATTAAATACTGCACTTTCGCCATCAAGGCGGGGTGCGGCTTTTTATTTTGCTGAAAAAGTATAGGTGTTCTAACTAGCTCCGGTTTTGATAAAGTATTGTCAGATGAATAATCATCCAAGACCGGCCATGCTTGGAATGTTATTAAGGGTAAGTAATCCTAAAAGTATGATCATACAAATAAAATATAAAATACAAGCGAGGATCTTAATTTTATTGAAGTATGTTAGTTTGGACAATACTACTTCACCAATGACTATCAATATGATGGATGTGCCTATAAATAAATATATATTTTCAAAAACATCCAAAAAATAAGACATACTAATAAATATAATTGGCGGTAATATCACCGCCCATAATATTTTCATTTGATTACTCATACGTACAGTATATGTTGAATCAATCGGAAATTCATGATTTTCAATTGTGGACAGAGTAGGTATTTTATCGAACCGCCTAAAAACCTACCTAAAAGAGTTCTGGGCTTACTATGAGGGCAGTAAAAACCTGCAAAATATGCTTGTAAATAAATAGTTTTGTGAAGGCAGTGTGGGTATTGAATATGAAAAGAAAAGCCTCATCACAAGTGTGAGCCTGTGTGGGCTTTTTCTTGCTATGAGGTTTAGGTGTCTTCAGAGGTTGTTGATGAAGGAGGTGACTTTGACCACGAGAGGTTGTACTTTTACACCTCTCTGTCTCACCTTTTTTATCGCTTCGGCCAACTTATCCTCAGCGTCGTGTTGCTGTCCTCTGTTGAGTTCTTTTTCATGGTTGACCCCCTTGGCAACCTGTTCACATATGCCGTAGGGATCTGTAAAAGTACATATGTAACGTTGAGCGTTTTTCATGGGTGGTTTGTGGTTGACAGTGGAAGTTTCCGAATTAACTGTACGAAAAAACTATACTGTATTTGTTATATAAAGTCAATCTGTGTATATAGGTAAGATAATAATGTATAAAACAAAAATAGCCTTGTAAATAAGGCTATTTTCGCAATTGTGGAGATGGAGGGAATCGAAGCTTACAGCTTCAGTACACCTTTGTCATTTTCTCAAACCAGAGGTTTTCGAAAATATGACAAAGCTTTTCGATTCCCCCACGAAAGTGCCGCAGGGCACTTTCTCACTCCTTATCGAAAACAGCTCCCGGGTGGGAGCTGTTTCATTTATGTGGAGATGTCAGGTAAAACATTCAACCATCTAAAAGACTACTTATTCAAGTTCTGGAGCTATTACCAATCAGGTCCGAGCCTTAGATTCGCCCTCGAGAATCAATGATTTATCGTGTCGGTGGAGTCACAAGTAGAG
>CAYRJE010000019.1:0-3508 GCA_964424465.1 uncultured Candidatus Saccharibacteria bacterium
ACCTCCCATAGCAAATTCATCCATGTTTGCCCTACCAAGACATATCGCACCCGCATCTCTGAGTTTAATCATAACTGTTGCATCATAACTTGATACATACCCTTCTAGTATTTTTGAAGCAGAACTCACTTTATGGTCTTTAAAGAGAATATTGTCTTTCACAGCAAATGGCACACCAAACAATCTCTTTTGTCTAAACAAAGCCTCTCGCTCTTCTTTATTCTTTCCATTCAATTGGTTGTCGCAGTCCTCCGCAATAGTCAAAGCCTCTTGTGCGAACACTTCTAAGTACGCATTCACATCTTTATTTTGTAAATCAATAACACCGAGATAGGCTTTTACAACCGCAGTGACAGTAGTCTTACTGTCTGCAAGCATAATATGAAAATCAAGAATAGATTCAGGCAAAGTATGTGTTGGAAAATCGATAGACATAAGAATTATTTAAAATTAGTTTAAAATCTTTTTAACTTTGACGGCATTGTCGATGTGAGCTGGTGCTGCAGAAACGAGGACTTCAGAGTTTACGGATTGAGGTATAGATGAAAACACATCCTCTCGTACATATCCGACAGGGGCAAAACCCTCACTCTTCAATTGACCTTCCGGAACCTGGACTTCTTGTATAGTATCGATAAACCCTAAGATAGACTCAATATCCTTTTTAAAAGAAGACTCCTCTTCTGGCGTTAATGACAAGCGGGCCAGATCTGCCAAACGCTTTACCTCTGTCTCTGATATAGTGTGGGGATTCATATAATCTTACTCTAGCACAACTCTATCGCTTTATCATCTGCACAAACTCTTGCTCTGAAAGGATTGTAACACCTAACTCTTGTGCCTTAGCGAGCTTAGATCCTGCCTCTGCACCAGCTATTACATAATCCGTTTTACTTGACACACTACTTGACACATTTCCACCTAGATTACGTACTATATCCCCCGCCTCATCACGACTTAACTGCGACAATGTACCTGTAAGTACAACTGTTTTTCCAGCAAAAGCCGAACCTGTGGCAGCATTGCCCGATACCTTCGAGACATACGGATTGACACTGACATGCTTTAGTATCTCTTCGAGCTCGGCAACGTGTCTTTCATTTTTAAACCAATCACATATATGTTGTGCCACCACTGTACCGATGCCGTATATAGATGACAGCTCTTCATAACTCATACGACGCAAACGACCAATATTTCCCTGACAAGCTTCTGTCAAATCTCGCGCTGTCTCTTCACCCACTTGAGGTATGGATAATGCGAAAATGAGTCTATGTAAGTCAACATGTTTAGCTTGCTCAATGGAAGCAACAATATTAGCAGCAGATTTTTCACCCATACGAGGTAAAATCTCGATATCACCTTTTTCTAAAGTAAAAATATCAGCATATGAACTAATAACATCGTGTTCCATAAACAAGTCTATTTGTTTTGGACCGAGCCCGTCTATGTTAAAACATTTTTTTGATACAAAATGATACAACCGTCTCTTGCGAATAGAGACTGTTTCTATGTGCACACATCTATATGCGGCCTGACCTGGTATACGCTCTATTGCACCATCTCCACCACAATCAGTCACGTGTGTAGGAAAAACATATTTCTTTTCCTTACCTGTGCGCAACTCTTTCAAAACCATCACAATATCAGGAATCACATCTCCTGCTTTTTGTAATATCACAGTGTCACCTATACGGATATCGAGACGCTGTATTTCATCTTCATTGTGTAGCGTTGCACGAGAAACCGTTGAACCCATTACCACCACAGGCTCCAGAATAGCGACCGGAGTAATAACTCCAGTACGTCCAACTTGTAGTTTTATATCCAATACTGTAGTTGTGACTTGTTCAGTTGGGAATTTAAATGCAATACCAAAACGCGGAGCTTTACCTGTATAGCCCAACTCTTTTTGCAGATGTACATCGTTGGCTTTTATAACAACACCATCAATTAAATAATCTTCTTTTTTATGTTTTTGTTTCCAAGTATTCCAAAATCCGACAATCCCTTCTGGACCTTGTTCAACTTTATGATGAGTATTCACTTTAAAGCCCAATTCTTTCAGCAGAGATAGCTCTTGTTGTTGTGTTTTTAATTCTGGCACCGAACCTACGAGACCTGGTTTAATGTCTGCAATATCATATATAAAAGTATCCAGTTTCCGTGAAGCAGCAACACTTGGATCTAGCTGGCGTATAGAACCTGCTGCAATGTTTCTCGGATTAGCATAAAGTGGTGCTCCGACGCTGACTGTTTTCTGTTCAACTCTTCAAACACTTTTTTACCAACCCATACTTCCCCTTCAACAATAATGTCATATGGTTTTTGCAGTGTCAGAGGTACTGACTGTATGGTTCGCACATTTTGAGTTACATCCTCACCCACCACCCCATCGCCTCGTGTAGCAGCTCGAACAAGAACACCTCCTTGATATTCGATCACCACCTTTAAACCATCTATTTTCAACTCACACATGTATTCGATAGGAGTTGATAGATCACGTTTGAGAAAGCGGTTTATTCTCTCATTAAAATCTCGTATATCCGCCTCTGAAAAAGCGTCGTTAAATGACCACTGCTGTACTTTATGTGGTACTTTCAAAAATGCATCCAAAGCCTGTCCAGCCACGCGTTGTGTTGGAGAATGCGGATCAAAGAATTCAGGATGAGCATCTTCCAACTCTTTCAACTCTCGCTTCAGAGAATCTAAAGCTTCTGGAGATATCTCCTCCATATCAAGTACGTGATACTGGTATCGGTAATGATCGATGAGTGTACGTAATTTCTGTATTCGACTATGAATTGCAGACTTATCCATATCAATACTATCGCATATTAGTGAGTATATTGCATTCCACGTTCTACAATCCGTCGTGCCACAGCATCTGTCAAATCACACCCTGTAGAAGTGCTATCTGTGTTATACCCACGAGTCTGAATCATTGTCCTGTCAACAGCTTTCACAATCTGTACGAATGCACATGAAGGATAACTCGTATTTGTATAATCTATAGAGAATGTTGTTGTAGCTATATTGGCCACCTCATCAGACTGTTTGGTAAAAGATAAGATTCCACCCGTTGGACCACATTTGACCAAAGACTCATATGCCGTAGAAGTACCAAAGACATAGCCTGTTGCCTCAGTATTTATCGTATCACCCTCTGTTGATATGTCCCAATACAGAGCACATTCCAAAGCAGCATCAGTTGCATAAAACGCCGCTTCAGAACTAAGACTTGTATTTATAATCTTCATCTGTCTGAGAATTATACCGCTAACAGAGAAAGATACAGCAAACAGAAACGTAATTGTAAATAATGAAATTATCAGACTTATACCTTTTTGACTGTTTTTTTTATTGCGCATAGCTATTGTATTGTAGATTATGCAGATATTCTGTCAGTGTATATATTTTAGAAGTCCCATGATCGTTCCATATAATGTTTACAACAACCCGTAATTCTTTTTGTGGATTGTCCCCTGTTGCAGGATCCTCTGGAGCA
>CAYRJE010000019.1:3518-7405 GCA_964424465.1 uncultured Candidatus Saccharibacteria bacterium
ATTCTCGAGTAAATTTGGAAAATGGTGCAGAGCTATCATTTGTACCATAAAAAGCTTTTGTATTGTTCGGAGTAAATCTAAGTGGTGAGCATGAGAGGCCACATGCTACTGGAATATATACACCAGTATTTACATCACGCTGTAATTCACACTTATTTGCATTTGTACCCTTAGCATTGAAACAACTTACACCGCTTGTCAGGGTATCAGATCCTTTCTGAGCCCATTCCGAAGGGGTGTATTGCACACCATCCAGCACTCGAGTATCACGAACATTACGAATGTATTCAACGACCTCCTCAGCCAAATACCGTGCACTGATACCATCTCGAGAACCTGCAGAAGTACGCAGTGCTAAAGTTGCAATATATATAGGACCTGTAAGGGCCAGTAGGAGTATGAACACAGCTACAAGAGTCTCGATCAGTGTAAAACCCTTAGCACTCACCTTACGAATATTCTTTTTCTTTTTTACATCACGGATATGCATACTACTATTTTTATATTTAGATTAGATAAGATTAGGCAATCGTTGTGATATCAACGTCTGAATGAAAAAGTCTGAGATATTAATAGCATTTACTTTAGCTGTACCTTTAATAAGTAAGGAGACAGAAGGTTGTGATGGGGATGGATTAGTAGCACCACTGGCGTCATACAGAGGGGTGCCTGACTGACTACCAAAACTCATAATCTGAATATCAATATTAAATCTATCTGTAAGTGGATATGTTTCTTTGGTTATATCGATTCCATTATCAGTATATACAGTTTTCTCAATATAACCAGTTTCGTTTCCGACAGCTGGTTTGTATTCATATTTTACAATCTTTTCCTGTCCACTATTGATATTTGATATGAGGGCAATATTATTTATCATTGAACCATCACATCCACTAGGTTCATCCTTGAATTCTACCACTGTCTGATTGACAGTTGGATTATAGTTACATTTATAACTAAAACCTGTCTTGATATCACGGACCATGCTCTCTATAGAATAATTCAAATTATTCACAACAGAATTAATTGCTTGATTTCTTTTATTTGAGGTTATCACGCTCAATACAATACCAACTGACGTCACCATAACAATTGAAAATATAGCTAACGAAACCAAAGTCTCAACCAAAGTGAAACCTCGTTGCAAAGCCTGTTTGTGAGTATGTTGTGTATACATCTATTCTTAAGTATAACCTGTTATTAATTAGGACAATAGGTCTTATCTATCTGCACAGATCCTGATTTCTGAATAATAATAGAACGGCATTCACCATTACCGGGTGTGAATCCGATATTTATCACAGCTGCCGATGCAGCTCCGCCTGGCACAGCAGGTTCAGAATATATCAAAGCTTCTGGATTTGGTCTTTTAAACAAAATGTCTGCCGCACTAACAACTGTACAACTGGTGCCGCCGGTCAAGACACAGAGACTTAATACAGAGCCTGCGCGCTCTTTGCTAATGGTGAACGTTTGGATGTTTTCACTTGATCCACTCCACTGACCGTTACTATCCTTATCCGAGAACAAAATAACAGTATTCGCCTCACCTATAGATGAATCAAAATGAATACCTTGACTATAGCTAAAACCAGAAATCGAATTCTCTGTCGCACGCACTCCCAAACCATATGTCTGAGCTTCTCGAACCATCAAACCTACCTCATATGCAGTATTGGAAACCATGATTGAATTATTTAACCCTCTTGAATTATACAAAATGAGTACCGTTATAACCGCCATAATACTCACAACTATCATAAGCTCAATCATAGTGAAACCTGTATGACTTTTTTTCCTTATGGTGTGAATGAGCGTATTGATATGCATAATAGTATTATATACCAGAAGAGATATTATAAATCGGAATCAACACTGATGCCAAGAGAAATCCCACTCCCAATCCAAGAAGCACAATCATAAGAGGCTCTATCAAGTCAACAAGTGTGTCTACCGCAGTCATCACCTCTTTCTGATAAAAGCGTGCCAAAGTCTTCAAGATACCACCAACCTCTCCTGTCTCCTCTCCAACACGAGTCATGGCAACCAATATTCCAGGCATTTCTTTATGCTTACCGAATGCATCAGACAGTGCGAAACCACTTTTTACATCCTCTATAACCTCTGTCATCATACTTTCGTATATAGTATTATCGATAACGTTTGATGTGAGCTCTAACGCTTTCAACATTGGAATACCTGAAGTAAGCATCGTATTTAAGTTATCTGCAATACGAGATAAATACAATTTACGATACAGATTTGATATGTACGGTAATTCCAATTTCATACGAGATAAAAACCCCTTCCCTGCAGCAGAAAACAAATATCTCACCGCAAAAAATCCAAATACCACCAACAGTATCAAGAACAGTGGACCGAAATTGACCAGAAAATTACTCACCGCAATAACAGCTTTAGTGTACACAGGAATCTCTTGACCAGACTCTGTAATAATTGTACTAATCTTTGGGATAACAACCGTAAGCATCAACACCATCACGGCAATAAATGTTGTAATAACAAATGCAGGGTAAATAAGCGCATTCTTCACCTTAGAACTCACCTCATAGTTTCGCTCCATATAATCAGCCAAGAATAAGAACGTCTCATCGAGCTTACCAGACTCTTCACCAGCCTTCACCATGTTGGTATAGAAGACATTGAACACCTTTGGATGCTTAGATAACGCTGCGGAAATGTATGACCCAGCCTGTATATCATCTGCAACTTGTACAAGCACATTTCTAATAGCAGGTTTTTCTTGTTCCGCCGCCAACAATTGAAATATTCTTAATGCTGAAACCTGTGCGGAGAACAGTGTGGACATCTGTTTCGACAGAATCACCACATCTTTCACTTTGATGCCACCAAACAATGTAAAGTTTTTCTGTAGAATGTTCGTATGTCCACCAGCAGTTTCAATATTGAGAATTGTATACCCCCTCTTCTGCAAAGAGTTTATGGCTGTATCTTTATTGATCGCGTCTATAGTTCCATTTGATGGAGATCCTTTTTCGTCAAGGGCTTTATATGAAAAAATCATTTTTGTATATTAATTAATTAGACTAATCTTTCCAACATCTTTGGATTCAAAGATTGTTTATATGCGTTTTCCAGACTGATTTCACCTTTCTGTACCAACTCTGCCAGACATCGATTCATATCAATCATACCATCTTGAGAACCCGTCTCAATAACAGTATTGATCTCATGCGTACGCTTCTCACGAATCAGATTCTGTATAGCATTGTTAGTTATCATGAGTTCAAATACTGGTACCAATCCTCCAGATATTCGAGGTACCAATCTTTGAGAAAACACGCCGGCTAGAGCAGATGAAAGCTGTATTCGTATCTGATCTTGCTGATTTGCAGGAAAACTATCTATAATACGATCAACGGTCTGGGCTGCATTATTTGTGTGCAATGTTGAAAATACCATATGTCCAGTCTCAGCAGCTGTAATAGCAGCCGCCATAGTCTCATGGTTTCTCATCTCTCCAACTAACAGTACATTTATATCTTGTCGCAATGCACTCACTAGTCCCGATTCAAAAGATTCTGTGTCTATACCAACCTCACGTTGATCTATAATAGACTTCTTTTGCTCATACACATATTCGGTAGGATCTTCTATAGTCATGATGTGTTCAGCCCGCTCTTGATTGATTTGCTCGATAAGAGCTGCGAGAGTTGTTGTTTTACCTTGGCCTACTGGACCAACAACCAAGAAAAAACCTTGTTTTTTCTGAGCAAACATCTCCAATGCTGGAGGTAGTGACAACTCGGAAAGGCTTCTGATTTTATTTGGAATGAGACGCAATGCAACACTCAAACTTCCTTGTTGATGAAAAGCGTTACCTCTAAAACGTGCAATCTCTT
>CAYRJE010000019.1:7461-8194 GCA_964424465.1 uncultured Candidatus Saccharibacteria bacterium
CACATGATATTCACAAACTCTTTAATATCATCTCGGGTGAGCTCTTTACTGCGAACAAGAGGAATCAATTCACCGGAAATACGCATGGTTGGATGACGACCTTCAGAAAGATGCAGGTCGGAAGCGTTCTCACGTACGACTATTTCTAATAATTGATGTAATTCTTCTTGATAATTCATATGGTGCGTATTGATGGTTAATTTACGTTAATTTGACCTTCGGGTATAGCTGCTACTGGGAGACCGAACATATTTTTAATTTCTTCAACTATTTCTGACGGAACTGTTGTTGCTTTGACGATGTATGTCTTAACTCCTAGTTTCATCGCCTCACTAATATCAGTACTCTGACTCTGATTGCTTAAGACAATTATTGGCACCTGCTCGAATAACTTTTCTTCCCGAATATGTTGCAAGAATTCGACCCCACCCATAACCGGCATTAAGATATCAATCAAGAGAACGTCCGGCACATAACCAGAACGTGCGATATCGAGTGCTTCCTGACCATTTGAAGCTGTCTTTATCTGGAAGCCAGCATGCTCAAACTTGAGTTTGTACATATTTAAAATGAAGTGATCATCATCAACAATCATCACATGTATATCATCTGGTTTTGTTTTCGAATCTAAGGTTAATTGAGGGTTCATGGTTTTGATTATCTAATCTATATAGAGACTACAGATTTCCGATCTCTTCGAATGGAATCTTTTTCCCTAATGCTTTAATTATAG
>CAYRJE010000019.1:8347-13712 GCA_964424465.1 uncultured Candidatus Saccharibacteria bacterium
ATTCTAGTTGTTTATCCATTTCATACATTTCAAATACTGCCATACGACCCTTAATACCTTTAGGGCACTCAGGTGTTGGTTTAACTGTCAGGATTTCTTTTAATTCAGGAAGTGTAGCTTGGGGCTGTGCAGGTAAATCTTTAAATTGATTTGTAATCATTTCTTTTATACTGTCACTGACAGGAACAGCTTCAGTCGCTGTAGGGTGCGCACGTCCAACGAGACGTTGTGCCATACCCAATATAAGAGTCGGTGCAATCAAGTATGGATCAATACCCATATCAATAAGACGTGGCACAATACCCACCGCCGTGTTGGTGTGAATAGTAGACAACACCAAGTGACCTGTAAGCGCGGCTTGTATGGCAAGCTGTGCAGTCTCTTTATCTCGAATCTCTCCCACCATGATAACGTCTGGATCCTGTCGCAAAGTAGTCTTCAATCCAGAGGCAAATGTATATCCAATCTCGGCATGAACTTGAGACTGACTAATTCCTTCCATATTATACTCAACAGGATCTTCAAGAGACAAAACATTTTGTGTGTCTCTATCAAGCTCCATAAGCATTGAGTACAATGTGGTTGTCTTACCAGAACCAGTAGGCCCTGATATTAGTATCAGACCATATGGCCGCTTGAGTGCTCTTTTCAACATCTCCAAGTGTTCAGGAATCATATCCAACTTATCAAGCTTTTGTACACCTTTATCTTGATCCAAGATTCGCATCACCACCTTCTCACCGTAATACGTTGGAAATGTAGAAACACGGAAATCAATTTTTCGACCGTCCGTACGCGCAGAAAAACGTCCATCTTGAGGCTTACGCTTTTCATCCAACTTCATATCACACAATATTTTTATTCGAGCGACCAATGCGTCGATAATATTCTTAGGTAATTCAATACTAGTATTCAAAATGCCATCAACACGATACCTGACTCGAACCTTATCTCTCTGCGGCTCAATATGGATATCAGATGCACCTCCTTCTATAGCATAACGAAGTACTGTTGCCACAATCTTCTTTACTGGGGCATCTTCAATAATATGTGTTGTGCTCTCTGTCTTACCACCGGTTGTATCATCTGCATTTCCAGGCATCGTCTCAATACCATCTCCCAGATCACCAAATTCTTTCTCAAAATCAGTCAAAGCTGCTGTAACCTCTCCAGTCAAACCTTTATACATCTCTATCGCACGATTGAAATCTTCTTCTGAAATCAAATACAACTTGTAGGTAATACCGCTTTTGGCTGTAATAAAATTCAACGCGTCTCGAGCTTCGATATTATCCGGATTAGTTATACCGATATACAATACCCCTGACTTTACTTCCAGTGGGATAAATTGATAGTGCCGTGCCGAATCTTCAGGAATATAATTCAATACCTCATACGGAATTGTCTTATCTTGTAAATAATAGGGATCGAGATTCAAGTATTCAGCCTTTGCTTTTAGAATATCACTTGCCGACACACCATAATCACGCAAAACAGACTCCAGACTTTGCCCGAGCTCTTGAGCTTTCCGCTCTAACACTGTCAGAGTATCCTGATCGATTATATTCTTTTTTACTAATAAGTTTACAAATGACATAAATACCCTAACGATTAGTAGGTTTTGGCACTACTGCCGGTTTGGTCGTTGTGGCGGGTACTGCAGGTGCCGGTGTACTTGTTGCAACCACAACAGGTACATCATTCTGTCGATTCTCTTGAGACTGTGTTGATATAGTAAATGGACTTCTACCATTTACACCTATAGGCAAGAATGGGTTTACACGACCTACAGGTATAGCATAATCAACTGGAAAAGGTGCATCTGGGAATGACAGACTCTTATATGCATCTGTAGTAAAAATAGTCGTATCTATATTTACAGAGTTCAGGGCCAAAATACCATTTACGAATTCTTTATCTACTTTCAATGAATTATCCGTAGTACTCGATACATTTGTTTCAGCTTCAATAACACCTGCGGTCAGACCGCCCGTATTCATGTTTTGAGTAGTTGCAGGTTTTTTCGAAAGTACAAAATACCAGTAGCCAAAGAAAAGAATGACGAGTGCAATCAATGTGAGTAATATTTTTTTGTGTTTGCTAAACATATTCATAATTAAATTTGATCTATTTTATTTGCGGTATCATACCGTAACCAGTATGTCTTAAGAGATATACTTATATTGTACACAGGGTCAACAGCACCATTTACCGCGCCAGACACATCAGGACTACTGAATTCAATAGATTCGATATCCATAATTCTCTTTGAATGTTCTATTCTATTCAAGAATTCCATAAAGTCCGAATATGTAAGACTTACAGAGAATGACACATTGGCAACCCCCAGTTTTGAGGCATCTACAGTTGTGTTTAACTGTGCATCCCCTACAGCTTGTGTGATTCGAGGATTTTCAATCGATATCAGCCCAGCTTGACCATCTGCTCTATATCGAGCGGCCGTACCCCGCTCCTGAACCATAGCTTGTAGCATCTTATCAAAATCAATGATCAATTTTACATTTTCCACATTGTCCGGCAACATCACTCTCATTTTTTCTCTATCGGCCTGGCTAATACTATTTTTAACTTTAGTCAGATTCTCAATACGCGAATCAAGTTTTTTGGCATTTGCAATCGCAGCATCCAAACGCTGAACCTCAACCTGCTGTGACTTCAACTCAGCTATTTTAGGCTTAGTAAAAAAGAAAAACAGAAGTGCTGCAGCCAAGAGTAGTATTATTGATAATATTGTTTTCATAAATATAGTATTAATTATTTATTGAGGTTGTAGCTACAGACTGACCACCCTGTGGCTTAATTAATGTTGCAAAGTTGACTGCATTTTCGACCACGGTAGTGTTAACAACAAAAGCTGTCAAATCCTGACCTTTTTGCTTACTGAAATCTGTTATACTTGTATTCTTAAACACCCGCTGTACTACAGGGTCTGAAAACTGTTTATCTTGTACTACTATTGATTCATAGCCAATACCTTGAGCCCGCATCGATAGAGCAAATGTACCGTCAGGCTTTCGCTTTAGACTCAGACTACTATATGAAACTTTATCGATAGTATTACGTCCAATCTCTCCAAACAATGGAACCACTGCAACATGCTTGTTGATGAGAGCTGCTAGAATATTTAATCTGTCATTTAACGCCTTTATTTCTTCTATTGTTTCAGTATTACTCTTTGCTTGATACCCTGCAAGGTTTTTCTGAGCGGTTGCTTTATTTGAGTTAGATAGTTTAAGTAGAGAGAACACTACACCAGCGGCCACCAAACTACATATGAAGATAAAAAAGGCAAACAGTGTAAATATACTACCCGTATGTGTCGTCTGTTGTTTTTGTAGACGCCCATCATCTCCGACAATATTGTCGAGTGAAGCCTTAGGAATAAATGAAGTTGTTTGAAATCTAGTTTCCATATCTATAAAATAGTATATCAAAATCAATCTTGTAATGCACGAAGGGCCAACCCTATTGCCGGTGAGAATGCAGTTCCTGTAGCTTCCAATGTTTGCTGTAAGAAGACAGGAGTTTCTAATTTCGCAAACGGTGTAGCTAACTCAACCTCACAAGCAAATGTTTTCTTGGCTAAATCCATAAAACCAGATAGATTGGAACCTCCACCGGTCAAAAGTATTTTTTGAATAGTTTTATTAAACTTTCTCTGATATTGCATAACCACTGTGGATATTTCTGAGACTGCATATTCTTGATGCACAGCGATCAATTCAATAATTTTCTGTTCATCTGTCACCGTACCTTTTCCTAGAGTCCGTTTGAGATGTTCTGCATGATCAAATGTTACTCCCAAACCCTTAGAAATAGAAAAAGTGATATCCTGACCACCTCTATTTATAATATGTGAAGACACCAATAGACCGTTGTCGATCACGTAAATCTTTATCGCAGAAGCACCGAAATCTATAATCATGGTTGGAGCATTCTCACCAGTCAAACACGCTCGTGCTGTTGCAAACGCTTCAACCTCAAAAAAACTAGTCTCGAGCTTAGCTTCTCGCACAATTGTAGTGTAGTTATTGAGCACTTGATTATGTATTGCAACCATAAGCACTTGCATTTTCTTTGAGGCTTCTACTTGCTGACGTTTCGTATCATCATCAGACTCAACAAACTCAAGAGTTGTGTCTCGAGGTGTTGGAATAACAAACCAATCCATAGTAACCTCTCCGATCGGTACGGGTATATACTTACGCGCTTCAATAGGTATTACAGTTGATAGTTCAGATTCGGCGACGGTAGGAATTTCTATGACACTGACCAAGCTCAACTTGAGCGGTATGGACATTCCTCCCTTACGAGTTGTAATCTCAGCCTCTTTTATCAAATCTAAAATAACCTGAGTCATTTCTGATGTAGACATATTGACAACCTGCCCTGTTGCAAGCTTACTATATGGGCCAAGTGCAATTTCTCCATATGTCTCCAAGACAGCTCTTCCTTTTTTCTTCTTTACTTGAACAATCTTAAGAGAAGAAGATCCTATATCAATACCAATGACACTGGTCTCTGGAGCACTAAAAATATTTTTGGTAAAAAATGACATAGTCGTACACTAATTGTACATCGTGACGTTAGATTAGTAAACGTGTGTAACACATTAAGACTGCAGATCTGCTAGCGCTACTGCAACCTGATCAGCTTTTGCTGGCGCACCTTTTATGTCGCTGATACCCGGAGGCACACCATGCCACTCGTATCTATTTTCCATATATGATACTCCTTTACCAGGTATAGTTCGAGCAATAATAATCGATGGTTTATTTATTTCATCTTTTGCTTTTTCAATTGCTTCAATTATTTCAGAAATATTGTGCCCATCCACAGTTTGTACATGCCAATTAAACGCTTCCCACTTCTTATCTAGTGGGTCCAAAGGCAACACATCTTCAGTATTACCATCGATCTGTATATAGTTTCTATCAACAATCGCAATCAGATTACCCAACTTTTCTCGAGGAGCAATCATGGCCGCTTCCCATATCTGTCCCTCATCATGCTCACCATCAGATAACAAGCAGTATACATGTCGTGGATATTTTAACCCGAAATCTCTTTTATCTGCCAAAGCCATACCTACAGCTTGAGATAATCCAGAACCTAGAGGTCCTGAACTGGTCTCAAGTGATGGCAAGAACTCTCTGTGCGGATGACCTTGCAACACAGACTTAAATTGTCGAAGCGATAACAAAGTCTCAACAGAAAAATAACCTGCATGCGCCATAGCAGCATACAGAACAGGACACGTATGACCGTTTGAAAGAACCAGACGATCTCGCATATCCCAAAATGGTTCGGCGGGATTGTGTTGCATTGCATGGAAATACAACAC
>CAYRJE010000020.1:0-8549 GCA_964424465.1 uncultured Candidatus Saccharibacteria bacterium
TTAAAAGCCAGCCAAATACCCGTAACACCTCCAACAGCACCGAGAAAAACCCCACCCATAGAAAGAGAAGCAGAACCCCACAGACTTGGGATCCAACTGCCTATATACGTACCAACAGTCATAAGAATCCAGATAAGGTGTTTACGTGACATATCTTATATTTTACCATAACTCTCCCATGCTATACTTCCCTTCATGGACCCGATCTCATTTTCCAAAACTCCTATAGAACAGATATATCGCCTAACCAAACACCAGGTGGCTGCATTACACAAACTACAACTTAAAACCGTAGGTGACATTCTCTATCATTTCCCCGCACGATATGGTGACAATTTTAGCGCTTCATATATAAAAGATGCTGATGCTGATACTTCTGTCACATTGTTTGGGAAATTGATCAAAGTTGAAACAGGAGTAACATTTAAAACTAAAATACCAAACACTACCGCTCTACTTATAGATGAGTCAGGGAAAGTGAAACTGATCTGGTTCAATCAAGTATACATAGGGAAAATGTTTAAAGACGGTGACACAGTAAAAGTCAGCGGTATCATAAAAGGTGAACCAGGAAAACAAACCATGACCAATCCGAATATTGAAAAGACACCCGAACAACCTCTCGTAACAGGCACCAATCTTTTTGGAGAACAAAAATCAGCCCTCTACTTACCGATATACCGCGAGAGTAAAGGAATATCATCTTTATCGATTCATCATATTATCAAAAAAATATTTTCATGTGCTGAATTCAACACATTGCCTGATCCTGTCCCTGAATATATACGTGCGCAATATAAGCTTCCCTCTCTACAGACAGCATTGATTTGGATTCATAGTCCTAAAAAAGAATCTGATGCAGAAGCTGCGAAGAAGAGGTTCTCATTTGAAGAAATATTTTATATACAACTTGGAAATGCACAACGTAAGTTTGAAGCTAAAACAGCTAGTGCATATACATTTACAAATCTTGACAATGCGCTTGACGAGTTTAGAAAACATCTTGAGTTTGATTTAACAACGGCACAACAAAGAGCAATAGAATCCATCATCACCGATTTAAAAAGTGGCCACCCTATGTCTCGCCTTCTGGAAGGTGATGTAGGTTCTGGAAAAACAGCTGTAGCAGCTGTAGCTTCATACGCCATCATATCATCACGGCTTAAGAGTATGCGTGAAGGTGATCATACGAATTCTCGTCTGCAAGTAGCATATATGGCACCAACTGAGATATTGGCAAAACAGCATTATGAATCATTTGTAAAACTATTTAAAAATTTACCTGTAAATATTGGCCTGCTGACAGGAACAGGTTGTAAAAAATTTCCATCGAAAAGCGCCATAGCAACAAACAAATATGGTACAGATATTTCTAAAAATCAGCTGTTAAAGTGGATTGCCTCTGGCGACATCTCTATTGTTATTGGTACCCATGCACTTATTCAGAAATCAGTTATTTTTAAAGACTTAGCATTTGTTATCATAGATGAACAACATCGATTTGGTACAAAACAAAGACAAAAACTTGCACAAAAACATCTAGTATCTGATGAGGAAAAAGCGAAGCGCGCCAAAAAAGATTCTCTGCGTGTTACTAAGAAAATTGCATATATTGATAACAAGAGAAATCCAACAGGACCACAGATAGTACAAACCCCTCACCTCTTGTCTATGACCGCCACTCCTATTCCTCGAACTCTAGCTTTAACTATTTATGGTGACCTTGATTTATCTGTAGTTGATCAAATGCCAAGTGGTCGTAAACCTATCATTACAGAGATTATTCCTGAGACAAAAAGAGCAGCTATGTACAACCACATGCGAAGCGAACTAGAAGCAGGACGACAAGCCTATGTTATATGCGCGCGTATTGCTGATCCAGACCCAGACCTCATGAGTACACTCAACTTAAAATCCGTTCAAGAAGAGGCTAAAAGACTTGTACAACAAGAACTTAAGGGGTGGCGTATTGGTATTTTACATAGCAAAATGAAACCAGCTGAGAAGGACAAAGTTATGAAAGATCTTTTGGATCACAATATAGATGTACTTGTAGCAACATCAGTTGTAGAAGTTGGAGTGAATGTTCCAAATGCAACAGTTATCGCAATCGAAGGATCTGATCGTTTTGGATTGTCACAACTTCACCAGCTAAGAGGGCGAGTTATTCGAGGAAATCATCAAGCATACTGTTATCTATGTACTCAAACAACAAATGCTAAAAGTGTAGAACGTCTTCAGGCTTTGAAAAATGCTAAGAATGGCTTTGACTTGGCTGAACTTGATTTAAAAATGCGCGGTGCTGGTGATTTGTACGGAGATAAACAATGGGGTCTATCGGATATCGGAATGGAGGCGATAAAAAACCTACGTATGGTTGAAGCGGCGAGGACTGAGGCGACTAAGGTCATAGAGCAGGGTTTGTTAGATACACACATGACACAACGATTGAAAGAAAGTGAAATATTGCATATGGAGTAGTGAGAGTGATATAGTCAAATTCGACAGATTCAAACATTCACACTCATGAACATTCCAGCAGAAATTCTCGATTATGCCAGAGCAACACCTGTCAGAGTCGACCCTGACGAATACGGACCATTAGCCGACCTACTCGCGTTGATTGATGGCAAAAAGAAGACAGTTGAAAATGAAGACACAAGACAATGGCTGATTACCAACCGGCATGACACTGAAGACGGCCAACAGATTGTGTGTGGCAAGCTCAAGTCATATAAATACACCGCCAGCGCCGAACCATTAACTGCGGTTGCATGAGACGCCAAAAACCCAATCACCTCCCTCTTCCAACCAAAGAGGGTGGGTGGTCCGGGTTATTTTTTATTACCACTTGATACGACCAGAGGAAATTTCTGTGCAAACACTTGGATTCGAACCAAGGACCGGTCGTGTATAAGACGACTGCTCTACCAACTGAGCTATGCTTGCGACGTTTGGATTGTAACATCTTAATCCTTATTTGCCAAAGGTCGATTTTATTGTTTTATGTTATATAATAATTTCATGGAAAGAATAACCCCTATAGAACTAAAAGAATTTTCTGAAATAACAGACTCAAAATTGGCACCATCACCTATAGATGTTGAGCGACACAAGAGGCAGGCAGAGGGTGATCCTATGCTTGAAAAAAGACTCAATGAGATGTTGGACTGTTGTTTTGAGTATACCAAGGATGTTGCCCACCATGAACACTTGAGACGATCTGGCAAGGATTTTGAGGTAGAAACAGCATCTGCTGACGCACAACGGGCTGAGACACACAACAAAACAATTGAGGCAATTATGTCATACCGTAATGCTTTAGACGATAAAAAGTTGATAAAAACTGATGGGGCTAAATTGGAACTCATTCCAACATCATCACAAAGTAGAGCTGCTTTTGGTAAATTTGCATTGTTATTAACACTTAATCGATTCAAAGAACAAATTACACTTGTTAAGAAGTTCTCTAGAGAAGGTATACATATAGATTATGAAAAATTAAAAGGAATGACACAAAACGAGCAGGACTTATTAATTATTGAATATGTACAAATAACATCTTCCATATATGAAAAAGATGATATAGAAAATCCTCCAGCTGTTGAGGTGGAGGATCGCCTACATACAATAGAAGATACACTTGGTTTGGATGAAGGGACAATTTTCCAAAACTTTATTAGAATATATGAAAAAGGTTACCTACAAGAATAACCTACCCCACCTTCAAACCAGCAGATCGCACAATTTCTTCATATTCACCCTGCTCCAAAGTTTCTTTCTCTATCAACGCTTGTGCCACAGCCTCTAGTGCTAGTTTATGATTGTCCAAAATCTCTTTAACCTTAGCTTGAGCATCAGCCATCATCTTCTCAACCTCAGCATCAATACGTGCTTTAGTTGCGTCACTATGATTTGATTCTTCAACTCCACTACCAAACATTGTTTTACCGGAAGCAGGTTCAAGAGCAATAGGTCCGAATGTCTCAGACATACCGTATTTGGTTACCATATCTCGAGCGAGAGCTGAGGCAACCTGTAAATCGTTTGATGGACCTGTACTTACAGAACCAAAGTTACAGTTATATGGTCGATAAATTCCGCACGAGTTTGCAGCTTTCTCTCCTCAAGTGGTAATTTCAATGTATATCCAGCTGCTCTACCTCGGGATATAATAGAAACCTTATGTACAGGATCTGAATCTGGCAGAGCTGTTGAGACTACAGCGTGAGCCGCTTCATGATAGGCTGTTACTTCTTTTTCTTTTTTAGATAATGCATGTGTTTGTCTAACTGGTCCCAACATAACCTTTTCAATAGATCTAACTAGATCATCTTGTGCAACTGTAGTTCTTCCCTCCCGTGCTGCAAGTATTGCAGCCTCATTCATCAGAGAATGCAAATCAGCACCTGAAAATCCAGATGTCCTTTCTGCCACAGTCTCCAATTTTACATCTTCAGCCAAAGGCTTATTTCGAGCATGTACTTTCAAAATCTCCAAACGATCTTTTCTGTCAGGTAACTCAACATGCACACGCCTATCAAAACGACCAGGTCTAAGTAGGGCTGGGTCCAACACATCAGGACGGTTTGTTGCAGCCATAACTATAACAGCTTCTGCTGGTTCAAAACCATCCATTTCCACCAATATTTGGTTCAATGTTTGCTCACGTTCATCATTACCACCTCCCATTCCCACACCACGAACACGACCAACTGCATCTATTTCATCTATGAAGATAATTGCTGGGGCTGAAGCTCGGGCTACTTTAAACATATCTCTTACCCGTGATGCACCCACACCAACAAACAGCTCAACAAACTCTGATCCAGATATAGAGAAGAATGAAACTCCAGCCTCTCCCGCAACCGCACGAGCAAGAAGTGTCTTTCCTGTTCCAGGAGCACCCATTAACAATATTCCTTTAGGGATTCTTGCGCCTATATCTAAAAACTTTTTAGGATTTTTTAAAAAATCAACAACCTCTGCCAACTCATGCTTAGCCTCTTTCGCACCTGCAACATCAACAAAGGTAATCTTTTGTTTCTGACCTTCTGGGTGCATCATACGCGCTCGAGAATTTCCAAAAGACATAGCCTGACCTCCGACACCTCTAGCCTGCTTGGATAGAAACCAGATAATAAAGAAGAATAATAAAACTGGGAACAAGAATGGAATAATGCTAGACACCCAGTACCCAGCTCCACGATCATCCTTTACCTCAAAGGTAACAGCAGATAGTTTTGCTTTATCAACACCTAGATTATTCAATGTCTCAGTGAGAGAACTTTGCAGCTCTTTTTGACTCTCTTTCTTAGAACCATCCACATATTCAACCTTAACAACGTCTCCAACTGTGCTAATCAAAGCAACTTTATCAGCATTAATATCATTAGCTATTTGATTTAAAGACACAACAGAATCCCCGTTTTTACTAGAACCCATTGACCCATTCAACAATATGATTATTAAAAATACAGCGATCAGTCCAAATATATTCCTAAATACTATAGATGAGACTTTTTCGGGTTTTTTAGCTTTTTTCATGACATGATAATAGCACGTATTTTTTATATTTGGTGTGGTATTATATAGTACATGAATTACAAAACCTTTGATGGGTTTGTTGTAGCTGTTATATTACTTGGTGTCGCAGCTACTGCCACAGCTGTAGTAAGACAAAACTCGACTGATTTTTTAGAGTTAACACCACCTGTAGAAGCATTATCTTTGCCTATACACCAAACATCTCAAGATAAGGCAACAACAACAGATACAACACCTACAATAAAACCATCTATATTCACTGTGAAAATTGGAGAATCTTTCACATATAACAATACTGAGATTAGTTTTATTGATGTAGTTACTGATTCACGATGTCCTAAAGATGTAGTCTGTGTCTGGGCTGGTGAATTCATTGCCAGATTTACATTGAAAACAATGAATGATATCGAACTACTAACTCTTAAAAACACTGTTACTAGCGCATCCGCTCTATATGATATGCATATTACAAAAATAACACCTGATTCTACTGCACAGAAAAATATTAACCAAAAAGAGTACACTATCACGCTTTCAATAGGTCTTAAAAAATAGATATGATACACTATTAGTATCATTTACGAGTAAGTTAATTTAAATTTAAACAATAATATTTATGAAAAAAATTCTTTTGGTATTAGTTTTGATTGGGATTGTATACTTCATAGGTGGCAACATCTCTAATTCTCTCAACAATCGAGGAAATGCAGCTCAAGCATTTGCTGGTGGTACAACAGATACACAAATCACTGAGCTAAAAGGTGTAAAACTTGCAACAAAAAACGGTAAAGTAGTTCTCACAGGATCAGTTAAAGTTAAAGCTAAAAGCCCTATCAATGTAACGTTCAAATATCCTACCGTGTTCAAAGACGGTCAGCCACACACAGTCGCAACCTCTAGTTTTACAGGTTCAGTACTTAGATTAACAACTCCAAGATTAGGTGTAGGTGTGGCAACCAACGGACAGACAGTTCAGGTCAAAAAAGGAACAAATACATACTCAGTATACTGGGTACTTAACGAGAGTTCACTTACTCCAGGTATATATACAATGAACCTGACTGGTTACACTGTAGGCACAACGACAGCCTCAACAACCCCAACTGTTTACCCTCTCACAATAATGTCTGACACAACTATCATTCGACCAACTGCAACACCTGCAGCTACAACAGACACTCTTGCAAACACAGCTTACAGACTCTCAACAGTACGAGGTACAACAGTTCCAGCATCAAGCACTGTTGATATAGGATTTACAAAGAATGCTTTAGCTATAAAGTCTTGTAACACATTGGGGGCACAGTACAAACTAAACAACAGTAGGATTTCAGTACAGAAACTTAGCTCTACACGTATGGCATGTGGAGTAGTAAATGGTATGGACTACACTGCACTAGAAAAAACATTTGTCACCCTCTTTAAAGAGCAGCCGCTTGTGTTCGTATCTGGTGATGTGTTAACACTCTCATCTCCTTCTGCTGGGGTTCTAACATTCAAAAAAATATCCGCTATTGGCGCACCACTCGCAAACACTCCAGCAAAAGTATATCCTTGTAACTTTATCGGTCCACTTGAAGCAAATGCAACTCGTGATTGTAGCTCACTCCTTGCCTCATCTACAGCAACAAACACACCAACTCTGAGCGGTATCACACCAGCAGTAGGATCAGTTGGAACAACCATCACCCTTACAGGAACAAATTTTGCTGAATCAGGAAACATTATCCTTATGGATAACCTAAACGTTGCAGGTGGAGGATTACCCGCGGCAGTCGCATCATCAACAAACAACAAAACAACAATAACATTCACAGTTCCATCCGCACACATTTGCCCACAGACAAGTAATGTTCAGGTTGCGTGTTTAAGTCCAAACGTGGCGCTAGGCACATACCATGTACAAGTGTATACATCAGCAGGAACAAGTAATGTTGTCTCATTTATATTGAACTAATTACCTCTATATCGTAGACAGTCAAAAAAAGAGCCCTTCCCTTCAGGGCTCTTTTTTATGCTATAAATACAGACATGTCACTGGTCGAAAATCGGAAAGTCAGATTTAACTACGAAATACTTCATACTTATGAGGCCGGTATTCAACTACTTGGATGTGAAGTAAAAGCGGTTCGAAATGGTCACATATCACTCGATGGAGCACATATTACCCTAGTCCCAGAAATCATCGCGATTAAGAAGAATGGATCTCGTCTAACCCTTATCGGTGCAAGTGTGGCACCGATGCAATTAGCTAATACACCTAAAGATTATTCCCCTACTCGTCCTAGACCATTGTTGATGAAAGTAGATGAAATATATAAATTAGAGCAAGAATTAAAACAACGAGGCACAACACTTGTACCACTTTCTCTATATAAGAAGAGAGGTTTGATAAAAGTAGAAATAGCGTTGGTACGAGGTAAGAAGAAGTTTGATAAGAGAGAGAGCATTAAAAAGAAGGAAGCAAAGAGAGAGATTGGGAGAATGATGAAAGGGTTATAAAAAATAAATACCAGGTCCCCGAAGGGACGCTGGTATGTTTTTTTGGAGTGGTCAGGACGGTGGCGGTTGGTTCAACGCGTGTTCGAACCAGATAGAATTATAAGACCCATCTTCAAGACGAGTGTCACTGAAAAAAAGACACTGAGTTCCGACAAGAGTGGGATGAGGCTCAACATTCGCTATTTGCATAATCCACCCACGTCTTCGCGGTCTCACCAGAGGTGATGTTATTACATAAAAACCACCATTCCAGAGGCCACGCAGACATATTGACCAGCCTCAAATACTGGAAGTGCAATTTTTAGCGTCATAAAGTTCGGGATGGGTTAGGTGTTCGTCTCCAGATTATCACCAAAATCACACTGTAACAATACCCTTGACTCATCGTTTATACTTAGTAGAGTATCTTATGTAGGTACTGAAACGGGGATGACCGGTTTCGATATATGAACTTTTAACATATGTGCGTCGTCGAGTATTCTCTAAACCTCGTAAAACTT
>CAYRJE010000020.1:8559-11097 GCA_964424465.1 uncultured Candidatus Saccharibacteria bacterium
GTCGCTTCTCCATTCGCTGGAGTGAGTGCATTTGCTCTCGCATAAGTACATCCCTAACGGTGTACGCGACATCCACTCACTATCTACCTTGTGTAGAGGGCTGGGTGTAATACAGCAAGGTCCGCCATAGAGGATGTCTCGACTCTATGGTTAAAATTGAGACGTAGTATTTGTGCCATTTTGTTTATTTCGAGGCATGAGTATGAAGGGCTGATTTGATTCAGCAGAAAATAATCTACACAACGTAGACTCATATGTTTTACTCATATACACGAGGGTTCGATTCCCTCCATCTCCACCAATTTTATAAAAGATGATGTTTTGGGTTATTTTTGATATGTTTGATAATGGCGGGCGATTTTATTGTAAATCATACCAGTTTATTGATTTTACAGTGAAAATACCTTAGTATTTACCGGGAATCCCGGTAAATCAGCCTTTTTATCAAAAACCTTTAAAAGGTTGCTTTTTACCGGGATTCCCGGTAAAATCATCAATATGAAGGTACACCTCCCAAACAGTGCATTCTTGGGCAATATTAGTAGTTTTTTATCACGCCTAGATTTGAGTGAACCAGAAAAACTTGAAATAAGCACCAATCCGAAATGGGTGTGGGTACACCCATTAGTTATCTCAATGACTGCGGCTTTAGGTAAATTAGTTAAGCCTGAAAATATTATTTGTGGAGAGATTCTTTCACCATCTGGTTATTATCTAAAAAGAATGGGGCTTTTTGATTTTATTGGAATTGAGCCAAAGATTAAATCAATAACAGAACACGAATCAGCAGGAAGGTTTATTCCATTAACCCAAATTAATAATTCAGGTGATTTAGATCGCTTTCTCAAAGAACTGGTCCCCCTTCTTCACCTTGAAGGTGAAACTAAAAGAGTTCAAGCAATTCAACATATATTCAGTGAACTTATACGTAATGCACTAGAGCACTCCGGATCACCTAATGGTGCCATGGTGTGCGCTCAATATTTTAAAAAAACAAACCGTATCGCAATCGGAGTTGCTGATAATGGAATAGGGCTTAAAAATTCTATCAACAGATCTTATTCTGCCAAGAATGATTTAGAGGCAATTAAATTAGCCCTAACCCCCGGCATTACTGGAACAACACGGAAGCCTGGAGGAACCGCTCAGAACGCAGGTTTTGGATTATTTCTTATCAAATCCATCGCCTACTCAAGCTCTGATTATTTTAATATAATCAGTGGAGATAAGATGTTTAAACTTCAACAAAGAGGAACAAAACCTGTTAAGCTCCAAGCCAACCCTTTTGATGACAGACACTTAATAATGAACACACCTCAGTGGAAAGGAGTTGCTATTGGAGTTGACATATCTCTTGACCAGACTGATGAGTTCACATCTTTACTTGATGTAATTTATAAATTCTATGCAAAAGATGTAAACGGTCAAAAAAAAGAAAAATATAAAAAACCTAAATTTATATGAAATTAAAAAACACAATAATCAAAATAGTAGAATCCTCAGGGAGCTTTGCTGAAAATAAAGACATTGCTCGGGAGCTGATAGAGAAAAAGATCTTCCCCATTCTTAAAAAAGGAGAAACTATAACTTTAGATTATTCAGGCGTTGATGGAACAACACAATCTTTCACACACGCATTAATCAGTGAAGCAATCAGAACCATAGGAATTAAATCACTTGATAATATTTATTTTAAAAACTGTAACCCTGCCGTACAAAGAATTATTGGAATTGTTGTTGAGTACATGCAAGGAAACATGGATAAGCCGATCTCATAGCACATTATAGATAGATACCCACAGCTAAAACCATGGTCCTCTTGTGCCAACACGCTGAGGCGAGGTCGTCACTAATCACAACAGCAACTGCTGAGTCAGACGACAACGTTCATTCATCAACGACTGAAGTCGTGGTCTTCTACCTAACAGGCATAAAAAAACACGCCGACCCTCACCCGAGGACCGGCGCTTGTTATTTTACAGACCACAGTTACTTCTTTTTCTCCACCACCAACAGGTGATGCCGGTCTCGAATGCATTTTTGATCCACACCCAGATCTTCACTAAAAACCACTTCCCAGCCAAGGCTTTCGAGAGCAGTAATCCACCCTTCCGGTGCCCTATACATACCAGGTACAGGAATCCCCGCACCTGGATTGAACAAACGGTTGTAGAGATAGTCGTTGAAGTACACCCTTCTCATCTCAGTCTCAATATCTTCATCTGCCACAGTGTGAGGAACAGTTTCGATGATAACAAGGGTATCACCCACTTTCTCTGTCAGTTCTTTCAACAATAGATCTGGTTGGTTTGCATGATGGAACACATTAGTAACCACAGCGGCAGAGAAATGTTTTTTATCTACTGGCAGAGTTGTACCGTCGAACAAGCGTATTGGGATGGTCACGCCAGGCATAGGATATTTCACAACATCATACCCAACAATATCCAAACCTCTGCCGTCGTGAAGCAACTGTGCCACCAGACCATTCCCGCAACCAAAGTCTACAACTGAACCAATAACACCTTCGAAGTATTT
>CAYRJE010000020.1:11144-13532 GCA_964424465.1 uncultured Candidatus Saccharibacteria bacterium
CCGACCTTCCTCTGACTCCCTCATTAAGCACCTCAGACAGAGATTTTCCACCCACTTTGCACCTTTTGATTATTTCCCCGATCACCCGTTCCCTTATGTCCAAAGCCCCCTCGGTCACTCCGGCCAGATTTTGGAAAATGAAGTCGGTCAGTCTTTCAGCTTCTACCAGCACCAGTCCCAGGTCCACAAAGGTTCCAACAAAGTCTCCTTTGGCCAAGGCAACAGCTTTAGGATCAGCCAGTGCCCAGAGTAGTTTTGCAGCGATAATAGAATTCGTAGAGTTTTTCATGTATTAATTTGGTTAAGTTTCTCGTCACAACATCTGTGACTTAGCCAAACCATACAACACATTTGTTATACCTTATGATTGTTGTCGAACTTCGACAATTAGGGTATAGTAGCCATATATGGTTAAAACAAACAAACTTGAAGAGGTTTTGACATCTCTAGATATCCCCCAAGTTGCCCAAGAAATATATATTCAGCTTCTAGGAAGTAAGAGTCTCACTGCACGCATGCTGGCGGAACTCGTCAATATCCCCCGCCCTTCTGTATATGACCAGATAAGACTATTACAACAAAAGAATTTAATTATTTCCAAGAAACAAGATGGTAAAACATTTTTTATAGCCAATGATCCAAACACAATACAAGTTCTACTTGATCAAAGAAAAGAACAATTTGAGAAAGCAAAAAAGGTATTTGCCGATATACTCCCCTCTTTGCAGGCAGGAGATAAAACTGTAGAGCCTAAAATTCAATTCTTTAATGGAGTAGAAGGCATCAAAAGTGTGCAGAATGACATTCTGTGGTCACGAGATATAGAAACATATACACTTTGGCCGACACAGAAAGTTATTGACCTACTTGGATATGACTACATCACATGGCACAACCGTCGTCGTATGGAGCAAAATATTTCCATAAAAGTAATCCGTCAGGGAAAGGTTTTAAATGAAAAGAAATATCCACCAATTGTCGGTGATGCATCTACGTTGCGTACAGTAAAATATTTACCAAAAGACTTTGGAATACAGATGAGTTACTGGGTGTATGGTGATAAAGTGGCCTTCTTTGATTCTTCCCCAGAGTTGTTTGGATTTATCGTACACAGTAAGTCATTTGCTCACTTAATGAAGGTCCATTTTGATTTTCTGTGGAAGACTATATCGTAGTGGAACCGCCGGATATGCGATGATTCAATGTTTTAACTGATATATCCACCACTAACACTTCACAACAAAAACCTTAAGCCCTGTCTCTTGAAGTTTATCCTTCAAACCAATTATCTCTTTTGAATCAAGAATCTCCTTCTCTATACCTAGTTGCCCTAACATATTACCTAAATCAACTCCTACATCTTCCGTTTTAGAAATACCGCCATTCTCAATTAATATTATTTTCAAATCTACTTTTTTCCTTAGCAATTCAAAGATGGATTCAAAACCCGAAGTTAAACCGCCTTCTCCAACAAGTACCAGAGTTTTCTTACCTATAAGACTAGCCGCTATCCCTGATGCAATAGATGCACCGTAATGTAGGCCGTATTTTACCGGACTATCAGGAGCCAAAGTGTATGTACCAAAATCCCCTACCACAAGATCAAACTGAGCCTTATTAATCTCAGCAAATAAATCTTTGTACACATCACTATTAAACTTTGAAACTGGCCCTTCGGTTTTTACTTTTGGCAACAAAGGAGTTCTTGTTTGTCTTCTTTTACTATATGAATCAATAAAAGACTGCGCCGTCTTCATGTGAAGTACTTTTAATTCTTTAGACTCAACACTCGTATTTTTCAATGCTTTTCTTTCGCAAGAAAAATCACTGTTAAACAAACCCTCTTTAATAAGAACAACTTGTGGAATATTTCGCTTTTCACTTGTAATAAATGCTTTTCTTGTCAAAGCATATAAATGATTAAGATTCTTAGGTTTTAGAGGTTTTATTCCCATTAACTTAATTAAGGAGGTTGAATCTTGCGCCATCTCTGACCCTTTTACAGCAAGATCATCCGTGACCCACAAAACCATCCCTGCATTAGTACCAATCACGCAAGAGTTCACAATCGGTAGAAAAGCCTCGTTGAGACCAGCGTTTTTCATAATAATCAAAGACCTTTTACCCAAATACGAGTACATGTGCGCAAAATCCACTGCAACAGTTTCATTTACTGCTGGAATATAGTTTGTTGCTGAATACAATAAGTCCGAAGCAAGATATCCGGCATAACCCGTCGTCATCGAAACATCGAAATCAAAAATAACGGAATCAACTAGTTTTTTTAAGTGTTCACTCATTACAACATTATACATTAACAAGATAGTATCTTAATACCCTACCTGTGACCCTTTACACTGTTGAATATCAAGTATTTACAAGCATATT
>CAYRJE010000021.1:0-279 GCA_964424465.1 uncultured Candidatus Saccharibacteria bacterium
CGTCCCATGAAGTACACAATATACAGTGCAATAATCATGAATGGACCAAAAGGTATTTCAGATTTTAAACCCATTTTAGGAAATATTTTCCGAAATGCAACACTGACTTTTCCTTTAAATATTTGAATTCCAAATGCATTATTTTTGCTTGAGAACGCATCTATCGCCTCTCCTAAGAATATGCCCCCCAATATAACCACAGTACCTATCCAGAATGAATATATAAACGCTGTAAAACCTTGAGATACACCAAGCATCCAACCCATAACTAAAGCCAAC
>CAYRJE010000021.1:289-1958 GCA_964424465.1 uncultured Candidatus Saccharibacteria bacterium
ATCACCTAACCCCATCCATCGACCACCTGAAAGTAGCCACAAGAGTGCAAATGGCAGTGCAACTAGAGGACCTGCCATTAAACCTAAGAACAAATCCATACCAACCAAATGCTCTACCCATATAAATGCAATCATTTTGACCAGAGCTAATGTAGCTGCCGCATAAACCAATCCATTTGGTATGATCTTATGCTTCAGGTCATACACAGCAATACATATAAGCAATGCTGCAACGGTAGAATCCAAAAGCAACATACACCAGTGATACAGATTGGTGAAATCATTCATCATATTTCCCACCACCAAATATTTTGCAAATATAGCTGTAAGTACTGATGCTGTAAGCAATTCTATAATTGGATATTGTATGGAAACTTTTGACTTACATGTACGACACTTTCCTCCATACGCCATATAGCTAATCACAGGGATCAAATCACGAGCCTTTAGACTCTGTCCGCAAGAAAAACATTTTGACCGACCCCTACTGATAGATAATCCTGTGTTGTATCTATATATTACCACATTGAGAAAACTACCCAATATCAAACCAAAAAAGAAAAAAGATGTAAGGTATATATAAATCATATGTACTATTATATCATCTCTACACAATCGCCCCAAGCAGTAGCATTGTAACTGTTACAACTGACAAAAAACTTATGATGAATTTGATCGCTGTTGCATCAAGCATGTATACAGTATAACAAAGAGTTTTACATACACAATATTCTACACAAAAAACAAAAACCACCCGAAGGTGGTTTTTGTTTATACAAGTTCTTTCTTGAATATTTCGTCAGTTAGACTGAAGAATTATTTTGAGAATGAAGCTGTGTTATCACTATCAAGTAGGTTGAATCCTGATGTTAGTGTAGTTGCAGTTCCTGTAACTGGTTTGAATGTTACACTTTCAACAAAGGCTTTAACGTTAGTTGTACCTGCTGAGAAAGTTGAAGATGCAAATGATGCTGAGAATTGTACCCACTTTGTAGCTCCATCTGAGAATACTGTTAGACCAGACTCAGTTAGACCTGTTACTGAAGTTGTAGCAACTGTAGCACCTGAAGCAATGTTTCGTAGACCGATAGAGATGTTGTAGCACTGATGTCTCCTCCCTCTGATGTTAGACCTAGTTTAACTTCTGCAAGAACAGATGTATCGATGTTGTTATTCTTCACTGTTGTAACTGTTGATGAAGTCTTTGAGAACTTAGGAACAATTGTTGACAAGAAGTGGTAAGGACCAGCGATGTTTAGATTTCCTTGTGTCTCTGAAGAACCAGTTGGATTCTCATAAGTAACTTCTGTTACAGCTGTAGAAACTGTTGTTCCTGAAACTGTATTTGATGGGAAGTCAGCTTTGATACTAAATGTCTTAGTTGTATCAGCTTCAACATATACACTGTAAGTGTTTAGATCAAAAGTAACAGTTCGTGGATAACCTGTTGAAGACACTGATCGTGCGTCAACTAGAGTTGTTCCATCAAACAAGTATAGGTTTGAAGGCACTGTTGGAGTTGCTGTAAATGTTGATGATGTAGCGATAGAAACTTTTACAGATGTGATCTTTGATCGTCCAGTCTCTGATTTAACAGCGAATGTAGATGTAAGAGCTTTTTCTGCTCCATTTCCTGTAGCGTTTACTCGGTAGTTTGTTGAGTAAATTG
>CAYRJE010000021.1:1968-3055 GCA_964424465.1 uncultured Candidatus Saccharibacteria bacterium
CTGATTCCTCGTCCATCCACTGTTCGAATACCTGATTGACCATATACTCCAACTGTCACAGTTCGATCTGAGTCAATTGAGTTTGTGTCAAAAGTAACTGTCAAAGTCTTTACAGTATCCTTAGCAACCTTTAGTCCTAGACCTGCGATTTGTAGGTAGTACTGGTTAGGTGTAACTGAAGTATCTTTTGAGAAAGAACTTGAGTTAACTGGAACTGTAGCAAGAACAGTTGATCCATCCTTGATTGTAACTTTGTTGATCAAAGTTGAAGGATTCTCCTGTGATGAAGACAACTCAACTTTTGTAAGAAGGTTAATTCTTTCAATAGCGATGTCAGACTGCTTAGCTGTAAACTTAATAGCGTAAACAGGAACATCAACGTTTGTTTGAACGTTAGGGTTGTTTGTAACAGCTGGAGAAACCTGAACTTCTGCAAATCCTTCTGATCCTAATCCTACTAGTGTAGGTGTTGTTGGAGTTGTAGGAGTTGTAGGTGTTGTTGGAGTTGTAGCAACTGAACCTGAGTTAAGAACTCCTCGAGTTAGTGAACCTACGAATCCTGTTCCAGGAAGATTGTTAGCAAGCTGGAAAGCTACTACAGCCTTCTTTGTTAAAGATCCAAAGTATCCTGTAGGTGTTACAGAAAGGAATCCTTCCTCTGCTAGAATATTTTGAAGTGCTGTAACGTCAGCTCCTCGCATACCCATAGAAAGGTTTTTGTTAAACATGTATCCTGCTGATGCACTTACAGAAACTGTAAGAGCTAGAGCAAAGATAGCTGCTGAAAATGTTTTTTTCATAATGATTTGATTTAAAATAAAAAATTGTGTTTTTGTTATTGTCTGATTTATTAATAATTAAGTTGATAAGTCCAGACACACAATTTTCGGGCTAAATCTTTGCGAACCCGTCTTGAACATCATATATAGGTAGGTCTCCCATACTATATATAAGAATCAAAACGGACCCCAAAGGTACTAACCTGTAACCATTAAAACGGCTACATAAAGGATATATTACACTTTTTAGCCCCCTAGAGGCAAAACTGGTCACATGTCCTTTATAAGCCCTACTTAAGGGAATACCG
>CAYRJE010000021.1:3128-11451 GCA_964424465.1 uncultured Candidatus Saccharibacteria bacterium
TTCTTGACCCTATATCCAGTACGGCTGGACCAATACTACCCTTGTCCTTTTCATATGGATGATCAACTGCCGATGCCTTATACGTCATAATTGTCTTATGTAGAACCTCTGGGGTCTGTGATACAGGTATCTGAGCAGGTTTATATACAGAAGCTATTTGCTTGGCTGCAACAAGCTCAGCACCATGTCCGACATGATCAACCGACATCTCTGAGACATCTGATTCTGTTACATCAGCACCATCTAAGACACTGGTTATATCCACAACAGGCTTATCCTCAGGTTTACTTTTTAGACTCTCGATTGCACCCATGAGTAGTCGAGCATTCATCTCTGAAATGAGCTGTATATCCTTTGCAATTCGAATCATTGAATACAGTTTTTGCAGTGACTCTGCAGCGTGACTTTTATCAGAACTTGCAACAGCTTCAATAGTCGCCTTTCTTAGACTAATACGAAGAGGTTCATCTGCATCAAACAAATCTGTGACCAGATACACAGCCTTAGAGATTGCTTCAATTTGCACCTGTCTTTTAATGACAATTGTATTAGTTTTCGCTTCAATTGGATTGTCCATTACCTGACAGTATATATAAGACAAGTGAAAATGCAAGGCTAAAACAGCCCTTATGATAAAATAAGACACATGTCCAAAAAGAGTGTTAATTCTACGAAGAAAAAAACAAAAAAAGAGCATGTCTCTGAAGAGGTTAAAAACCTTTCTATATCTAGTTATTTGAAAGGTTTAACTCCCAATGTACTACCAGATAACAAATACGTAAAGAACACAGTCGCAGCACTTGTCTTTTTCGTCCTTTGTGTATTTTTCATACTAGCAGCATGTGGAATAGGGGGTGCTATGGGTGCATCAACTTACAAATGGTTCCATGGATTACTTGGTTATGGTTATTACGTCCTTCCCTTTCTACTTGGAATACAAGGTTATTTCTACTTTACACACAAAGAGAGCTCATCTTTCGCAAAGACAAAGATATTCTTTTCCCTTCTGCTCCTTATCTCTGTATTAGGCATATTCCAGCTATCGATAGCTGATTCTGGTGGTATATTGGGACGATGGATCGCATCACCTCTTATGTCATTACTTGATATAGTCCTAAGCTATGTAGTCCTCGGAGCCCTTCTGTTAATATCTCTAGTGGTTCTCTTTGAATACTCATTTACGCTTAAGAAGCCCGAATCTGCAGAGGGGTCTGACGAGGTACCTGCAGTGACCTCAAAAACATCTCAGAAAATAAAAATTGACGGCGTCGATCTAGAGGAGATTACCGCAAAAGAGTCTAAGCATAGTTCAAAGACACTGAAAGACAATGGCGATGATATAAAGGACGCTCAAAAGGACATTGAAAAAACATTGGTAAATAAGGTTAAAAACACAACCCTTGAAGACACTGCTGCCAAGGAAGAAGAGTTGCTTCAAGTGAGTCGAAAATCACTGCTCTTAGGCAAACCATACGTACCCCCACCCATGTCACTGTTAGAACGCGATAAAGGTAAGCCAGAAGTCGGTGATATCAAAGCCAATGCCAATATTATAAAAAGAACTCTACAAAACTTTGGTGTTCAAGTTGAAATGGATGAAATATCTGTAGGGCCTTCTGTTACACGATACGCACTCAAACCTGCTGAAGGAGTTAAATTATCTAAAATCTTAGGTCTACAAAACAACCTTTCTCTCGCATTGGCTGCGCACCCTATACGAATAGAAGCCCCTATCCCAGGTAAATCCCTAGTCGGCATAGAAGTCCCAAATACTACAAAAACAATAGTTGGTCTCGGAACCCTATTAGGGAGCGACGAGTTTCAGAAATCACCGGACCCTCTTTTGGTTGCTTTGGGTAAAGGGGTATCTGGAAAAATGTATTATGAGAATTTGGCCAAGATGCCTCACGTACTCATAGCCGGAACAACAGGATCAGGAAAGTCTGTGATGATACACAACTTAATCACCTCACTGTTATATAAGAACTCGCCGGACAACCTACGTTTTATCTTCATAGATCCAAAACGAGTAGAGCTCACTCTATATAATAGAATACCTCACCTACTGACTCCAGTTATCACTGACCCTAAAAAAGCCATACTTGCTCTTAAATGGGCAGGTAAAGAAATGAGTCGACGATACGATATATTAGAGAAACACTCTGTACGAGATATCGATTCATATCACAAAAACATTCTTATGCCCGCGCTTGAGAAAGCTAAAAAGGATGCCAACAAGAAGCCTGAAAAAGTCGATGAGGTTGGAGAAACATTACCTGACAGTATGCCATATATAGTAGTAGTTATAGATGAGTTGGCAGATATTATGCAGTCATACCCTAGAGAGCTTGAGGCTGGCATTGTTAAACTTGCGCAAATGAGTCGAGCTGTCGGTATTCACCTTGTACTTTCAACTCAGCGACCATCTGTGAATGTCATTACGGGTCTTATCAAAGCCAACATCCCTTCTCGTATGGCCTTACAAGTGGCCTCTCAAATCGACTCTCGTACCATACTTGATGCTCGAGGCGCTGAAGAATTGCTCGGTAAAGGAGACATGCTCTTTGTCACAGGACGTATGCCTAACCCTCAACGTGTACAGTCTCCAAACATAACAGAGGATGAAACCAAATCTATAGTAAAACACCTTATAGACAATATCGAATTTGTACCCGATACAATCGCTCTAGGGGCTCAAGATCAATCGAAGCTAAAAAAGCATCCACCTCCTATTTACAACGAAAAATGCGCATAGTGTATTCACGGGCAGCACGACTCATAGACCTACTCGAATCTAAAGGAGTTATCGGACCTGCTGATGGCTCAAAACCACGAGATGTTCTTGTGTCAAATAACACTTCAACCTCACAATCATCAGAATCTCTCGAACGCGCAGCTGATACCTTACTCGGGGAATCTGCAGATGACGACAATAATAGAGATATGGTCATATAAGACCCTTGAACACATTAAAAATTAAACCTTTCTTAAAGGAAACTTAAACTTAAAAAAGTTACTATGACACTGGGATACACTGATGGAAAAACTAAAATAAAGATCCTATTTTTCACATTGAGTATCCTTGGTATTTGTAGTCTAACAGCTTATGAACTACGAAAAGTCCTACAAGGACCCGATATTTTATTAACTTGTGGCTCTTGTCATGACGTGACAACTGAAGAAAACGCTTACACCTTATCTGGTAAAACATCAAATATCTCAGAGATATACCTTGGAAACAAGAAAATATACATTAGTTCCAAAGGAGATTTCGAAGAAAAAGTCCTTCTCTACCCTGGTGAGAACATGCTCTCAATACACGCTAAGGACAGATTTGGCAAAGAAGTCAAGAAAGATGTTGTTGTATACTATAAAGGTGTAGCCAAAAAGTAATCAACAATCAATATAACCATGCAAAAGAAAAAACAAACTAAACCGAAAGCTCAGAACGATGATACATTAGAAGTTGAGAGTATAGGAGGAGCTGGCTCGGCTAAAAAGAAGAGTGTTGGCAGTAGAGGTGACGACCAGACCGTGAATATTAGCGATACATTAGCTGAAATTAAAAGTAGATTTGGAGATGAGTCTATTATGAAATTAGGTGAAAAACCTAAAGTCGATATAGACGTAGTCCCTACAGGATCAATCGGTCTTGATGCTGCTCTTGGAGTAGGAGGACTTCCCCGAGGTAGAATTATAGAAATATTTGGACCTGAGTCTTCTGGAAAAACAACCCTAGCACTACATGTTATTGCCGAAGCACAAAAGAAAAATGGTATTTGTGCCTATATCGATGCGGAACATGCTATGGACCCTGATTATGCTCAACGTCTAGGGGTAAATATCAACAACCTACTCATCTCTCAACCAGATGCCGGTGAACAAGCACTCGAGATCACAGAGAGTCTTGTTCGAAGCGGTAAAATCGATGTTATTGTTATCGACTCTGTGGCAGCGCTCACACCTAAAGACGAAATCGAGGGTGATATGGGAGCCCAGCATGTTGGTAAACAAGCTCGACTTATGTCGCAAGCTCTACGAAAGCTAACAGCTATCGTAGCAAAGAGTAAGACTATTGTTATATTTATAAACCAGATACGAATGCAAATCGGTGTTATGTTCGGTAACCCAGAGACTACACCAGGAGGAAAAGCATTGAAGTTCTATACATCTATACGACTAGACATTCGACGTATTGCCCAGATCAAGAAAGGAGAAGATGTAATGGGAGGACGAGTTCGAGTTAAGGTTGTAAAAAACAAAGTAGCTGCCCCATTTCGACAAACCGAATTTGACCTTATGTACAATGAGGGTATTTCCCTTGAAGGTGAGATGTTAGCACTTGGAGAAAGAATGAAGCTTGTTTCAAAAAGTGGTTCTTCATACTCATATGGAGATATAAAAATGGGACGAGGTTATGATGCTACACGGCAATTTTTGAAAGATAAAGAAAATAAAGAGATTAGAAATAAGCTATTAAAAGAGATTCGTGAAAAACTTAAGGATGAGAGCAATCTCGGAAGTGGTAGTGTCCGAGGTGAAGATGATGATAGTTCGTCTGAGGAATAAAGACAGACTGTAGGTTACACAGTAGGGTCTACTATACGAAAAAACCCTTATTTTGCAAGGGTTTTTTATGTTTGTATTTTCACCTTATTCTTACCTACAAAGACCCTTCCTTATCCCGCGCTCGTCTTGCCAATATCCTATCCTTCAACGTCGCATGATCACTCTCAATCTGTTCACGTATTTCCTCCCACGAATCAACCCTGGCCTTTTCGACATGTGTAGACATATCTTTCGGATTGAGGCTTAAATCATAGCTAACCCAAGTATTGCTCTCAGGCTCCAAGACAGAAATCCAAGCATGATCTACTGATCCAGAATGCTCACCGTGAATCAATTTAACCTGTAAACCAACATGTCTAAGCATCGCTGTGGCAACTGTTGATACGGCACCGCAACTCAGAGCACCTTTTTCAAAAGCTTCCTCTGCAGACATGAAACGAGACTCTAAGATAGTTCTAGGCCTGTATATACTTGGCATGGCAAAACCTCGTTCTAGAATATATCTCCCCACCGCTAAAACCAGATCTCTGGTGGCAGTATATTTTTCTCTGAGTATTTCGACTTGTGTAAACAATGTCTCTTTTTCTTGATTACCATCTCGATCGACTGGAATACTTTCTTTCATACAACCCATTATACCACGCAAACAAAAACACCACCCTTGCGGATAGTGTCTTTGTTTCTTGATACAGTATATCTTTATTGATTATTAATATACGGAATCAAAGCCATGAATCGAGCTCTCTTGATAGCAACTCCGAGGTTTCGCTGATGAACAGCAGCAACACCAGATCGTTTTCGAGAAATGATTCGTCCATATTTGTTGATGAACTTATTCAAAACTTGAGTATCTTTATAGTCAATGTGTTGAATATTATTCTCTGTGAAATAGCACTTTTTTGTCATAATAATATATATTTGAGTTAATAATTCGTAACTAGAACGGAATATCCTCTGGGTTAATATCTTCATCTGGGTATTTGACACCGGCATCCTTTGACTCCCCTGGCATAGGACCAGCATCATTAGATCCAGGTATATCACTAGCATTGTATGAACCGCTAGCACCAGTACCGCTACCTCGTGGACCAAACTGGAAGGTCTCAAGAACAATTTCTGTTCTATATTGTTTCTTTCCATCTTGTCCATCCCAAGAACGAGTCTGGATTCGCCCTTCAAGATATACAGCACTACCTTTTTTAAGATACTGATTTATCACCTCTGCTTGTTTACCGAAGGCAACTACGTTGTGGAATTCGGCAACATCTTTCTTGGCACCTGAAGCGTCCTTTGTTGAACGATTCGTAGCAACACTGAATGAACTCACATGCATTCCTGATGGCAATGACTTCAATTCAGGGTCTTTAGTGATATTTCCGTATAAAATTACTTTGTTTATGTACATAATGTTTTCTCTTAGTTAATAATGTATGTTTGAAAGCTCGTAAGCTGCACACACATACTCGGAGAATAGATGGTTATGAATGAATAGTAAACTACTTATTCGTAGCCTTATTCTGCTTCAACAACATCCGCAACTACATCTGCTTTCGCATCTTCAGTTGGAGCTGTTTCTGCTTTAGGAGCAACAATCTCTTCCATTCCGTCTGCATCATTGGCGAGTAGATCTCTAGAAACCATAGTATCTTCTGCTACTGTCTTAACGAAAACATATCGAAGAGTTGAATCCAACTCTTTTACATATTTCTCGATAGCAGCAAGAGTACTTGCCTCTAAATGAAACTTAACCCAGCCAAAGTACGCGGTCTCATACCATTTCTTTTGAGCTTTGATGGTCTTTGGAATTTCATATGCAAGTGTAAACAATCGAGGTGCAGATTCAGAGATAAATTCTCCGTTCGCTTTCTCGATTTGTGACTTGATTTTTGAAAATTCGATTTGAACATCAGCCTCAGATAGGGTCGGAAGGAGATGAATTCCTAATTCATACACCTTGAAGCCTTCCTTTGTGCTTGTTTTGTTAATTTCTGTCATGCGGACACTTTAGCATAAACCCTTGAAAAATGCCAGTTTTATGGGCTTTTTTGGCTTTTATAGGTTTTTGAGCCAGTACCTGCGAGCATTCTCGGCAAATGTATCTATAACCTGTTGTAAAGGCACTTGTTTGATTTCAGCGATTTTCTTATATATTTCTATGACAAATAGAGGACTATTTCTCTTGCCTCTATGTGGGGCCGGGGCC
This sequence comes from uncultured Candidatus Saccharibacteria bacterium, assembly GCA_964424465.1. Lineage (GTDB taxonomy): Bacteria > Patescibacteriota > Minisyncoccia > Phycocordibacterales > CAIZLB01 > CAIZLB01. The sequence continues at coordinate 9,901 of CAYRJE010000021.1, forward strand.
ACATATGGACTATCTGTCTCAGCAAACATGCGCTCTAGCGGTACAAATCGAACCAGATCTTCATAGGCTTTGACAAAGGTAATAACCCCTGTAAAAGAAATACTGAAACCTAGCTCTAGAAATGCTTGAGCCTCTTCTATGGATCCAACGAAGAAGTGTGCATTTCCTCTGTATTCTACCTCTGTAGGAGTAAAGTATTCTTTAAGAACATCCAAAGTTTCTGTATAGGATTCACGTACATGGAGCATTAATGGTTTTTTATGTTTTATAGAAAGCTCAATCTGCTTTCGAAATACATCTGCTTGGACTTTTTTATCTTCATCTGCAACAACACCACTCTCACCTCTCTCAAAATAATCCAGACCACACTCTCCTATTCCAACAACAACACCATCCTGAATCAAACCTTCCAATGCATCAGAATCATCTTCCGTCGCATGAACTGGATGTGTCCCAATAATTGCCTTTAACTGATCCGGATATTCTTGGGCCAATGCGATAACTTCTCTTGAAGTTTTCACAGTTGTCCCAATATTTATCGCCATAACGTTTTTCTCTTTCATTTCATGCAAAAGAACCTCTCGATCTTCATCGAAATCTGTAAAGTTTAGGTGTGCATGTAGGTCGATATACGGGTTGTTCATTAAAATTAGTATAGCTCGCAGATACTGTACACATACCTTGACATAAATACGCATAAGTTTTACTATATGTTCGTACTCGGATAGTCCAGTACATCTTACCTACCCACCCCCCATGAAATTCACCCTCTTTATATTCCTTCTCGGCCTTTTGATTGTTAGAATCTCCGGCAGTGGACCCGAGTCCACAACTCCAAGTTCACCGACATACCTCAATCCTTCCGACCAAGTTGGTAAAACCATCTGGAGAAAGGCTCACAGCGATGTCTCTGTCTCATCCGCAACCTACGAACAAATCTGGATATCTGCACATCGTCCAGCCACAGGAAACGTAACATTGCTTCATGAGTATGTATTGAGTAAAGACTCGCCCTTCAGCACAAGAGTTTGGACCACATACGATTTGGCCCCCAACTAAACTATACAAATCTCTGGAGCCAAAGGCTCCAGCACGAAGCTGATCTTCACTTCTGAATCCGTCCCTAACGGACCGGTCAAAGTCACCGTGATCGAAAAATAGCCGACGTTACCAAAACCCACTTCGCACTCCCAACCCAAAACGCGCCCTGCCCAACAGCAGTGCGCGTCTTTTATTTTCCCGTTAAATCTTCAAATACAGTGCCGTCTCTGGCATTTGCCTATTTTCTATATATTCTATGATACGAGGTGCACTGTGTGGGAGTATAGGTTCAGCAAAATTAACAAGTGTATAAAACTTAATCATCATCTCCGAAACAATACCTCTCGCTTTTTCAGGATCAACTTTGAACAGCTTGAATGGTTCAGTCTCTTGAATCCATACATCTATAGATGCAAGACCTTGCCAAATATAATTTGCATAACCTGTACTATCATATGCATCCAGGAATTCACCAATTTTGCTCTCAACTTCTGCCCACAATGGTTTCTG
>CAYRJE010000021.1:11461-12615 GCA_964424465.1 uncultured Candidatus Saccharibacteria bacterium
ACATCATAGCTTATCATCATTTTTAGAAGTCTATTGGTTAAGTTTCCAATACCATTTGCCAAATGAGCGTTGTACGATGCTACTATCAGATCTCGAGATATTTCCCCATCATCCAAAAGCGGCACATCGTGTGCAAAAAAGAATCTCAAACCCTCTGCTCCAACCAAATCAATCACATCTTGCGGTTCAATTACATTTCCCAAACTCTTACCCATCTTCTTACCTCCTGACAACATGAGTCCTGTAACTAAGATACATTTTGGTAACGATAAGCCTGCAGACAACAACATACCTGGCCAAATAGCTGCATGGAAACGTAAAATATCTTTTCCAATGAGATGTGTTGCCTCAGGCCAAAACTTTTTAAAGTTATCATCGAGCGCAGTTCCAAAGCCAAGCGCGGATATATAGTTCACCAACGCATCTCCCCAAACATATATAGCCTGTGTAGGATCATTGGGTACAAGAATGGCATTCTTCTGACCATGATACGGACGTGAAAAACTAATATCTTCTAAACCCTCTTCCAGAACTGCCAATATTTCATTCTTACGCGCTGTAGGCTCAATCTTCATCGCACCGCTTTGTATAGCTTCGATGATTTGATCTTTGTATTTGGATAATCTAAAGAAATAGTTTTTTTCTTTTAAAAACTCAGCTGTTGTCTCATGGATCGGACAGCAACCATTGATCAAATCTTTTTCTGTCTTAAAACCTTCGCATCCGACACAATAATATCCCTCATAACTTCCCTCATATATATCTCCTGCCTTATCCAAACGATTCCACATTTCTATTACCCCAGGATGATGAATACTAGAGTCTGTGGTTCGTACATATTGATCGTATGATATATGTAATTTTTCAAATAAATACTGAGAAGATCGAGCTTGTTCATCTAAATATGTCATAACATCTTGACCAACAGCATCGGCCGCCTTCTGAACCTTGAGGCTATTCTCATCTGCACCTGTAAGAAAATATGTTGGTCGACCAGCAAGACGAGCAATGCGGGCAAATACATCACAAATACTAGCAGCATATGCATGACCAATGTGTAATCGACCGTTAGGGTAAAAAATAGGAGTTGTTATATAGAAAGGCTTTTTTTGATCAGACATGCCTGTATGGTAGCAGATAGGGCGATTTTACTG
>CAYRJE010000022.1:0-4449 GCA_964424465.1 uncultured Candidatus Saccharibacteria bacterium
GTTTTTTTGTTATGTCTTTTTCGCTCATATGTTGTTATATATAGCATATTTGGACACAAGAGGGTATAGTGTCAATATATGCAAAAGCTGCTCGTCCATGTGCCAACTGATGGACAAAGTTACAGACACATAGACCGAAGCCATATTGGAGAGGGTTATATATCAGTATGGAAGAATATTGGATATACACCGCTTCAAGTTTTAGAAGAGATACAAACCGTAGTCGATACACCTCTCGTTATGACATATGTAGGACGTCTTGATCCTATGGCTGAGGGTTGGTTTGATATTGTGTTTAATGGCGATATGGATTTGAAACAACGTCTTATGGGTAAAGATAAGACCTATGAAATAGAAGTTGTTTTTGGTATTAAAACTGACACTGCTGATATCTTAGGTAAGATTATTTCTGTAGAACCGGTAACTATAGCGGAGTCAGATATCAGTAAAGTACTACCTCTCTGTGTTGGATCGTTTACGTGGGACTATCCAGCATATTCATCACCAATGTTGAATCGTCCTTCGGAATTGCCTCCAAAACAAAAAGATATAGAAATATATTCTATAGATTATATTGAACATAGATTAATTTCTGCTCAAGATCTGGTCAATGACACACTCAAGAAATTAGATTTATCTCACATGGCAGGGGATTTTCGTCTGGATGAAATACGTGATGGTTGGGACTCTGAGGTGGGTTCGGTAGACCGTTCATTCACCGTGATACGAATAAAAGTACATTGTTCATCTGGTACATATATGAGGACGTTGGCTGAAAAGATTGCGGAGCATGTGCACACAGTTGCCATCGCTTCAACAATTAAGCGCATCTAAAAGTTTTCTTATAATTTCTTTAATGTCATACATGTTTCAATATGTAGGTGAATAAGCCGACATCAAAAGACATACATATATTTATTTCTACGTTAGTAGAAAAAGCTATAGCATTGAATGCTTCGGATATTCACATTGATCCACGTGAGAATGCGGTCTACATGCGTATGCGTATTGCAGGGTCACTACATGAAAGTGGTACATTTGATAGTGACGTGCTTGATTTATGTATCGGTAAGATTAAAGTGTTGTCAAACCTGCGTTCAGATGTCCATGATCGGTCTCAGGATGGAAGATTCTACTATGTATCAGATAAGACTGGTGAGAGGGTAGATATGCGAGTGTCTATTGCACCAACTTTTTTCGGGGAAAATTGTGTGATGCGATTATTGCGTCCTCAACATATGAAGTACACAAGTTTTTCTGAATTAGGTATGACACAGGTGCAAACTTCACATCTTAAAGATGCTTTACAGAAAGGTTCGGGGCTTATTATTGTGGCAGGTCCAACCGGATCTGGTAAGACAAGTACTCTATATGCAGCTCTACGATATCTAATACACGGTATTGATATACCACAAGGTACAGGTTTGGCCATGGATTCTTTGCATACAGAGCGCAACATTGTGACAATAGAAGATCCTGTAGAGTCTGCTCTCACGGGTATTCGCCAAATACCAGTGCATCATGAAAAAGGTTTTGGGTTTAAGGAGGCACTACGAGGTATATTGCGGCAAGATCCTGACGTGATAATGATAGGTGAGATACGTGATAAGGAGACAGCTTTGGCGGCTATACAAACAGCATTAACAGGGCATCTAGTGATGACTACTATACATGCGCCCAATGCAGCCTCAATAATACCTAGACTTATTGATATGGGTATAGAACCATATATGTTATCTTCAGCTATCTCTCTAATGCTTAGTCAACGATTAGTAAGGGTTTTTGATTATGCAGTCGGATTGTATGGCGAACGTACAGGTGTGTTTGAGATTGTCCCTGTTGATGCTGAATTACGGTCAATGATACATGCGAAAAAGACTCCGTATGAGATTGAGAGATATATGACAGATTCTGGACACGTGTTACTTCGAGATGCTTGTGAAGAATTATACATACGTCATGTTACGACTGAAGAGGAAATTAATAGAATTAATCTAGATCTGTATTCATGAGTAATTTGAGCAACATACGACATAGAGCAGTATGGTATAAGAAAATATATTACTACATGCATGCTGGTCAATCTGTTGTAGATGCCATCGCTGCATCAGGCAACACGGTACAGATTGTATCTTTGCAACAAGAGATAGCTACTGGTAAGCGTATGTCTGATGTTTGTAAGGAAATGTACGCAGATGTCTTTTCTTCTGTTGAGATATCTCTGATAAAGACGGCAGAAAATACTGGCAACATGAAAGATGTATTTCTATCTCTGAGTGCACTCCTTAAAGCACAACATTCTCAACGTCAAAAAGTTATTGCTTCTGCGGTATACCCGCTCATCGTGATATGTCTGACAGTTGTATTGTTGCTGATGATACTGATGTTCATTGTGCCTAAAATAGGCCCATTATTTACAGGTGTATCAAATTTACCAATATCAACACGTCTACTTATGTCTACAAGTGATCATGTTGTAGATCATTGGCTTGTTGACATGTTTGTTCTGGTGATTATTGTAACGGTGCATTTTTATGCAAGGAGATATAGGAAGTATGTCTACATGCTCAAATCTGTGCAAAGGTTTATGTTGTTCAACATCGTATATATAAAAGATGTATATATATTGTGGCATATGGAAAAATGGATGCAGGTTATGTGCATCTGTCTACATGCGCGCATCTCCTTACATGGGTCCATGAATCTGGCAACTGCATCTATATCAGATGTTTCGATCCGTAAAGAATTTGCAAAAGCCGAGGAATCTGTAGGTAGTGGAAATATGTGCTACATATCATTACATGTAATGAAGCCTAGTATATATAGATACATACAACCTTGGATTTCGGTTATTCAAGCCGGGGAACATACAGGCTCTATATATGAAGTGTTTATGGTCGCACATGAACATCTCACACAAGAATTGCAGAGTCTGTTTGAAAAGTCGCAAAAGATTATTGAACCTGCACTTATTGTGATTGTTGGAGTTGTGGTGATGTTGATTTGTTTGTCTATCATATTGCCTATGTATCAACTGACTCAATCTATAAACATGTAATATGCTTAGCACACATGATGTACATCGTCATAATGGATTCGGTATTGTCGAGGTCGTGCTATCACTTGCTTTATTTTTGATTATTATGTCGTCAATATTGCAATACATCTCATCGATACGTCGAGTAGATGATTCGAGTAAAACTGCATATTGGGCAGATATGACTTTTGGGTATGGACAACAAGCCTGTGAATTTGTAGGTGATACCACCATTGGATCACAGTCGCATATTCAGTTGCAATTTCTATCAACTAGTACGGTTATTACAAGTGTTAATAGTGTTGACCATAATACGTTCATCATAACAACAGATTCGGCGTCAACCTCGGAAGCAGATATATTCAAGATACGTATAGAAAATAATGAGATTGAAGTATTGGATATGAAAGATGTTGGTCCAGGTATTCAAGATGGCCTCCTTCTGTACCCATATCTATATGTGGCAAATACGAGCATCAATAGCCATATTAAAGTTTTAAATATATCTGTAGATATATCAGAATTACAAAGTATTCGTATAGATAGTCTTAATCAAAGTGGATCTATGCCTAGAAATATATCAGTATTCGGACGATCTATCATACTTGGGACAGAAAAGAACTCTGTTGGACCTGAATTATTTATGTTTGAAATATCTGCAACTGGAACATTGGCATATGCTGGTCCAGCTTTCGAATTAGGTGGTCAGGCCCATACATCAAGAGCGGTAGGAGAGAGGCTTTTAACTGCAAATTCTGCTGATCCTGAACTACGAATATTTGATTCTACGCTATCTTTGTACACGTCTTATGACGCACCATTTACTCTTGGAAATGGTAAAGCTGTGCTAGGCATGTATCAATATGTTGTTCTAGGTAGAACCATAGGTTCTGAAGAGTTGACGTCCTTGCATATGGTTGGAACTTCTACTGAAGTATTGGATACGGCACGGACATATGGAACAGTGGATGACTTGGTGCATGTTGATGAATACATGTTTTTGGTCTTTACTGCAAATCAGTATGAAGAGATGCAGTTCTGGAATATTGATTTGAAAGGAATGCTTAAAAAGATACATACTACTGATTTACCGGGTCGAATGTCAGCATATATTTGTACTGAAGGATCGATTCATATTTATACATCAGCACCACAGGTATATCCATCGCTTGCAATTATCAATAATAATCCATGAATAAAACATATGGCAGAAGTAAAAAAGGAATAACGTTGGTAGAACTTGTTGTGTATATGAGCTTGTTAATCGTCGTTGTTGGTCTGATGTTTTCTGTTGTGTTTTATGTGCAGCGAATACTCACTACGCATCAGATTGAATATGTTATACGTACTCACACATATGAATACGCAGAGTTATTGCAACAACAGTTGTATCGTACAACACATATTAGTCA
>CAYRJE010000022.1:4459-11657 GCA_964424465.1 uncultured Candidatus Saccharibacteria bacterium
TGAATCTATTACATTGCACATGCAAGACACAGGTGCTGTATTAGATTTACTCTCTATACAACATCGTATAAAAGATGGAAAAATAGCACTAGAGTATCGATATCGAGATAGTGTGCGCAACAAGGAGATATATCTGTATGAAGGTGTGATATTCAACATGCTGCAATTCGTTCTCTCGAGTAGTACTCCATATATACATACAACATCGAGCCAGGGTCGTATAACTGTGCACATGCAGATAGATAATTTCAGCCGGTCGATGTTGAATATCCTTCAGGATGTGTATATACCAAACTTATAATGAGTATGTTAGGATCATGATACATGAATGGCTATTTTCCAAAACTAGACTCTATTCGTTTTTATGCATTCCTGATTGTTTTTGTTTCGCATATGTATCTATTTGGCTATCAGGCCGGTCCGTATGTGAATCAATGGTTAGATAATAAGGGTATGCGATTATTTGCACATGGAGAAGTGGGGGTGCAAATATTTTTCACTTTAAGTGGTTTTCTAATAATGCTGTTGGCTATACGAGAATTTCGAAAGAAACATAGTTTCTCTATAGGCGGTTTTTTTCGTCGGAGAATATTACGTATCTGGCCTTTGTATTTTCTGGCACTTATCATTGGTATATACAGTATGGGAGTAAGCGCTGAGGATGCTGCGTGTGTATCTAAATTTTGGTATTTCTTAGGTAATGTGTGTATGGCTCAAGGATTCTCAGATGGAGGATTGGGCGGCATTATCGGACCTTTATGGTCAGTCTCTGTTGAGGAGCAGTTCTATATATTTTTCCCATTCGTTTTCGCTGGATGTTTGTTTTTGATGAGAAGATATGCCCAGAAGATTATTGTATATATAGTAGGTTTGATCGCGTTTTTTGTATGCGTATGGGCGTTATACAGTAGATATATCCATAGTGGAGATTGGAATTATGCCACTGTATCACAGCTACCATCACTGTTTTTAGGAATGTTTTTGGCGGTCGTTGTGTCGACTCAGCGATATATGGTTCACATTTCTCACATGGTCCGAAAATATAGAATCAGTGTGATGGGATTGGCACTGATTAGTTTTCTTGCGGCATTGTATATAAAATTTGCTGGACCTCTTGGGGTGTCTGTGTATGTACTGCCTCTATCTCTGGCAACGAGTTGTATGATTGTATTATCTATCGTATTACCTGATACTGAAGGGGAGTCTGATCCGACTGTGTCCGTATGGTCTAGAGCCTCGCAGTATTTTGGGCGTATATCATATGGTATGTACGTGTATCACATGTTTGCATTCCTACTAATACGACATATGTTTGAGTATCTGCATATTGAAAATACCTCGTTGGCAATGATGGTGATACAGGTTGTTGCAGTGTTTGGACTGACGACGGGTATGGCACATGTATCATATGTATATATAGAGAGTTTCTTCCTCAGATTTAAGTCCGCAAAGAAGACTTCGGCATAGTATTCTCTATTTGATAAAAATGTGTTATATTACACAAGACCCCACTCTCTCACTATGACAAATACGTTTGAAATTGTATATGCATGTATCATGTTCATGGCTATCTATGTCCAGGTATTTTTCCTGCTTATCTTTTTTGAACATAAGCATAAAGTATCCCACAAGAACACTGATGAAGAATTACACGACGCGGATTGTCTGTCAGTTTCTTTCTTATTGCCTGTATGGAATGAAGGGATGACAACTAAGGGTACTATAGAGTCTATATTTGCCGTGGATTATCCTAAGGATAAAATACATGTTATTGCGATCGATGATGGAAGTACAGATAACTCTTGGCAAATAATGTCTCAATACAAAGATGATCCTCGAGTTACATTATTGCGAAAGGAAAATGGGGGAAAGCATACAGCATTGAACTTTGCTCTCCCGCACGTGACTACAGATCTTGTTGTGTCCTTTGATGCAGATACTGAGATCATGACAGACGCACTCAGAAAAGCTGTGCCGTATTTTGTGCGAGACGCAGAGCTAATGGCTCTAGGTGGCACTGTACTTATCGGTAATCCTAAGACATATATTCAGAAAGCACAGGAAATAGAATATCAGACATTCTCTTTCACTAAAAAGATGCTTGGCTTCATAGGTGGAGTATTGGTTGTTCCAGGAGCTTTTTCTATATTTCGTCGGCAGGTGTTTGAAATTATCGGTGGATATAAAAAAGCTTACAACTTGGAAGATGCTGAGCTTACTATGCGTATGCATCAATATGGCATGAAAATTGACCATTGCCACTCTGCAATTGTTAAGACTAAAGGTCCAGATACATTTAAGAAGTTGTATAAACAACGATTACGATGGAGCTATGGTTTCATCAAAAATATGATTGACTATAAGAAAATATTTTTAAATCGTAAGTATGGGAACTTTGGCCTATTCACACTTCCTGCAAGTGTATTTACATATGTGTTGCTGATATTCGTGTTTGTGTATTCGATGTACAAGGTGACGTACGCATTCATCCGATATATTCACCGATTATATTTAATAGGTTTCGATATTATGAAATTCGGGAGTTGGGATCCGTTTTTCTTAGATGCTAAAGCAACTACTATCATGTCGTGGTTTATCTACATCGCCATATTCTCAGCATTTTTACTGGGACGGCGTATGTCTCGAGTAACTCATAGTAATTTCCACAATATTCCGTACTTCATACTGGTCTATGGATATCTCGCTCCTATTTGGGTTATGAAATCCATCTACAACTGGCTCTTTTCTCGGACTGTTACATGGCGATAGAGCATGTATACCCGTCGACTAGAGATATTATCAAAAATAGCGTACTATACACACCATGAGCTGGAAACGATACATATATACATTCATAATTACACTTATAATATTTACCTTTGCGCTGTGGTTGAGCAACAGGTTCAACGATCAAAAGATAGATACGTTAAGAGACATTGGTAGTCAGATTAGTCTCGATATTTTATCTGCAGAGACTCGCTTTTCTTTGCTGCAAAAGACGTCTTGCGAGCATATTATAGATAAGGCAGGTAGTTCTATTGGTTTTAATACAGAGTTGCAGGATTTGGCTTTACGTATTAAGTTTATGGAGAATCAGCTGGGATATATGAACCCGGATGTGGTTGCTCTGAAGAAAAATTATGCGCTATTACAGATCAAAGATTATCTATTGAACAAAGAATATCATGATCGGTGTAAGCAAAATGTTGTATCTATACTGTATTTCCATGATATAGATTGCAAGGAATGTAGTAACCAATCAATTATTCTCGATAAAATAATCAGTGATTATCCAGAGATACGTGTATATTATTTTGACCTTACAACAAACACTCCTGCACTTGCAACGCTGGCATCAGTCTTTAAAGTAACGCAAACACCGAGTCTTGTTATAAACGATAAAATATACACAGGTTTCCAAGATCTAGCTAAGGTTGAATCATATATACCAGAGATTAAGAAATGGAAGAAAGAAAAAGAGAAGGTAAAAAATGCTGCGACATCGACTGCTACATCAACTAAGAAAAAATAAGAGATATGAACAAAGAAAACAAATCCGGACATATGCACCCTATAACACAAGCTATTCAACAGTTTGTGGAGATTTTCTCTGAGATTGGCTTCTCTCTATATAATGGTCCAGAAATCGATACAGAATGGAAAATCTTTGATGCACTTCGTGTAGCTAAAGACCATCCTGCTCGAGATGCACAAGATACATTTTGGCTACCTCCAGCGTATAACCGTAATGGTGAGAAGATATTGCCTCGTACACACACATCAAATGCACAAATCATTTGTATGAATGATACAAACAAACCTCTTCCGATACGTATCATTTCTGCTGGAAAAGTATTTCGAAATGAAGCAACAGATGCAACCCACGAGGCTGAGTTTCATCAACTTGAAGGTGTGTGTGTTGATAAGGATGTATCAATGGCTGATTTAAAAAATACACTCACATATGTATTTAAAAAGTTTTTCAATGATGAGAATCTACAGCTTCGTTTTAGAGCCAGTTATTTTCCATTTACCAAACCAGGTGTAGAAGTGGATATACTATGGAAAGATCGATGGCTTGAAGTGTGCGGTGCAGGACTTACTCACGAAGAGGTTCGGCAGCATGGCCTAGGTGCGCGTATGACTCCTGAGGAAATAAAACAATACAGTGGTTTTGCATTTGGTATGGGGCTTGAACGCTTAGTTATGCTCAAATACGGTATTGATGATATCCGAGATATGTCGAGTGGGGATATTAGATTTAGTAGATGGTTTTAATTTTTAAAATATATGTTGATCTCACACAATTGGCTTAAAGGCTATTATACAAATAAAGAATTGGTACCAGCACCTGAGAAAGTGGCGGAACTTTTCACTATGCGAGCGTTTGAGGTGGAAAGTGTCGAAGAGAAAAATGGAGATACTATATATGATATAAAACTTACTGCCGATCGTGCGCCATATGCATACGCTCTTAGATATGTAGCACTTGAGTTGGCACTTCTAGTTCCTGAACTCACACTTTCTCCCGAGGTATACAATCTGTATACTGCAGATCTTTCAATTGATGGTATTTCATATACAGAGAGTCCAAATCTTGTCGATACAGACGTCAAAGATGATTGCCAAATGTATTCGTTGACGAAGATAGAGGGTGTTGCAAATACTACAAGTCCTGACTGGGTAAAAATGGGTATTGAAATACTTGGACAACAAAGTCGAGGTGCTATTGTTGATCTTACAAACTTTGTGATGTTCGATAGTGGTCAGCCACTTCATGCATTTGATGCAGATAAAGTAGAAGGGCAGATACATGTAGGAAAAAGTCTGGAAGGGGAAAAGATAACTATACTTGGTGGAAAAGAGATTGCTCTTCCTACAGGAACTTTGGTTATACGAGATGACAAAGATATACTCGCTATCGCCGGAGTTAAAGGTGGTGTCAAGGCTGAAGTGGATGCACATACTAAAAATATATATCTCGAAGCAGCTCATTTTAATTCTGTAAAAGTAAGACGAACTGCACGAGGCTTAAATCTCTTGAATGATTCTTCAAAACGATTTGAACAAAACCTAACAGCTGAGCGTTTTTTGGTTGGACAGCAAACATTCATACATATGATGAAGCATGTGTTTCCTGATGCAAAAGTTGGGGAACTTACAGTGTCGGCTGATGTGAAGACACTTCTTGATACAGGGAAATTGCGAAAGATATCTGTTGATATTGCATCTGCATCTATTGCGATACATAAAGAGGATAACAAGGTTCCAGCGCTACTTCGAGAATTTCTTGAGAATATATTACCTAAAACTGGAGCAAAGGTTGAGAAAAAAGATGAGAATACGTATATGGTAACAGCTCCGCACTATCGGTCTGACCTTGTGTCTCAGGCTGATGTGGTTGATGAATTTTTGCGAAATAAAGGATATGACTTTTTGGAGTATACAGAACCTGCTAAGCATAAAGTGGAAGGTCTTGAGAATGATATGGATAAGCTTGAGGCGGTGATTCGAGATTGTTTTGTGAAGGCTGGTTTTGATGAGGTGAAGTTACATACGTTGGTTGATAATAAGGAGCAGGCTGATGCTGTGCTTCTGGAAAATGCTTTGACTTCTGAGAGAAATAGTCTGAGAGGAAATTTGTCAACAAACATGTCAAGAGTTTTGGAACAGAACTTGAAGCATTTGGATTTGGTTTCAGGAGATAGAACTGTATATGCAGATCAGGATAAAGTTAAACTATTTGAAATAGGAAAAGTATTTGAGACTAAAGGTGATGATGTTGTTGAGAAAAATCATCTTGTGTTTGGGGTGGCTGCTGATAAACCTAAGGGTTTGAATTTAAGATCAGTAGTGGAAAATTTAGCTAATGACTTAGGGGTAAAATTAGGAGTGGGAGTTTGGAGTTATACAAACAGTAGTCTTTCTCCAATTATAGAAATTGATTTAACGACAGGTATCTTACAAAAAATGAAGGATCTAAATTTATTAGACAAGCTTGTTAAAGAGATAGGCTCTTACAATTTACCAAAAGTATTCTTGTACAGAAGACCTTCAATCTATCCAGCCATGTCACGAGACATCGCCTTTTTCGGATCAAATGATAAAACAGAAGTTGCTGAATTTATAAAAGCTCAAGTTGCAAAGTGTCCACTGATAGAAAATCATTTCCGTTTTGATATTTTCTCAAAAGGGGATAAGACTTCATACGCCTATCGGTTTGTATTTCAGTCATATGAAAAGACATTAACGGAAGAGGTTGTGAGTGTCTTTATGAATGAGATTGCTGAAGCCGTTAAAGCAAAAGGTTGGGAAGTGCGATAAGTAAAAATACCTCAAACCAGACCACGAATTCACCTGGCACCACTATGCCAGAGATGATACAATAGAAACCATTATGGCAGATAAACCAGCAAAGAAACCAACATACGACGCAAGCTCGATTCAGGTCTTGGAAGGTCTAGAACCGGTACGAAAACGTCCGGGTATGTATATCGGTACAACTGGTCCTGACGGTTTGCATCACTTGATTAACGAGATTTTTGACAACTCTCGAGATGAAGCTATGGGTGGTCATGCTGATCGTATAGAGGTTGCACTTCTTCCACATGGTTATGTTCGAGTCGTAGATAACGGTCGAGGTATTCCAACCGGTATACATCCTAAAACGAAAGTTTCTGCACTTGAAACAACTATGACAGTGCTCCATGCCGGAGGAAAGTTTGGTGGTGAAGGATATAAAGTTTCTGGAGGTTTGCATGGTGTAGGTGCATCAGTGGTAAACGCGTTGTCAGTACATACATCTGTTACAGTACATCAAGATGGTGGAAAGTTTTTTCAAGAATATGAAATCGGTAAGCCAAAAGCTTCTGTTAAAAAGATTGGTACTTCAAAAGTTCATGGAACTATAGTGATGTGGAAAGCCGATGATACTATTTTTAAAGACGGTATTAATTATGACTGGAGCAGGATTACATCATATCTACGACAGCAAGCATATCTTGTGAAAGGTCTAAAAATTCACGTCATTGATCTTCGAGAAAATGAGATGTCAGAAAAAGATATGTTTAAGCTGACGGCAGATTGCACATATTTATATGATGAAGGTTTGATTTCTCCATCGATGAGCTATTATTTCGAAGGAGGGCTTCGATCAATGGTTGTGTTTTACAATCAACATCAAAAGGCTATACACAAA
>CAYRJE010000022.1:11667-12535 GCA_964424465.1 uncultured Candidatus Saccharibacteria bacterium
TATCGATAAAGAATATACATCAAACGATAAGGGTGTAGAAGGTAAAGAGGTTCAAGTTGAGATTGCACTCCAATACGTTGACGATATAAACATAAAACTTGTTCCGTTTGCGAACAATATCTATAACCCAGAACACGGAACACATGTGACTGGTTTCAAGACAGCTCTTACTCGAACCCTTAACACATACGGAAAGAAGAATAATCTCATCAAAGATGATGAGTCATTTACTGGAGACGATGTGCTTGAAGGTCTCTGTGCTGTAGTATCTGTAAAGTTACAAGAGATTCAATTTGAAGGACAGACAAAAGCTAAACTTGGATCAACTGAAGCCCAATCTGCAACTAGTTCTGTATTCGGCGAAGCCTTTTCATCATTTCTCGAAGAGCATCCGGAAGAGGCTAAGGCTATTATCGCCAAAGTGGTGATGGCTGTGCGAGCGCGTAAAGCCGCTAAAGCTGCTAAGGATTCTATTTTACGAAAAGGCGCACTTGAAGGTATGACATTGCCTGGAAAATTGGCAGACTGTCAGTCACGAAAAGCTGAGGAATCAGAATTGTTTATTGTGGAGGGAGATTCTGCGGGAGGTACAGCGGTGATGGGACGAGATCGAAAGACTCAGGCTGTGTTACCTCTGCGAGGAAAGATTTTGAACATTGAACGCGCCCGCCTAGATAAAGTGCTGGCGAGTGAGCAGGTGCGTAACTTGGTAGTGGCTCTTGGCACCGCCATCGGTGAGACCTTTGATCTAACAAAGCTACGCTACCACAAAATCATCATCGCAACTGACGCCGACGTCGATGGAGCTCACATTCGCACTCTTCTCCTAACTGTGCTTTTCAGATATTTCCGACCGGTGATCGATGGG
>CAYRJE010000023.1:0-245 GCA_964424465.1 uncultured Candidatus Saccharibacteria bacterium
TTTTCCTTCTTTTAAGAGCATTACACCTACTCCTACTTTGTTTGTGTGTGGTTGAGTGTTCATGTGTAGGTATTATAGCAAAAAGAGCCTTTTACAGCTCTTTGATATGTTCCTATTATCGTCCTCGTAACTTCATCACCCGCTCCTGAACAGGAGGGTGGGTCATAAATAGTTTTGCAAATCCTCCAGGGCCCTCCTCCCCTTTACGGGTTCCAAATGGGTTAGAGATATACATGTGAGCGGTG
>CAYRJE010000023.1:255-1934 GCA_964424465.1 uncultured Candidatus Saccharibacteria bacterium
GCGGTGGCGTTTGACGCTGTGGCAAGTGGTGCATGATTATGTGTGTGCAATTTCTCCAATGCTTTAGCTAGACCTTCAGGATTCTTGGTTATTAAAGCTGCTGTTGCATCTGCTTGAAATTCTCGACTACGTGACACGGCAAGTTGTATTAATGTTGCAGCAATAGGTGCAATTATTATTGCAATAATACCAATTATTCCACTACCTTTATTTTCATCGTTTCGACTAAATGCACTGATATGGACCAGGTGTACAATAAGTCCAGCAAGGATAGCAACAACAGAAGAGATGAGTATGTCTTTGTTGCCTATGTGTGCTAGTTCATGAGCAATAACTCCTTCCAGTTCGTCTTGCTCCAGATGTTGTAATAGACCGCGAGTGACTGCTACAGCTGCATGGCTTTGATTGCGACCAGTTGCAAATGCGTTCATGTTTTGATCTTCGATAATATAGACTCGAGGAGTTTTTAGTTGTGCATAGCGAGAAAGTTTTTCAACGGTACTATATAGCTGCCGACCCTCATCGGTTTGTCGGTCTACAGGTTTTGCTCCAGACATTTTTAAAGCAATAGAATCAGAAAACCAGTATGAGATCAGGTTTAACACTACTACAAATACAAGTGCTCCGTATAGATAGTTTATACTGCCGAATTGGTTGGATAGGTACCAGCCTAGGGCGGCGACAATGGCAAAAGTAAGTCCCATAAGAAGTACAGTTTTTAGTGTGTTGGATGCTTTGTTTTTGTATAAATATTGGTTTTGCATACTGTGTATTATACCAGATAGGTCAAGAGTCTTTTGTTGTATAGCTAAATAAAAACCCGACTGTCCAGGGGTGGGCCTGGCAGTCGGTTGTGTTGTGTGGGAATATTAAGGCATCTCCCAGTATCTGGCTGGGTTTCTCCAGTTAGGGTAATACTGATCAAGCCATAAATATGCATCGTGTCCTGTATATACAGAAGTGTTATGGTGAAGTACTGTTGCCGATGAACACCCTTGAGACATCACGGTGAATGGGCTGCGGGGTACTAGGTACCAACCTCTGGTATCTCTGGTTTTAATCAGCTCTGCTCTCAGGTTATGTTGGGGATCGAGCAGGAACGCTCGAGTGGCACCGACATGCGTACGGGTCCAGCCAGTAGGGGTTGTGATCTCGGTCCAGTTACCTTCGTCTACCAGTACCTTCACTTCGAAGATTATCTCAATGAGGAAGTTTCTCGTGGCTGTGTCCAAGTCTTTAATTAATAGTGTCATGGTGGGTTGATTGGGTTAAAGTTCAGACCTTAAAATACCATGTAAAAGTGTTGTTATCAACATGTCCTATTATACAAATAAAATCACTCCAAGCAGAGTTTGCAGTCCTCTGCTGGAGTGTGATTCGGGATGGTCGGTTATACCACCTTGAGACCGTCTTCATCCCAGTAACGATTGATATCGCTGTTGGCAGGTCTCTGTTCATTAAGCCATTCCTGTGCGCTTGTACTGGTAAGGAACCATATAATAACATGACCTAGCAAGTTATCGAAGACTGCCACTCGGGAGGTGCCGTCGTCGTCTTCTTTCACTTCGTAACGAGTGAGCGGGAAGAGCTCTGGAATCTCATCCTCCGTAGCAGGACTGACCTTAAATCTCTTTGACTTTTTTTGATCGGAGAAATATTCACGCAGACAGGAACCTTCT
>CAYRJE010000023.1:1944-7930 GCA_964424465.1 uncultured Candidatus Saccharibacteria bacterium
CGAGAATTCCCGATTCGCTGTATACAGTGCCATCAGGGTAACTGATACGAATGTTTAGGCCAAGCATCCTGGCCCATGCGAGGACTTCTCGTTCGCTGGCGATGTCTTGCGAGAGGAAGAGGTTTCTAAGTAAAACGGTGTCAACGGTGTTCATGTAAGTGTTCGGTTGTTGGATGGAAACCACGTCGTTTCCATGTAACATACCATATCATAGATAATACCAAAGTCAAGTATGTGTCACATACGGATATAAGAAAACCCCCTCACAAGGTAAGGGGGTTTTCTAACTATTTTACTTAACCACCTTCACTCCCAACTCGGTCAACTGCTCAACTGGCATGGGTGCCGGAGCTCCTGTCATCAAGTCTCTTCCCTCACCTGTCTTAGGAAAGGCAATAACCTCACGAATATTTGGCTCATTTTGCATAAGCATGACTATTCGATCGATACCTGGTGCAAAACCTCCGTGAGGTGGTGTGCCAAATGTAAACGCTTCCAACATATGGCCGAACTTTGACTGTATCTGCTCATCACTCATACCTAGAAGCTCAAACACTTTCTTTTGAATATCTTTTTGATGGATTCGAATACTTCCAGATGAAAGTTCATATCCGTTCAACACCAAGTCATATGAGTTGGCTCGAACCTTTAGAAGTTCTTTATCTCCTGGTTTTGCATTCATGAAAATATCAACATCTTCTGGGTGCATTGAACAGAATGGATGGTGTGCTGTAGTCAATTTTCCATCTTTTCCTTCTTCATACATAGGAAAATCTACAACCCATGCAAATGCCAACTCGTCTGGATCTTCTTTATTGTTTCGTAGATCTGGTTTGTCTGACCCGTATTTTTCCATACTCTCAGCATATGTTAGTCGTGGAAATGGTGTAGTAGAAATCTTCTTGTTAGGATACAGTTTTTGTACCATTTCGATAAACATGTTCTCTGTGTATTGCAGAATAGTTTCCTGATCGATAAATGACATCTCAAAGTCGAGCTGTGTAAACTCAGGTTGTCTATCACCTCGTTGATCCTCATCTCGCATACATCGTGCTATTTGGAAATATCTCTCAAATCCAGCAACCATCAAAAGTTGTTTAAATTGTTGTGGTGATTGTGGAAGCGCATAAAAAGATCCGTGATGCAATCGTGAGGGCACCAAATATTCTCGTGAACCTTCTGGAGTTCCTCGCATAAGCATAGGAGTCTCTATCTCAATAAAACCATTGGTATGCATGTACTCGCGGAAAAAAGTAATGATCTTATCTCTCATAATAATATTGTCATGCACTCGTTTACCTCGTAGGTCGAGATATCGATACTTTAGTCGTACATCCTCACCCACTTCTTTTGAATCATGAATATCGTATGGCACTGTCTCTGAAGCGTTGATTATCTCGATGTTTGTGATCTCTATCTCGATGTCACCGTTTACAGTATCTTTTTGAATATTTCTTTCGGGTCGAGCATTGACAATACCCTTGACAGAAACAACATACTCATTTCTAAGTGTTGACGCAACGGCTAAGACCTCTCCGCGGTTCGGTAATACCACTCCTTGGACAAGCCCATCCTTATCTCTTATCTCTAAAAAGATCAGTTTTCCTTGATCTCGTCGTACATGAATCCAGCCAAAAAGATTGACTTCTTTGCCTAGGTGATCATGAAGTGCACTTGTAAATACTCTTTCTGTATATAGGGTTTTTGAGTTCATATGCTTAGGAGTATAGCATATATTTGGGATCTAAAAAGACGCAAAGTACTACTCTGGCGTATCGGTAAACTGATCAATATTATTGGCAGCAGCCTCTTTGTACATGGATTGAAAATCAGTCAGTGGATTCGCAGATCTGTCTAGGCGCTCATTTTCAGCCCGGGTTCTGTAGTATTCGCCAAATATCTTGGGTAATGAAAATGAATACCATAATACAAATATGATTGCAGTTATAACAAAAGCAAAACTAAACGCCATAATCTCTTTGTGTTTATTTGGTCGTTGTCGGAGTTTGTGTACATGATGCCGCGCTCTACGATGTAGTCTGTGATGCCAACGTTCTGCTATAAAATTCTCAGTTGAACGAGCAAAATCCTCAACGGCATGTCCTATGTTGTCCTTAAGAGAGGCTTTGTGGCTCATATACTATATAGTATATCGTTATGGCTTTAAGATGTACAGTTTTCGTGAGCAACTATCGACCTCTTTCTTCTTTATGGTTAATTTTTCTTGAGCATCTGGTGATTCTTCCCCCATCTCTTTTATAAATGCTTGGAGTTGTGGATCTTTTACGTCAGAGAATCCCATAGGGATAACTATCTTTGGTTCAATATTGTTTACATACTCAGCAGCTTGTTTAGCTGACAGTCTGCCGTCGCTTGTTACTGGTAGTATAAGTATATCAACATCGCCTTCTATGCTGATAAATTTTTGTTTATTCTCAGCTCCTTCATTTCGTGCGATTGCTCCGAGGAATGCGATGCGTATACCGTCAAATTCAAATGTATAGTATGTAGTTCCATGGTTGTGATCTATATCTCCATAGTTTGTATATGCAGGGTATCCTTTAATAAATATTTCTGACACTTCATATTCTCCAGGGCCTTTCAATACGTGAGGTGTCTTTGTACCATACGTATACTCTTCTCCACCCGACATATCTTCGTGCACAGTGCTTTGTAGAACCACGTCGGCGCCAAATTTGCCAGCTTTATACGATGACTCTTTAGAGAATGGATCTGTAGCTAATACTGTATCACCTACCTGAAATTTGAAACCCTATGTTTATAGTGTGTTATTCTTCTATTTTTACATCAACCTTACCTTCAGCGGCAACGCTATTTCTCCAGAATGGTGTATTTCTGACGGATAATGTTGCAAAATTTGATATTTGAGCCTGTATTTTCTCCATTGTGTCAATGTTAAAATTTACAAATACTATCTTTGCTTTTTGAATATCGATTACAGGCTTTATTTCCACGATCAATTTTTTGAATCCTTTTGGTCGTCCAGTCTCAGGTGATGTCTCTAATTCGTAATCAGTGATCTGTATTGTGTAATCTATTATATCCGCCATTGGTTTGAACGCTTGAATATATTCGGCGAATGCAGGGTTTTTCTTTTGTAATACAGTTAGTAGATCTCGTTTATCAAATGTGACAACTGCTGTCTGTTCTAATGCTGTATCATATATAGTGCTCTTTCTAAGGGCTACACTCATATCAGGTAATAGGGATAGTATGTCTTCCGGTACTGTAGATTTCTGAGCTGTACTGGTAGTGGCAGCTTCTGCAGGAGCTGCTGTGGATGGTTGAGTCTTTTGAATATCCGCTACTGCGACGGCATAGATTGATTGTGCTTGAGTTGTGTTTTTAAAACCTGGTAGATAGTATTTTGTAGCTGTCTTAAACAATGTTGCATCCGCTGTAACAGGGACTGTTAAAGCATCGGTAATAGAATAGGTTACACCGTTTACATCGAAGCGTGTTGTAGCGCGTAGTGGCAGAGATGCCCCTGTAGTATTTACAATATATGCTTGCATCTTTGCACCTGTTGTCGTTGCAACCAGCTCTGTTGGTTTCAGTGATGTTGATGTTAGTGGGCTTGCGGTATTTGTTGTAGTTGCTGCTATGAATGGATTGCGATCTGCGCCTTTAGAAGATATGTATATTAGGCTATATCCTAGAGATGCATTTTCTGGATTTGTTTTTGAATCAGAAACAGATGTATCAATATATTCGCGTATGTCTAATGTTGTTGTATGAGGTGTGAAGGTTAAGACTGTACGCTCTGAGAATTTTGCATATATCACTCCTCCTATAATCAATATAGAAACAAAGAGAGAAATGATGAATTTTGGAATTCCACTTTTTCGTACGGGACGATCAATGTACAAAGGTTGTTTCTCCGATACTTCCTCTTCATACAGAGTATCTCGAGTGATTTGTCGTATCGAATGTTTTTTTGGTGGAATAATATCTGAGTGCATAATATAACTTCTATTATATACTTTTTTATTTAAAATAAATAATCAATAAAGACGCAAGAGTCGTCAATGTGCATGGTCTGCTCTATGTATCCATCATGTTGAATATGCCGAGCTAAAGCAAAACCATATGCCTTGGCCAATCTTTTGTTTAGCGCGCATATTCTGACTTTTTCTTTAGAAAATGCATATTCATGTTTTAATTGGTCAATCATTGTGTAGATGTATTTCATTATGTGACTATAATGATCTTCCAAAATATCATTGATTTGTTTTTGCACATCTGGATGTAGATCAGGCCATAAATGTTGCATAGTCTTGGCTATGGATTTTGTCTTAACTGTCTCGTCTACAGGGTTAGCACTCAGCTCTTCATGTAAGGCTCGAGACATAAGTATGCTGCGGATGGTATCGGCATCTGCATTCAATATGCTCATAAGATTTTGTTCGAGGTTGCTGTAGGATGTGGGTATAAATACGTTGAGCGCGATTTTGCCATCAATACAATATGATATATCCACACTCTCTTCCTCGAGGGTTACCAGCAATCCATTACCTCGGGCTTCTCGCAATGCATAGCTATAAATAGATGTAATACGTACGTCATGAGTATGGAAAATAGTCTCCATCACTTTTTGTAGACCTGAGTGACAGGATGTCTTTGTATATACATTTAATACCTGCATTTCAATCTGTTTGGCTCTTTGGCCTAGTATCTGTGGCACAGTGTAGCCGTTTAACAGTACATGTATAACACTTGATTCAAGCAAGCTTATTGCAGAATCTGTTTTTTGTATTCTAAGCGAGTCTAATAATTTGGGTGTAATTACTGTATGTTCAGGTAATTCTTTCTGTATATCAACATGCTCATATGTACACCACGGATAGGACAAGATAACTTCTACGGATGAAATACCTTTTACATGTTTTTTTGCATCTTGTGCGAGTTCTTTGCATACAAATATCATGCGTTGTTCATATTCTTGTGTAGGCTCGTCGAGAATCCTAGTCATAAGTTCAGTACCGAGTAAGACCTTATCCTGATCATCGCCAGAATATACTTCAATCGCATATGGTTTAATGACAAATGAGAGCATCATGTTGTCTATAAGTATAATACACTCGTCGTGTAAGTGCTATTGCGACAATGTTGCTTTAATGCGGCGAACACCCTGTGACACAGCCTCTTCTTTCTGAATAGTGAATGTGCCAAGCTCACTTGTGTTTTGAACATGTGGGCCACCACAGAATTCTTTAGAGAATGCAGTTTCGAGTGAATCACCGATATAATATACTTGTACTTGCTCTCCGTATTTGTCACCGAAGAAGTGCAGCGCACCTGTTTGTTCAGCTTCAGCTTTTGGTAATACAACCATGTGTACTGGTAATGCGGCTTTAATATTGGTGTTTACAATATCTTGTACTTTTTGTTTTTCTTCATCGGTCATTTTTGCTCCATGTGTAAAATCAAAACGTAGTCGCTCAGAGGTGATATTACTTCCTTTCTGAGATACATGATCTCCCAATACCTCTCTTAGGGCCTGATGCAATAGGTGTGTGGCGGTATGGTATCGAGTCTCGAGTACTCCATCACCCGCTAAACCTCCTTTGAATTTCTTTTCTGACCCACTTCGAGATTTTTCCTGATGCTCTTTAAACATTGCATCAAATGAATCTCGGTCTATCGTAAACCCTTGTTCTCTGGCCAGTTCTTCTACGAGTTCTATAGGGAAACCAAATGATTCAAATAGTGTGAAAATATCCTCAGTGTTCAATTGTGATATGGAAGCTGTCTTTGCCTGTGACGCAATTTTGTTAAACTCTTTAAGCCCAAGAGTTAATGCTTTTCTAAACTTTTTCTCTTCAGCACTGATAGAAACCTTGATAGTCTCTTTTTGTCTTCCTACTTCCGTGTAGGCGTCTCTATATAAATCTGTAACCACATCAGCCAGGGCGAAGAGTGAGTTCTCAGGTAGGGATAGTATGTCAGCATGTCGCAATGCACG
>CAYRJE010000023.1:7940-12030 GCA_964424465.1 uncultured Candidatus Saccharibacteria bacterium
TTGAAGGTGTTACTCCATCAGCAAGCATCATAACAGCTGTTCGAATGTGATCAGCTACGATTCGAGTTGATTTTTGTACTTCTTCAGGTGATACATCCTCTCTGCTTGTTCGGAGTTCATCTATCTTAGATACAATAGATGTAAATGTATCAGTTTCGTATACAGATGATACGCCTTGTACCATCATACAAATACGCTCAAAACCAGAGCCTGTGTCTACGTTTTTACTGTTTAATTTTCCAACAACTTTTCCGTCTTTTTTCTCATATTCCATGAATACATCATTCCAAATCTCTACCACCTCACCCTTGTCATCAGCCTTGACATACTCTTCATGTGTCAACCCTTGTGTCAAGGATCCTATCACATCGTAAAACATCTCTGAATCAGGACCGCATGGGCCATTGTCTCCAGGACTCCACCAATTGTTTTTGGCAGGTAGAAAGAATATACGTTGTGTGCCTGGTTTATCATTTTTATGCACTCCCGCCTTGGTGAACACTTCTTTCCATATAGCTGCACTTTCTTCATCTCTTGGTGCATTCTCGTCTCCCTCGAATACTGTGACATACAGTCGCTCTGGATCAAGTCCGAAACCATACTCTGTATTTGTTAGTAGGTCGTAACTCCATTCTATAGCTTCTTTCTTAAAATAATCGCCTAGTGACCAGTTCCCCATCATTTCAAAAAAAGTTAAGTGTCGTGAGTCGCCAATGTCATCAATATCCACTGTACGAACACATTTTTGAAGGTTGGCTAGACGTGTTCCTAGTGGATGCTTTTCTCCCAATAGGTATGGGACAAGAGGTTGCATCCCAGCAGTGTTAAAAAGCACAGAGGGATCATTTTCTGGGACCAAAGAGGCTGAAGGTATGATGGCATGTCCCCTGTTTTGGAAGAAATTAAGGAATCTTTGCCGAATTTCCTGCGAAGTTAGCTTTGGTGACATAACTCTTATGATAGTATCATGAGATTAAGATCTTGTGTAGGGGTATATAAAAACCCTGCAGCGTGTGTGTGCTGCAGGGTCCGGTTGGGGGGTGTTTTTCAGGGTGGTAGTATGACATACCCTACGCACTCTTACCCTTCTGCAATTTTAGATGTGCTTCCTGCTTATCTCGAGCCTCTTTTCTATAGTTACAATAATCACAATCAGAATCAGGGTTTGGAATTCGATTATCGTCCAAACATTTTTTAATATCAGCCAATGCTGTATCTATCCACTCTGTCTTGCCTGTGTGTGGAATAGTCTTTATGACGAACTCTAGTTTGTTGTCAAAACCTGGTCTATCACGTAACCCATTTGCATATACAAAATATCCTGTATCTGAAACTTCAAACCCGAGTCTACGGAAAATCCATTGATATGTCTCCATTTGTCGTCTGTATCCATCCTGCCATTCTGCTTCAAGTGTGACTTCCCCATCTTTACTGGTGGCTTTATAGTCAACAATGATCAATTTTCCTTTATCAGGACCGTCGGTATATATCCAAATATCATCTACTGCACCAGTAATGAGTAAATTGGTTTCCTTATGTGTGGTTTGAGCACCTACAAAGTTTTCTCGCCAGGTATCCATCTCTTTATGAGCAAATGGTATGGCCGGAATATTATTTTCAAGCATATATGGATGAGGTGTGCCAGCAGCTCTGTGAACGTCGAATTCTTTTTTGAGTAGTAGGTCAACTGCACTGTTTAGGTTAAATGGAAAACCTTGTGGTCTAGCTACTCCAATACGTCGGTCCATGTAGAAACAGCGCGGACATTCAATAAAAAGATCTATCTTAGATCGGCTCAATCTGAAAGGCTCCTTGTCTCCAGGTGTGTAGTATTTTTTCTTATAGAATGCCATGATATGAGCCTTATTGTACCACATCAGATATTCTATTAATTCTTGACATCAATTATGTTGTCAGTATAATATAATGCATACACAGTGCCGAAAGGCTCCGAGATCGCCCATTATAGTGATATAATGGGTTTTCGATTTGTAGTTAGTCTTCTAATTTTTCTATTATATATTTGCGTATACTTTTAAAATGCAAATTATCTATCGTGTATAGTTTTCTAACACATCTGTGAGTACTCAATAATTTAAGTTGAGCTGCTATTATGGAAACCTCTCTGCCGAATATATCGGTAAAATTGTAGTAGAAATCCTGTTTTTCTGTTTTGTAGATAATGGCACACCCCAAACCATTTCATTGTTCCATTTTTTAATTATTAATACAGGTCTCTCAAAGTCTCTTCCTGATCCATTCTGTTCTCTCCCGACATTCTTACCTATAGACATATACCAAACTTCTTTTTAAAGTTCCATTCATTGAAACTTATATTTTGATCACTGTAACATTTGTACATACTCAGAAATTATAGCAACAGATCGTTCAATATTTCCTTAAAAATACATAAAGCTATACCAAACTACTGACCTCCTCCAATACCTCAAATATTTTCTCTTTAGAAAACCCAAAGTCTTTCAATGATTCACTTTTTTCATATAAAGTTGAACATAAAATAATATTTTCAGATATCAACTTCTTCTTTTCGCCTGAGCTAAGGGTTGTGAGACAGGTTATTGGGTAGAGAGAATGTTCAATAATAAGCTGTTGCAATGATCCTTCTTCTGGATAGTCGAAACTCATCATTTTAAGATTATTACAGGACCCGTATGTGATAGCTGTGTCGCTGAAATGAGTGTTGGTGATCAGCCAGCCTTCAGTCAATTTCTGAGGCATTTCTGAAATCACACGTTGAGATCCTTTTTCAAACAAATGCATATCAGTTAATCCTTTTTCTCCTACAGTTTTCAAATCAAAAGACTTTAATGTAAAATCTTGCTGTCGAATGTCATCGTATCGAGCTTTTACATACAAAGCAGTCTTCAAATCAGTTCTCGAGCCTCCATCACTGTGATATTTAGCTTCGATCATCACTAATTCGTCAGGTTTCCAGGCGATGATGTCTACTTCATGCGAGACACATGAACCATAAACTATTTGCCCTGTAATCGCTGTATATCCACGACGTCGCCAAATAGAGGCTATGAATTCTTCAAAAGGAAATCCGCTCGGACCTATCTCTAGGAGTGCTCTCTTAAGTGAGAATTTTAAAGCTGCGGCACGAGAGATATTCTTTAATTGTCTAAATGCAAGATGATATATGAATTCAGTCTTCACAGCCTCATCGTGATGATTTTCTTCGCATACTGTTGTGACATGTGTAGCTATCTCTTCAGCGACATGTGATTCTGCACCAGCTTTTCGAAGCGCAGAAATAAGTTTTTGAGGATCAAACGGCTCGACTGAACCATCAGCTTTTTTAATTTGCATGTATATATATTAACTTATTTTTGTGATATGTTACAGATATCCATGACATCTTTTATATATATTCTCTTGGCTACATTCATATGTACACTACTTGGTGGACTCGTTGCCTTTAGATATAAACAATATTCTCATATATTTTCAGGATTAACAGCTGGAGTATTGATAGCTATAGTATTTCTTGAGATTATTCCGGAAATATTTGAAATGAGCGCACATGCATCATTGCCTCTATTGTGGGTAGTGATCGGTTTTACGATTTTTCATGTGTTGGAGAAGATATTTTCATTGCATCATGCACATGGTGCACTCGAACATGAACATGATCACAACCATTTTACTACTAGAACTACAGGGGCTTGGGCTCTTATCGGACACTCTTTCATAGATGGTCTCGGTATAGGTTTAGCGTATCAAGTATCACCCTTGTTCGGTTCTCTGTTCGCTGTTGGTGTTATTGCTCATGATTTTAGTGATGGGTTCAATACTGTTGCACTTACGGCACATAAGAGTAAAAAAGTCTCTACTCGGTATTTACTGCTTGACGCTATTGCCCCAGCTGTAGGAGCACTTATTGGAATGTCTTTTGTGCTACCTGAACACATACTTGCTATAGTTCTCAGTCTCTTTGCTGGAATACTGTTATATGTGGCAACCGGAGATGTATTGCCAGAGGCGCATTGTGCTCAAAAAAGACATACTGCACAGCACATAACAGCATTCATGCTTGGTATTGCGTATATAGCGATTATTATAGGCT
>CAYRJE010000023.1:12040-12421 GCA_964424465.1 uncultured Candidatus Saccharibacteria bacterium
AGTTGATAACTCCGCCGCCTACACATACCCCTCCGTCATACAAGACTATTGACTGACCACTTGACACCAACTGGCTCTCTGTCAATACGACTGTCAACTCTGTGCCTGCCATATCATGATTTCTTTTTCGTACCTCTTGTATAGGAATACGCCTCTGTCGGTATCTTGTGCGACACTCTAAATGCTTAAGTTTCTCTATATCTGTTCGTAGTACGACGTGTGTCATATGTATCTGTGTATTTGCTTTTTCTGTGCGTACATCGGTGTCTTCAGCTGACACTTCATCACTTACAGTTATGGTGTTGTGTGTTATATCTTTTGCAATTATATATAAACGCTTCTGATCTGTTTTTTGTTTGAAAATAGTAAATCCGTGTCGCT
>CAYRJE010000024.1:0-5091 GCA_964424465.1 uncultured Candidatus Saccharibacteria bacterium
CGAACTCTTCTACTTACCACTCTGGCCCCGGTACTTACATCAATATCACCTTGGTACGATGTGTCTACTCTATTATGAGTAGGGTTACGCAGTGTTGTATTCAGCTTGTATGTCAAAGTGTGTATATGTTCCAAGTACTTTCGAAAATAAAATACTGTCTCGACCACTCCTGTTTTATTGTTGAAATCATCTGTCTTCTCTCGTTGTGTAGATAAATTCAACAACGTATCTACACCCATCGTATCTATAGTTGATAGTAATTCTGTCAACTCCTCCTCTGCTGCTAAAATAGTTGTATCAGGAGTATTATTACCTTCAGCGGTCAATCGCATATTCAAATCCTCTAAAGCTCGACCATAAGGAGCATGACCATCTCGGACTGACTCAATAAAAGATTCTTTAGTCTCATACAGTTTTTTAATCTCCTCAGAGATGCGAGCATGATCCAATAAGAGTTGACTCAATTCGTCAGAATTTGGGTCCCGAGTTGTCGGATTACTACTCCTGATGGTTGCTATTTTTTGGTCTATTGTCGCCAACCTCTCCTTCAGTTCGGCCATGTTTTGTTGAGTGTTGGGGGCCTCGCCATCAAATGTTTCAATGTTACGATTTGCAGCTATGGCAATATCTATAGCTTGCAAGGCTCTAGTAACAGAAAATATACGTTTTTTTATCGTATTTTCTACTTCTGGTTGGCTGGTTGCTTGAACTCTGCCTAGTAATGCCTGTAAGTCGGATGTTAGGGATACCAGTTTACCTCTTCTATCCGCCAGGTCTTCGTTTGATAAAGCTGAAATCCTACCCTCGAATCTAGAAATATCTTCCTCGGAAGGTATTTGATCTGTAAAATCTTCAGGTGATGGTGTATGGGCGGTACCCTCTGTTCCACCTCCGGTTGCCGGTGTGCTAATTCGAAGTCTGACTCGTTGTGTTTGTAGTTTTCGTAGCCGAGTTCGTATTTGTGCAAGGCTTTCACCATTTGTAGGGTTTGTGCCAGGTCTGCCAGTCTTTATATTGCGTAACAATGTTTGTAATCTGTCAATTTCTGTATCTAATTCTTCTAAACTAAGGGTCTCCTCAGGGCTTGAACCCATTGATGGCGCAGATTCTGAACTGTACAAAGCTCTGTTTAAGGCTTGATTTAGGTTAATCATGCTGAAAATTATACCACATAAACCCATTCTGACTATTTGCAGCCTTATTGTGGATATATTAGAATACAATACGTGCAATATCTGAAGTGTAAGCAGGTATTTATTTAATTAAATCAAAGTTATTTTACCCTATAAATCGTCTACACTCCTAGTGGGTGTTATGGTTCTGGTTAGTGTTTCTACAGTTTCCTTGGCTTTCAATGGTTTGAATGTGCCACAATCGGTTGTTTTTACTGCTGATAACCACGTGTTGGATATTGGAAGTGCTATAAAAGGCACCACTTCTTTAAGTGTAAACTTCCCTCAAGTTGCAGATGTTCCAGCAAAGACAAAAAATAAGAAGGCGGCGAAGGTTATATCAAAAAAGATTACAGCTATAAATCTAGATGGGAAAATCCTTGCAATTAAAGGTTTTGTTGAGGAGGATACAATAAATGCTGAAGCGCAAGTATCAATTGATGAATTGGCGGCTCTAAACCAGCTTTTGGCTACAACCACTCCACCTGTAGTGGATACATCAGAAAACACAAGTCTGGTTGGTAATATTGTTGCTACTGAGATAGTGGTCAATATACCACCTGTTGATGAGCCTGTATCCCTAGAGGAAGATGGTGATATTTCTGAATATACTGTAGTAGAAGGCGATACAATTGAGTCTGTTGCTAAACAGTTCAACATTTCAGTGGATACCATACTCTGGGCCAACGATTTAAAAAGAACAAGTACTATAAAAATTGGTCAGAAATTGGCCATACTCCCTATTTCTGGTGTTTCGTATAAGATAAAATCAGGTGATACTGTAAGCGAAATAGCTGAGAGGTTTAATATTTCTCAAAGAGAGTTGGTGGAGTTTAATGATTTGCAAGATGGTCGACTCGTCATTGGGGATACTATTATAATTCCAGGAGGAACTATAAAATCTACAACCACAGGATCAAATAATGGCTCTGTAAAAAATGTACCAAAATCAAGCGCTAAAGACGCAGGTACAGGTTTCTTCTCAAGGCCGGTTAATGGAGGTATTAAGACTCAAGGTATTCACGGTCACAACGGTATTGATATCGCTGGACCTATAGGAACACCTATACTCGCAGCTAGAGGTGGAACGGTTATATTGGTACGAGGTGGAAGTACTTGGAATGGTGGATACGGTAATTATGTGGTGGTTAGTCATGAAAACGGTATACAGACATTGTATGCGCATATGAATAGTATTACCGTCTCACAAGGACAACATGTTACAACTGGTCAGCAAGTAGGTACTCTGGGTAATACCGGTCAATCCACTGGACCACACCTACACTTTGAAGTGCGAGGTGCTAGGAATCCTTTTTAGGGATATATGAAAAGGCCAACAATAGATTCTTACTAGAAATCAAGGTTGGTCTTTTTATTTGGTCGATATCTAACGCACCAAACCTTTCTATATCTGAGAGTATTTGAAGTGTCTGGCTAACTTGTATTATTTTTTCAAAGCACTTTTTACCCATAGTACTCTTTAGTTTATCCAATGTGTGTTTTGTCTGCTCGCTGATAACAGGTGAAGTATGTTTTTTAACGGTGTGTACGTACTCAACTATTTTTTGTAGTATTTCGTGGTCATATTGAGGTGTATTTTGAACCTGGTGCTGATAATGACTGATCCAAAGGGTGTAAATATCTTTGTGTAATGAATTCAACATGTTGTTGTATCTAAGTATATTTCTTTGTAAACACAGGCATTTTGACTGAATTGCTCCTCTATTTCCACATGAACAGTGTAAACAGGTTGATATATTATAGTTTGTACTATGTATTTGAGGAACCTTAGATGAAATATTTTCATTGTATATAAATGAAGCTATTTTCTGTGTGTGTGCGTCATCATATCTATGTGTATCGTTTTTTATATAGAATCCTTTTCGGGTTATTTGTTGAAAATATATGTCATCTAATCGACTTTCATATGCAAACTGCAATCGTCTCTCTAGGGTGTGCCTAGGTAAAGATTTACTCATATCATCGATGGTTGTGGCTGTTGTGTGTATGTTATTTGTTTGAATCATAATGCTGTGTTGCCCACACATTGCCACCAGTATAGACCACTCTAAGTAGTTATCTCTCAATGTTTGAAGTGTCTCTTTGTATGTGTGTGGATCAACATGTTCAAGTTTCTTTGTTTCAGTATTATCTGCAACTTTGTAGATAATCAAATGTTGTATGTTGTGCAGTATTTCTTTAACTGTCTTACCTACAATAAACTGTATGTTCTTCTGTCGAGCGTGTTCAATGTACTCTGGTTCTATCTGTAAGATATCGTCTTCTGTGCAGGCTATGTAGGATATGTTATGTGTGAGTGCTGTATGTATTGTTTGTAACAACCTATTGCTAGGTATAACAGTACCTGTTATAGATAATCCTCCAATTATAAGTATTGAATGTGTAATTTGTTTTTGTGACATGCAAAGTGCACAAGATATGGCAACTGCCAACTCTGCGTATGTTGGAGCTATACCATCTCTATCAGCCACAATATTTGCTGTAATCTTTCTGTTATCAGACTTTAGGTTTAACAGGCCATCCGCCCTCAATGAAGTGTATATTTTATTTTTCAAATCAGATGAATAGTTGCGAGGTATACCTAGTAGTATAAAGTTGTATAGACCACTGGTAATCACAGTTTCTATGTGTAGTAATCCTGAGCTATTAGTCTTGGTGTGTATGGAATATATTGTGTTATGTATCTTCACCTTTTGACAATAGCAGTACTAATATAAAATATATATAAATAAATTTAAGTGTTTATATACTGTATTTAGCGTAGAGTTATATCATTCAAAATCCTCGTCTTTATCTCTATAAAAGACTCTACCCCACTAGTTATAATCAAATATTCTTTGTTTATAAATCCATACACTAATTTCACAGTATTATACTCATCTGTATACACTCGCGCATCGGTATTTCGTATGATTCTATCTCTAAAACCAGCTTCTTGAAGTGGTGTGTTGTTTGTCGGTGTTGATGATGATACTTGTTCGCTCGATGTTGCAGATAGTGCATCTTCTTTGGATATGCTAATACTTGTATCCAAAAACAAATCCGATATGTCGTTCATCATATATCTTTCCCATATAAGCATATTTGAAAACGCTGAGTCGGGTGACTTGACCTTGAAAAGTAGGAAGGATTCAAATATGTTATTTGTATTGTTATATAAACCAAAAGAATACTGATTATCAAGTGCTCGAATTAGACCATCATCTCCTGAGAATCTGTTCTTAGCAAAGAACTCTGGGGTTGTGAGACCTAGTCCAAGTTCAACAGTGGTCTTGGTGGAAATTTGTTTATCACGTAGATCTTGTTGGATTTTTCGTATTCTCTCTATACCAGCAAATTTATTTAGTTCTTTGAGGTCTAACTGTATAATAGCTTCTGCAGCAAGACTGACCGCAGTGTTTGTTGACGGTGTTGTTGTTGCTACAGCGACACTTCCCTCACCTGCTCTCTCTGTGCTTTGTTTTTGTAAATATAGGTAGCCGAATACCCCAATAGATGTAATAAATAAGGTTGTGGCTGATATACCCAATATTCGCAACAAGTTACCACTTTTTTCAGTATCTGGTTCTGGATACGATGTAACTTTCTTTGTATTTGTTTTAGGACTAGTGACAACTTTGACGATATTATTTGTGTAATTATCATCCTGCATCGCACTGAAAATATCACCTTCCAGTGTATGTATCGAAGGTTTTTTAGCCTCCCCTCCTGTATTATTTGTAGGTGAATTAGGCTCCATCGTTAAAAAATGAACTAAGGTTGCTTTTTAATATTGATAAATCGAGGTTTTCTGCGTTGTGGCGCTGATTGTATTAAATAGCGGCCGGGATTCTCCGATAGATCAACAAATGTATCCACTTTCTCTTTAATTATTTGTGATGCTGATTTTCCAAATGCC
>CAYRJE010000024.1:5101-11656 GCA_964424465.1 uncultured Candidatus Saccharibacteria bacterium
GCACCCGTATGTACCTTGCAAATATTCTACTAGATGCGCAAAGTCACCGTCACCAGAGGCTATAACAATCACATCTAGTTTAGGTGCAAGTTTTATGGCGTCTATAGCGAGTCCGACATCCCAATCAGCCTTCTTAGAACCTCCGCTAAATATTTGTATGTCTTTTATTTTAGTTTCAATGCCAATCTTCTCTAAAGCATCAAAAAATCCCCTTTCAACCTCAGAATCTGTATTTATTACATAAGCAATTGCTCTGATTAGATCTCTACCAGCTGTTGCATCAGTTAAAATATTCTGAAAATTAACCTTTGCTCTATATAAGTTTTTTGCACCATGGTATAGGTTCTGAGTATCTATGAGTATACCAACGCGCTGACCTTTGTGTTTTACGTTTTCTTTGTATGTAGTTTCCATATGTTTAGTGTGTATATATTGTATCATATTGAAAAATAAATAACCTTTGACTGTTACATCAAGGTTATTTATTTAAAATATGGAGATTATCTAAAAATTACTTTGATTTTACTGTAGCTAGAGAAGCTGCATATCGCTCAGGACTCTTTCGTTGTAGGTATTTCATATGAGCTTGTCGCTTAGATACAAGTTTAAGAAGACCTTTTCGAGAGTGATTGTCCTTCTTGTGTGTTTTTAGGGGGTCCGCTAGATAATCAATACGCTCTGTTATTACAGCAATTTGAACATCTGGAGATCCTGTATCCTTCTCGTGGATTTGAGACTTTGAAATTATTTTAGTTTTTTTATTTTTAGATAACATGCTATAATATTAGCACATAACATATAAAAATGCAAATCAAATAAGGTAACAAAAGCCTTAAATATAAGGGTTAAATAGGGTTACATAAGCACCTCCTTTTCCACACCCTACCCTACCAGCCAGGCGCTATTGGTGTTGTGTAAGGTGTTTGCAGTCAGAATTATAATCACTTGTGCTCTAAGACCTCCATACAGACCTCTATAAAATATACTTAATAAATATCTAAATATGACTAGTATATATACAAATAAAGCAATAGATATTAAAGAAAGTAAAGATTCTGAGGTTGCAAGGTATATTCGAGATTTCCTTGAATATGTCGAGATTGAGAAAGGTAGGAGCTTAAAGACAATAGAAAATTACGCCCGGTACCTCAGAGACTTTGAGAAATACTTAAAAGACAAGGGTATTTTTAAGGTAAAGGACATTCAAAGACAGATAATAAGAGAGTATAGATTGAAGCTTAATAGACAAAAAGTGGGTCAATTAAGGTCAGAAAACGAGTATTTGTCCAAAAAAACACAAAATTACTACCTTATAGCTATAAGAGCATTTTTAAAATACCTAGGAATGATAGGTATTGAGGTGGTTTCACCTGAAACTGTAGAGTTGGCTAAGGTATCTGAGAGGCAGGTGTCATTTATGACGGAAACTGAGCTTATGAATCTGTTAAAACAGCCAGAAAAGGGCATGGGGGACTAAAAAAAACCTTATGGTATAAGTGTTTTACGAGATAAGGCCATACTTGAGCTCCTATTCATAACAGGTCTGCGTGTATCTGAGCTTTGCTCGTTGGATATGGATATGGACATGTCGCATCTGGAATTCTCTATAAGGGGTAAGGGTGGTAAGGTTAGAGTGGTCTTTTTGAATAAGGAGGTTTTGGATACTATTGAAAAATACAAGAAAATGCTTGATCAGACCCCTGAAATGATGCTTTCTAACAAATTGTTTCAGGTGACACCTAGGACTGTGGAACGTATTGTTAAAAAATATGCTGTACAGGCTGGAATATCCAAAAAAATAACACCACACGTCCTAAGACACAGTTTTGCTACAACTTTACTCCAGAATGGGGCAGATATACGGTCCGTTCAAGCTATGCTTGGCCATGCTAGTATTGCTACAACCCAAATATACACCCATGTCACAGACTCACATCTTAAGAAGATACATGAGCAGTTTCACAAGAAACCTGGAGAGGGTAAGTAGTATTCAAATGTCTTTAATGAGGATCTGTATATATAAATTAGGTTGATTTATAAGACATTTACCCAAATGTTGGGAGTTGGTATCATTTAAGGATGAATATTCTTAGTTGGAATGTCAACGGTATCAGAGCAATACATAGGAAAGATATATTACAGAATCTATTCTTAAAAGGATTTTCGGGTGAAGATGTGTTAAGTGAGCTCCCTATAGATATAATAGGTTTACAGGAAACAAAGGCTAATTATGTAGAATTGGCCAAAGAGTTTTTTCCGGAAGGTTATAATACTTACCATAATTCAGCCACTGAGAGAAAAGGCTATAGTGGAACGGTGGTATTCGTATCTAAACATATTAAGGTAAGCACTGTTGACATAGATGTTACATATGAAACCCTAAGAACAGAGGGGAGGTTGGTATGTCTCGAATGTCCTGATTTTATTATTATAAATGGTTATTTCCCAAATGGTGGTGGTAAACCAGAAAGATTGGCGTATAAACTGCGTTTTTATGATGAATTCACTGATTTTTTGTTACACCTGAAACGGAAATACAATAAGGACATTGTCTTTTTTGGGGATTTAAATATAGCTCATAGAGCTATAGACTTGGCTAGACCAAAAGAAAATGCGAATCATGTTGGTTTTTTACCAGAAGAAAGGGAAAAGCTGGATATATTACAGAATAATGGTTTCTACGACTTGTATCGGGAAAAATACCCTGAGACTGTTGCATATACATGGTGGGATATGAAGACTAGGAGCAGGGAAAGGGATATAGGGTGGAGAATTGATGCTTTTTATGCATCAAAAGGTGTTTTATCGGAAGATTATGATATTACAATACTAAAAGACGCAACAGGGTCTGATCACTGTCCATTGCTCTTATCTATAAAAGAGTAGGAAGGTTGTTTGAGGTTCTATTGTTTCTTATGAAACTTTGTAAGTCTTCTTTATTCTGTCTATCTTCTTCTGATTTTCTTCTTGTTTTGTGTGTAAGGCTTTCATGTACAGTGTTTCTATTGCATCCTCTGTAAGCTCTAATAAATCTTTAGCTTTATCTAATAAAGCTTTTTTAGTGTTCAGGTCTGGATTTTCTAGACATATATCCAATAGTATATGCAATAATTTACCAACAATAGGACCTGGTGTTAAACCCAACTCTACGATTAGGTCGTTACCGTCTATTTTTAACATCGAAACATCTGTTGGATCAGTAAGCACCTCTTCTATAAGAGACATGTATTTTCTAAGTCTATATGGATCTTCTTTGGGTCTGCCAGTACCAACACGGTCACAAATTCTCAGGTTTATAAGATCCCATATGTTTTCTTTTCCAACATTGGCAATCATTCTGCGTACTGCTGAATGTGTAATTTGATCAGTATCAGAGAAAAACATGTGCCAACGTATTAGTTTTACCACCTTATCGATGGTTTCATGTGAAAACTTAAGGTCTATAAGTATTTTCTTGGCTATTTTTGAGCCAACAACTTCATGACCATAAAAAGTATAATCTTTGTTTTCTTTTGACCATAAACGTGTTGGGGGTTTTCCTATGTCATGAAATAAAGCAGCTAGCCGTAGTTCTAGAGAGTATTTCTTATCCGCAGCACATTGTAAGCTTCTTACCAGATGTTCAAAAACATCATATGCGTGGCAGCCGTTCTGAGTTATTTTGACAGAATCTTGTAGATATGTTGTTATATATGGCAAAACACCGGTCTTTCTGCATATAAAAGACCAATAGATGGGTTGTCTGATAGTATTAATTTTGTGAATTCATCACGTATACGTTCTTTGGATATTGTTGCCAAGACATCTTTTGTCTCTATTGCTGCAGTGAGTGTGTTTGTCTCTATGCTAAAAGGCAACTGTGCAACAAACCGAATCAGTCTCATTATACGTAGTCCGTCTTCTTGAAACCTATCTGAGGCTACGCCTACAGCCCGGATAACTTTATCACAAATGTCTTTTTGACCATCAAAAGGGTCTATAAATGTGTGTCTAATGGGGTTATAGGCCACAGCGTTCATTGTGAAATCACGGCGTCCTAGATCATCCTCTATATTATGGCTGAATTTTACAGTATCAGGTCTCCTACCATCTGAATAAGAACCCTCTATACGATACGGTGTAGCCTCGACAACACCTATATTTGTCTTTATGCCCACAGTACCGAAGGAATTTTCATAGAAAGAGTCTGGGAATACGCTTTGTATTTGGTCTGGAGTTGCATTGGTGCATATATCCCAATCTTTAGGAGCTATGTCCATTAGCAAGTCTCTTATGCAACCTCCAACTAAATAAGCCTCGAATCCAGATTGCTCCAAAGACTCGATAACCCTTAGGACCTCGTTAGGTATAGTGTCCTCAAAATAGGGTTTGTTTTTTTTAGTCTTTGATGATAGCATGTGATTATTACTTGAAATATAATACTTTTCTTGTAAAATTGAAAGCACCTATGGTGAAATGGATATCACATCGGTCTTCGGAACCGTTGTTCTAGGTTCGAGTCCTGGTAGGTGCACCAGTTGCGGAATTGGTTTAGTGGTAGAATACGTCCTTGCCAAGGATGAGACAAGAGTTCGATTCTCTTATTCCGCACAGTTTTAGGTCTATTTTTGTTGTTATGTGTAGGTCGTTATAGGTCATGATTTGAATATATATGTGGATAACTTTGGGGATATGTGTATAAAAGACAGAAAATGACCTATATACAGCACATATCACACACATAATTCGTCAAGATAATGAATAAATATTGCATATAACGTTGGTATATAAGCATTTTATGATTTCTTTATATAAAACATAATTAGTTTTGTATATCATCTGGATATGAATTTAAATCATATAAACGACATATCTTCTGTGGCATTAGGGAGAGAAGGGGAGCAGTTTGTCTGCAAGATGCTTATTGAGCGTGGTTACTGTTTATATAAGTCAAATATGCGTAGGTGGGGGTTTGAGATTGATTTGATCCTGTACAAAGCAGTACCAGATAGAAATGTCTTAGAGATAAGGCTTATAGAGGTAAAAACTCGCAAAAGCGGTAGGGTGCCTACTTTGGCAGATCTGAAAATAGACCGAAAAATATTAAGATATAAACATGCCATGTTTGATATTTGTCAGAATGTGTACCGAGCATTGATACATGAAGGGGTCTATTCTGACAGATTGTATGGTTTAGAGAGTGGTCCGAATCATGATTCTAAGGGTGAAAGAATGCCTTTTTTAAAGTGCCACACCGATCTTGCTATTGTTGGCAGTTTGGATCCGAGTACAAAAAGTGTAAAAAACCTTTATTTGCAAAAGTATATACAGAATGTGAATTTGTTAATATAGGCCTTCTGTGATAGTATGTTTCTCATACCGGGGCGTGGTGTAACGGCTAACATGCATCACTTGGGCTGATGTGACTCTGGGTTCGAATCCCAGCGCTCCGACTAGCAGTGCGTAAGATTTAGTATTTTATAATACGAAGATCTCTAAGTGTTTTACGAGTACTGTCCTCTAGTGCTGATGTCAGCTTTTGGTTCTTCAATATAGAGTACAGAGAGTGATCTATTTTATTTTGGGAAAGTATTTGTCTTATTAGTGACAGATAGTTTTGACTATTAGCATCATCGCGGTTTTTGAGTTCGCTCTCGAGTACGTCAAACACGTGTCTTAAGGTCACTATGCGTACAGTCTGAGGAGCTTGGTCTTGTATGAGTATTGTCGATAGGCCTAGGAGCGAGTACGATGTGTCTACAGCTATCATCATACCTCCAGATGACCCATGATCCACAAATCGAGATCCAAGTGCGTCTAGTAGGTTATTATCGCGTCCTAATGTTGGACTTTGATATATACTAGATATGGTCACAGCATCTTTTTTTCGATATAGAGGTGAGTAGACCGATATAGATAAAGTCTTTTGTGCTGGGTATGAGTGTATAAAATGTGCAGTGTTACTGTACTGATTTGTCTGGTAATCTCCAACTTTCAGTTCCAGTCGTTGGCGCAGAACCTCAAATAGATTCTTTTTTTTCACAATCTTGCTGATTCGTTTTGATTCTATAAGGGCAAAGTCAAACTCACCAGTTGAACTCTGGTCTGGATCACCAATGATATATTGGTTGTTTACATTTAGCCAATAACTCGGTATGTAACGCAGTGTTAGTTTGTGTGTTGTAACTGCTGGGTTCCCTGTTCTACCGACACATTGCTTATTTTGAGCTAATAGATGCCTCGCTACATGAGCGTTTGTTAATATAATCCCGGTTTCCTCATCAGGATCTGATAGGAAAACACCACTACCACTTACAGCTTTTATGTACTTAGAAGTCTTCTCTGTGCAAAATATATTTAAAACATAATCCTCAACACCTCCTGCGGTGGAGTTCTTTTGAGTAACAGCT
Organism: uncultured Candidatus Saccharibacteria bacterium; assembly: GCA_964424465.1. GTDB lineage: Bacteria > Patescibacteriota > Minisyncoccia > Phycocordibacterales > CAIZLB01 > CAIZLB01. Next base: position 11,491 of record CAYRJE010000024.1, read on the forward strand.
GCTCTGTTTAGGTTTTGAGATGCAATACCAGCCTTAGACAAGATCTGTTTTATGGAAGGCGCTATGTATGCAATACTAATGAGTAGGAAAATGGCCAGCACTATCCTGTATTTGTATGTAAGGATAAACTTGAATATTGACATATATTTTGCTATTATTATATCAG
>CAYRJE010000025.1:0-3398 GCA_964424465.1 uncultured Candidatus Saccharibacteria bacterium
AACGAATATATACTACCACAGATATAAAATGTACGCTATACTATAGTTCATAGCAATTTAATAATCACATAATATGAAAAAGATACTACTTATAGTTGTGTTGGTTTTAGCAATCGTTTTTGTTGGCAAATACATATACGACAAAAACATAGTATCAGCTGTTTCTTTTGAAAAGAGCAATACTGCCAGCGTATCAGTGGGCAAGGCCCAGACTCTAACAGTTGATAAACAACAAGGGTTAATATATTCTGCAACTATAAAATTAACCAACACTACAAATAGTGCATCCTCAACTTTTTCATTCCTAGGTATGCCGGTACTATTCTTTAAGGCTGCGAATATGAATCAGTATGTAGTAGCAACAGGAACAGTTATTAGATCAGCAACGCTTACTGATGAATACGGACAAAATTTTCCCATCACAGGACCAGTGTATGTCATAGGTGCAGGGGCATCAAAACAGTATAAAGTTCGAGTAGAATATTCAAATCTACGTCCTGGATCATATAAAGCGTCTTTAGGTACTCCAAATACAGAATCATGGAATGGATATTTTATAAATAACGGACCTAAGCAACCTCTACCAACACAACAGACAGGAGCTGTTACTGTTGCTGCGTCCATACCTGCAAAATTTTCAAATGCTTCATCTACTATCTTCGTTGCTAAAAACGCATCAGGAACTCCGGCTGGTATAGGAGGTAATATCTTTACATTGATGAATGTGGGGAATAATAATTTACAAACTGGTGTATCTGCACAAATAGATCTTGTTCATGCAACATCAGGTGTTATGTTGCGGTCACATTTGGTAACTCTCGCTACCAACCCTGGTCAGGTATACAATGCTCGTACCACATACCCATTACAATTTTCAATTCTATTCGGTCCATTTGATCAAATATATAATCTAGTACGAGGCACTCCCTACAAAGTCATTCTAAGGAACATCTCAGTAATAGATGTGTATGGAGTCAAAACAGTTATTCCACTAGATGCAAAAGGCTTCTCAACTAACGTGGTAACCTACAACTAGATCCCATTGTGTATCTTGTACATCTACTGTATATTGATACCTACATGAGTAAAAACTCGGAACATATACGAAATTTCAGCATCATTGCACATATTGATCACGGCAAATCCACTCTAGCAGATCGAATGTTGGAATTGACAGCAACAGTAGAGAAGAGAAAGATGAAAGATCAGATGTTGGATGATATGGAGTTGGAAAAAGAGAAGGGTATTACTATTAAGATGCGCCCAGTACGTATGGAATACAAGGGGTATGTATTTAACCTGATCGATACTCCAGGGCATATAGATTTCTCATATGAAGTATCAAGAGCACTGCGCGCTGTTGAAGGGTGTGTGCTTCTTGTCGATGCAACACAAGGAGTGCAAGCTCAAACATTAACAACGCTTCGTTTGGCCGAAGAGGCAGGCCTTGTCATTATCCCAGTTCTTTCAAATGTTGATTCTCCCATAGCTCGTATTGATGATGTAAAGACAGAAGTGTCCAAATTGCTCGGTTGTGATCCTCAAAGTATTTTAGAAACATCAGGTAAAACTGGTGCTGGTGTAGATGTGTTGTTAGAGAAAATTATCGAATCAATACCTGCGCCAAAAGCTGAGTTACCTGATATCGACGCGCAAGGCAATGCAAACTTTCGTGGTTTGATTTTCGATTTTCAATATTCTAACCATAGAGGTGTTATCGTATATATACGAGTGATGGAAGGCGCAATCAAGAAAGGGGATGAATTGTTGTTTAAGATTGCTGGTGAAAAGTTTTTTGCTCTGGAGGTTGGTATTTTCGCACCAGAAGAAAGACCTGTGGATGTGTTAGAGAAGGGTGCGATCGGATATATTGTGACAGGTATCAAACAACCAGGTATTGCAACCGTAGGAGATACTATTACGTTGTTTAGAAAACAATTGCCTGAACTACATGGATATATGAAGCCGGCTCCTGTGGTGTGGGCATCAGTATTTCCTGAGGATGCAGATGATTTTGAGTTGTTAAAACAGTCGCTTGGAAAATTGAGTCTCTCTGACTCAGCATTTTCATATGAGGAAGAAAGTTCTGGTTCTATGGGACGGGGTTTTCGTTGCGGTTTCTTGGGTTTGCTTCATTTGGAAATCATCACTGAACGATTAAAACGTGAGTACAATCTGTCTTTGGTTATTGCAACACCAAGTATCATTTACGAAGTTACATTGAAAAATGGGAAACATCAGACAGTGTATTCTCCATCACTATTTCCAGAACACGGTCAGGTAGTAAATGTAAAAGAACCATGGGTTACATTGAAGATTATCTCACCATCAGGATATTCAGGTGCTATTTATCAACTGTTATATGATCACGAAGGTGATTTAATTGAGACTGAGAATTTTGGAGACGGTCGTCTTGCCCTCACTATACTTATGCCTTTGCGCGAATTGATGCACAACTTTTTTGATGAATTGAAAAGTGTTTCTTCTGGTTATGCGTCTCTGTCATATGAATTCTTTGCTATGCAAGATGCAGACGTGATGAGAATGGATATATTGGTTGCTGAAGAACCCGTTGAAGCATTTACTCGTGTGGTTGCACGTCGGAGACTTGATGATGAAGCAAATAAAGCTGTTGATAGACTTGAAGCAATATTGCCTAAACAATTGTTCGTGACAAAGATTCAGGCTAAGGCCGATGGTAGAATAGTGGCATCTCGTACACTATCCGCTATGCGTAAAGATGTAACAGGATATCTATATGGAGGCGATGTAACACGAAAGAAGAAATTATTGGAGAAACAGAAAAAAGGTAAAAAGAAAATGCAGGCAAGTGCGAAGGTGAATATTTCGCATGAAGTATTTTTAAAAATGATGAAGCGAGGGTAGGGTGGTGACAAGGTGTGTAAGTTGTGGTAGTCTCACACTGTCTCTGTGAGATAAAAACCTATAACCCTTGTTTCTTTATGACCCCTGAACTTTTAAAATCATTCGTTTTGACGATGGCTGTGATCGTAGCCAAAAGGTCTGCGTCTAACTTGGCAGACAGAGGTTTTCTACGAACTCTCAACGATGTTATTCGGCTCGATGAGGACTGGGAATGGGTATGTGAAGCAGGTGGTCCTTCTCTGAGATTTTGTACAACATTTCGATTCAAATGGATATCTAATCAGAGGGTGCTTCGGTTTACTTCGCTTGGTCGAGCCGGAATACCAACAACTCTCCCGGAAGATTTCCAGGGCTTTCCGCTGTTTAATACAGTCTTTCCAGAGGGAAATATCCGAGTTATGCGTTTCGCGAATGTCATTGAGTATTACTTATGACGCGCCGACGGGAAACGTTCCAAACCATGGCATCTGCCCAGATGTCATGGTTTTATTATTATAGGTATAGATGCTACT
>CAYRJE010000025.1:3408-7034 GCA_964424465.1 uncultured Candidatus Saccharibacteria bacterium
CCATGCCCTCATAGTTCAATGGATAGAACAGTCCCGTCCTAAGGGGTAGATGTAGGTTCGATTCCTACTGATGGCACAAAGATGAACGAAGCGAGGCTTTGGCCTGAAAGGAGCCGACTGCTCGGCTCCGTGTGGGAATCGAAAAGCTTTGCAATGTTTTTGAGGACCTTTGGTCCGAATAAAACTGCAAAGGTGTACTGAAGCTGTAAGCTTCGATTCCTACTGATGGCACCAGTAAGCGAAGGTAGTTTTTTACACAATTTTCCCATATACTATCCATAAAACCCTATGACAATTACATTCACCAACATTGTAATTCAAATACTAATCTCATATTCACTTGTAGCCTGGTATCTATATAGTAAAGGTGAGAAGTCAGATCAGTGGAAACAGTCACTTATTATAAACTCGACTATTGTGGTAACTTGTTTTCTATCAATGTTCGGACTCATTGGATTCTTGGCAGGTTTCGGAGTCTCAGTCTTATTGATCGCATCGCTCATGTTAATGGAGTTAAAAGACGCATTAGTATTCTTGATAGTGCTGTATATCCTGGAAGCTATAACATATGGATTCATCTCGGTACTTTTCTAGATCTGCAAAATCAAAAACCACCCATAGGGGTGGTTTTTGTAATCTACACAAACAGACCTGGTAAATATGCCAGAATCAGTCCGGCAATCATAAGTAAGGCGATAATTGCCCACACGAATTGGATTTTTTGACGATGTTTTGGATTTAGAAACATGGTATACATAGTAACAGGTGCGAGAATTTAGAGCAAGAAAAAAAGAACAAACCACATTTGCACGGTTGATGGCGTCACCGTGGGTTTTGTTGGTGCTTTTGCTTGTGTTGCTGGTATTATTTCGGGGTACTTGGCGAGTGTATGTGAACTATTCTCAATCTAAAGCGGAGTTAGAGAGAATGCAGGATGAATATGGCCATCTTAGAACAAGAGACCAGGAATTAGATGCAAATATTCGTAAATTTCAATCGCAGGAGGGTTATGATTATGAAATACGAAAGAGGTTGGATGTATCCTTGCCAGATGAGCATGTGATACAGATTATAAATACATCAGAAAATGGTCATGCAAATGAATCAAGGAGATAAAATACTGATGGTCATGATATGATTATTGAATGGATACACAAACACACAAAATCATTGTTTATAGTACTGAGAGTTGTAAGTACTGCCATTTGGCAAAGGAATACCTTACATCTAAAGGGTTTGCTTATGAGTCAGTAGATGTGGGAAAGGATGCTGAGGCTCGAAAGGTGGCTGTGGCAAAGAGCGGTCAGTTAGGAGTTCCTGTGATTGACATAGATGATCATATTATTGTTGGCTTTGATCAAGAAGCTGTTGATCATCTATTAAACATTACCCCCGAGACTCATTAATAAAATATTTGATAACTTTATATATATGAATAAAAACACAACTATATCAATAGTGGCACTTGTTGCGATTATCGCAACTGCTGTCTTCGTCATTAATAAAAACCCAAAAACTATGGATCATATGAATGAACCTGCGCCCCAGGCAACAGAATCACAAGATACAGGTATATCTCGTTTTGCAAGTTCAACTCGACTTGCTCAAAATGGAGACGTGATAATCGTGAATTATACAGGAACATTAAAAAATGGAACAAAATTTGACAGCTCGTATGATAGAGGTCAACCTTTTGGCTTGATGCTTGGTAAAGGTATGGTGATTCCAGGATGGGAGGAGGGATTAATGGGAACTAAAAAAGGTGACAAGAAGCATTTGGTGATTCCAGCCAATAAAGGATATGGAGATCAAGAGATTAAGGATAATGACGGAAAAATTATCATTCCAAAAAATTCAACACTCATATTTGATGTCGAAGTGATGGAGGTTATACCGGCAGAGCAGGTGGAGAAGATTATGGCTGAAGAAGCGCAAAAGATGCAGTCTGGTGCTGAGAGAGAGTAAGTCTATTTACTTATACATACAAAACCACTCCAGATATGGAGTGGTTTTGCTTTTATATGGTATTTATTGTGGGTTCCTGCTATATTGATGTCACATGTCTTCATTTATTATCAAAACCCAAAATAATACAGATTTACAATACCACCTTATTGATAGCGGTGAAGGTAGAAAGTTGGAATCATACAACGGATATATTATGGATAGGCCTGATCCACAAGCTCTGTGGCCGAAGAAACTAGCCAGTGCTGATTGGAAGAAGGCCGATGCTGTATTTATCGAGAAGCCTACAGGTAAGAGGGATGAACGAGGAGATTGGAAAGTTATTAAACCTCTGTCCGAAACATACTCAATACATTTTTTCGGTGATCTTAAAGCGCATGTAAAACTCAGTCCATTCAAACATACGGGTATTTTTCCTGAACAATTCTCTAATTGGTCTTTCATAAATCAGAAACTACAAGGGACTTCGGGTAAAAAAGTCTTAAACCTATTCGGCTATACTGGATGTGCCTCTTTGGTTGCGGCTGCAGCAGGTGCAGAGGTGGTTCATGTTGACGGTTCGAAGTCTTCCATAGCTACAGGTATGTCCAATGCTAAAATGTCAGGTCTTGAAGATGCTCCTATTCGCTGGATACTTGATGATGCATTCGCTTTTGTAAAAAGAGAATTACGTCGTGGTAATACATATGACGGTATTATTATGGATCCACCAGCGTTTGGTAGAGGTGCGAAAGGGGAGATATGGAAGTTGGAGGATAGTTTGGTTGATTTTGTTGCGGAGTGTTCGAAGTTGCTTACGACAGATCCATTGTTCTTTATTGTTAACGGGTACTCTGCTGGGTATTCCCATGTTGCATATAAACAGAATCTTGACATGATACTTGACGCTGATAAGACAGAGAGTGGTGAATTGTTGTTGGAGGACGCTCAAGGGCGATTTCTACCTGCAGGAATAGTTGCACGGTGGAGTAATTAATCTGGTTTACTAATTGGCCTTAATCTGCTAATATCATCTCATGGAACTAGGATCGAGTGATCTTCAAAATGAAATACAGCAGATTCGACGCATCGTTGCCGAAAACAACGCTATGCTGATCAGTATTCAGCGTCGAGCACGTATGTCTATCATTTTCTCCACATTAAAATGGCTATTCCTGATAGGATTGTCATTTGGAGCATTGTATTACGTTAAACCCTATATAGAAACTGCTATGGGAGCATACGACAGTGTAAGAGATCTGATTCTTCCATCAAAGAAATAATCATAACGCCAAGGTAGCTCAGTTGGTAGAGCATATCCCTGAAGAGGATGGGGTCGCCGGTTCGAGCCCGGCCCTTGGCACCAAAACCTTCTCGATCGAAGGAAATCTCTCCCCTACGGGGAAGAAGATTCCTTCATCACTCGTCGGTTTAAAATTGAGCTTTATATAACAATATAGAGTCAGACTAAAGAAAAACCCCTATAAGGGGTTTTTCTATTGGGTAAGTGGGGTGTTGTACTTATGCAGTCTTAACTTTCAATTTTGTCTGTCTCTGTTTGTCGACTCTGGGTAGCTTTAGTGTGAGCATACCTTGATTTTCCATCGCTTCAGCCCGCTCTATGTCTACCTCGTGAGGTAGTTTGACGGTTCGTGAAAATGTTCCCCAGTATAACTCTCGAT
>CAYRJE010000025.1:7069-11472 GCA_964424465.1 uncultured Candidatus Saccharibacteria bacterium
CTTTTCGTTCACCTCTGATGGTGAGTAGATCTCGAGATAGTGATATATCAATATCCTCTTTTCGTACCCCAGGTATCATGGTTTTTACTATAATATCTATAGGTGTTTCAAAGACATCGATAGCTAATTGTCCATCTACTGCAACAGGTTCAGATTCCTCTTCTTCATCCCAAGAATTTGTAAGTTTTTGTTCGACTTTATCTAGAGACTTCCTGTTAACTTCATCCATTTTGGAAATTGCCTCTTCATCTTCGTCTCGGAGTCCACCAGTTAAACGTTGAAAAAAAGATTGACGTGCTTGTTTCATATGTACTTATTGTAAATGGTTATAGGTATATACGCAACCTTTTGTATAACTAAAAACATTTTATTTGTTTAACCCGTTCAAGCGACACGATGAGACATATTGTTACAACCCATACAGCCCCAAAGATTAAGAATGCTTGACTGTCATCTGAAATGATAAGTAACATGTTGAATAGCCAATGTATGAGTATAGCAACAAGTAATCCAAACCAAATGCGTAATTCACGTACTATAGGCGCCTTACAAAATGATAATCCAATGAATACTGCAAGCATGCCTGAAGATGCTACATGTAGTACGCTGGAACCGATAAAGCGAGTGTGTCCGGTAATTATAATTTCTTGTAAAGGGCTACCAGATAGTAGTGGTAGTATCATGTAGAACAATGTATTTTCCATTGCCGCAAAACCTAGAGCAGCAGTCATGAGGTATATAAACGCATCTATAGGTTCTCTAAACCATTTTGTATGGAAAGCGATCACATATGCAGCAAAAAACTTGGTAAGTTCTTCAATGACCACATATATTAAGGATATAAGGGGATGGTTTTGTAGTGCAAGCTCAAGATCGAAAACATCAGATCCTCCGAGTTGTATATGGAAAAATAAAGCAACACCTTTCTGTGCAAAATATGAAACGATAACAGCTATCATTCCCAATATAAATGTTGCCCATATAGTTCGCTTTGGTTCATTGTGCTTATTTTCCTCATGCATCCAAAACCACATCCAAAATAAAGCTGGGACAAGGCCTCCGAGTATTATATAAAATAATGTAAGAACAGAGTTCATTGACTCTAGTATATCTCATCTATCTTCCAACCTCCACGTGCAATGACTTGATTTAGATTTTCTAGTTTTGGCGGTATCACTACTCCATAGCTGTGATTGAGTTGTAACAATGCTGCTGCTGCGATCATGACAGCGTTATCTGTTGCAAATTCGTGTGTAGGTTTTAGAAACTGTATGTTGTTAGTATCGCACCATGTTTGTATGTTGTTTCGTATATATGTATATGCTATTACACCACCACCAACAATGAGTGAGTGCATGGCTCCTATATGTTTAGCAGCATGGGATATTTTCTTTAACAATACTTCGGTGACAGCTTGCTCAAATTCAAAACATATAAGGTTAACCTGATCACTTGTTAGAGAATTGGTTTCAGAAGCTTTTTGTAAATCACGCACCATATACAATACGGCTGTTTTAAGTCCAGAAAAAGAAAATGATGTATCTTGACTGTTGAGCATTGGACGGGGGAGTTTGATACCTTGCGCGACACACATACGTTCTGCTTGTTGTATGCCGTGGCTTGAGCGTACGTGTTCAGCCTTGGCTGATATGGCAGGCCCACCTGGATATTCCAATCCAAGTATTCGTGCCACTTTGTCATAAGCCTCTCCAACAGCATCATCACGAGTACCACCGAGTATATTGTATGAACCCCATTTCGTTACGTGTACAAGCTCTGTATGACCGCCTGATATAAGTAGGGCCAATGCTGGAAAGAGCGTGAGAGGTGGTTGCCGATCATTTTCTATAAGTACAGAGGTGATATGACCCTCCATGTGATTTACAGGTACTAAGTCTATATTCCATAGTATTGATAGAGCTTTGGCAAAACTAATACCTACCCACAAAGCTGGTTCGAGTCCAGGTCCAACAGTTACTGCTATTGCATCAACGTTAGGTCTTTTGTATAAGAAACTCTGTGTATTTGCTAAAGCTTGGGTAAAGAATTCTAACAGCTCTGATTCTCGACCTAATAACGACAAGGCTGCAGTTTTTGCATCTTCGGTTATAGTTGGTTCCATGTGTCCTATCTTGGCTGTAGATAATGTATTCTCGAGAAGTTGAAGGAGGTGTTTGCCGTGTTCTCGTTTGGCTAGCATAGGGAAAACACCGCCATACTCTTTATGTATAGCTATTTGACTATATAACTCTTGTGCCAGAACGGTGTACGTATCATCCGTATATGACATCAAGGCGACTGCAGTCTCGTCACAGCTGGTCTCTATGGCTAATACCGTTTTATCCTTCATACGTATGATATACTGGCATGTACAAGTAATTATTACAAATCCAAGCCCACATGCTTTATTTCTTCTACGGTACAGATCAAAAAAAAGTGCAAGAGCAAGCTTCGGCCATTGTTGAAGCTTTGCGTAAACGTCGAGAATTTGCCCAGGTGTTCTACATACACTCAGATACGTTTACTAAGGATGATGTTGAGGCATTGCAGTCAACCAACGGCCTCTTTTTTGATAAGCATGTCTTTGTATATCGTGAAATGCTTGGCTCAGACAAAGATATTAAAACATATGTATTGGATAGGTTGAAAGAATATATTGATTCTCCACACGTACACATTTTCTTAGAGGAGGATATTGATGCAGATCTGGTTGTAACATTAGAAAAGACTGCTGATATTAAGATCAAACAATATAAATCGGCATCTAAGGCTTTTGTCGAGGATAATTCTAAAAAAATATTTGCACTAGTAACATCTATTGCCCAATTAAAAAGTCTAGAGCCGGCACAACGTGTATTGTCTAAGAAAACTACAGTTTGGAAAAATTTTGACAGTCTTCGTAAAACAGGTATGGCACCTGAAGAATTATTTGGTATATTGTGGTGGCGATATAGATCAGTTGCACAAGCTCGTAATTCGGCACAGAAAGAGAGTGGACTAACTCCGTACTCATATACAGAAGCTAAAGCTATTGCTGAGGCATATAAAAAACGTACAGACATTCAGGTATTCAAAAAGGATATGTCGTATCTACTGGGTGCATATCAAGATGCGCATAATGGAGAAGGGGATTTGTGGGAGGCTTTGGAGGCTTGGGTATTGGCATAATAACCATCTAAAGATATCCACATAGGGGTTGTTGACGAGGTGTTTTACTCCGGCGATAATGTAAGAGTCGGAAGGCAAACAGTGTGCCTACCGCACACCGTGAACCTTCTGACATTTAGAAATCAATTTAAACTCCGTCGGGCAATATACACCAATGTTGCTCGACTCGAACCGTCAACATCCCCCAATTTTTGTTCGCACGACGCGACATTGGAGAGGAGCCCGACGGTTTTATTTTTTATAATAGAGGGAAAAAAGTTACGATACATTTTTTTAAATAAATCAATAGTAAAATATATTGACTTCATAATTTGTCAGGAGCATACTTATAACTGTCAGGGCGCAGAGTGTGCCCGATGCACCCTCTGTGTCAGACACAAACGAAAACCAACCATCCACACCATGAAACCGCATACCGCACCCTGCTCCGCTGCAACCATTGGAAATCTGCTCGTCATCCCGGCCGCTCCGAAGTCGAAATGCTTTACCTCCGGCGCCGACGCTCCCAAGCCGGGAGCTGCCACCATCATCGACTAACCCGCCGCGCTGATCTGAAGTTCGTGCTGGCAATCTCTCCACATCCCCAAAGGATAAAGAGAGGTTGCCAGCCTTTTATTTTGCCTGACTTTTTGAGGTGTTGACATATTTTGAGTACTTGGTATATTAATAGTGCTCCGAAGGTTTGCATACCTGCGGCGCATTGGCCCGGGCCCGGCAGGTGGTAAAAGGAAAAAACACCTGCCGTGCCCACCCAAAAATCTGGGGAGGTTACACCCCACAGCACCTTTGCACTTTGGGATCTACAGATCCCGTCCATTCCAACAAATAAATTGGAAATTCAACCTTCGATAGGCTTTGCCATCGGGGTTTTCTTTTTTTATATATGGGCTATGCTTATATTGAGCACGTGCTCACTGTACTCTCATGAAAACATATACTGTATATCGTCGTCCAAAAGGGTTTGCTATGATGGAGTTCTTTGTCCTGGTGTTTGCTGCTGTTATGATTGCAACAGTGGTAGTTGGTGGATTCCGCAGTTATTACAAGGGTCGTCTTAAGACATCTGTTGAATCAGAACAACAGTCACAGAAAAAGTAAGTTGCAGTCTACCACAGTAAAAAACGAACCTAGCATGTTTCCGCATGCTAGGTGTTTTTAATTAGAGCTCTTGATTAAAGCCTTTCGATTCCTGAAAAAGCAATGCTTTTTCTGTACAACGAAACTATTGTGCGTCC
>CAYRJE010000026.1:0-982 GCA_964424465.1 uncultured Candidatus Saccharibacteria bacterium
TTTTAAAATATATACTCAGTATATCACACGAATTATTGTGAACCGAATAATCTATCAATTCTATATGATGCATCCTGCAATGATTCGTATAATGTTTGTTTGCCACTAGTAATAGAATCAATCATTGCGGCAAAAATAGCATCCGTAGTATTTGGAGCAGGATCCATCCAGTCGCGCGCATATACTGCCGATTCATAAATTACTTGTGTGTCATTTCGTTCGCGTGCACTTTTTGATCCAGCAAGCACATCTCGGCGAGCAGGTGCCATATTGAGTGCAGTTGCTAAAGTCTGACTACCTGCAGCATTGGTAACATATTTTGATACTTCAGCAATAGCTGCATTTGGATTTTTAGAAGTCATCAAAAAACCCAGAGCATACGTTCGACCGTGCACAGCCTTAGCACTACTGTTTTCCTGTGGGACAAAAGCGGTACTAAAATTTAGATTCGGATTTCGAGTCCGTAAATATTCCCCTTCACTACCAGGAGCAAAATATATAGCCAAATCTCCAGCCAAAAACGCCTCTCGCGCAGCTGTAAACGACCTATTCCATGTATATGAAGATTTTAGAGGGTTGGCAAATTCGGTATAGAACGTTAATACTGAACGACTAAGCTCTCCTGATCCTTCTTTTTCTTGCAATAGACCTGATACATATGATCGACGGCCCGCATCAAAATATGTAATATTTACACCTGCTTGGGACAGCATTGTAAAGAGTATACGTTTGGCATGATTGATATTTGTATATTCACCCAATGCAACAAACGCTCGCGAAATGATTCCATTATCTTTTTTCTCGGCGATTTTATTTATCATAGATACAAGATCCATCCAGGTCGCAGGAGGATTCAACAGACCTGCAGATGCAAACATATCACGATTCCAATACATTACGAGAGGATCAGTCACCATTGGAAATGCCTTAACCCCTCCCTGAATTGCAAATTGTCTTCCTGCATCGATGTATGTATCTGTAA
>CAYRJE010000026.1:992-11449 GCA_964424465.1 uncultured Candidatus Saccharibacteria bacterium
GAAACTGATTCTGAAGGTATAGTGAGCAACTTAGCAGCTTGAGAAAAATACATATCACTTGGGAATATAATAGCATCTGGACCACGTCCCTCAGCTATGGCTGCAAGTAGTGCTTGAGCAAAACCATCTTCGGCATATTCTACGTATGTGATGTTAGGAGTCACACCTTTATCTTGATACGGTGCCAATACTGCATCGATACCGGATTTTGGTAACACACCCCAGACAACCGTATCATAAGAACTACCGCCATCTCTAGTCTTGCTTGTGGCAAATAATACAATGCCAACAACACCGATGAAAATAAATATTCCAAGAACGACAAGTTGAAATATATTCAGGTCTTTAGTGACGCTACTCATACATATAAGTATACCCGAAAGGACCCCTGCTACGCTAGTTATACACAGTAAAACGCCCTCTATCGGGCGCGCTTTACTTGCATTAGATCATGTCTGTGGTGTGTTACACACCAATCACAGAAGCTAAGGAGTCACCCTCACGCAATTTCATAATACGCACACCTTGTGTATCCCGACCTAGATTTGGAATCTCTTTCAACTCACATCGTATCACCTGACTCTTCTTTGATATAGCTACAACCTCCTCAATCTCATCTGTAACAACTTGCGCAGCAATCAATTGACCTGTCTTATCTGTCACTTTAAATGTCTTAATACCTGATCCACCACGTCCTTGCACTTTATATTCATCAAGCGTTGTCTTCTTTCCATACCCATTGGCAGAAACAGTGAGTAATTCAGAGTGTTTTTCAGTGCCGTCTTTCACAGGAATAGCACCCACAATAGAAACACCTTTATCCAACTTCATCGCCCGTACTCCACCTGCAGCTCGTCCCATTTCTCGGATCTCATTCACTGCAAAACGAATTGACTGAGCATCACTTGCAGTTAGAATCATAGTATCTTTTTCTGCTACAAATGAAGCAGAGATCAACTCATCTTTATCTTCAAGACCAATAGCTAAGATACCACTTCGTCGTACATCTTTGAAACTATCCAATGCCACTCTCTTACCTGTTCCGTATTTGGTTATAAGCATCAGTGATAGATCAGCACCTTTCTTCACATCTTTAGGCATAGGGAGAATAGATGTTACTTTTTCCTCAGCTGAGAGAGATAGGAAGTTCATTATAGACTTACCGCGTGTAGCTCGCTTTCCTTCGGGTATATCATACATCTTAATCTGATATGCCTTTCCTTTATCGGTGAAGAACAACAAATCACTGTGCATCGTAGTAGACACTAGATGCGTGATAAAATCCTCCTCTTTCACATCTACATCAACAACGCCCACACCTCCTCTTTTCTGCTTCTTGAATTCGTCAGGATTGGTCCGTTTGATATATCCTCCTGATGTGAGCACAAGCACACTTTCTTCATCAGCAATAACATCCTCGATAGAAAAGTTCTGCACTGCATGTTTTACAATTTTAGTTCGACGTGCATCGCCAAACTTATCCTTAATCATAGCAAGCTCATCTTTGATGATCTGAACAACACGCTTAGAATTCTTCAAAATATCTTCAAGGTCAGCAATAAGAGCTTGAACCGCTTTCAATTCATCTTCAATCTTCTTTCGCTCCAATCCGGCCAATCGCTGTAGTTTCATCTCCAAAATAGCAGTCGCCTGACGATCCGAAAACTTAAACTCCTTCATCAACGCAGCATGAGCAGTTGGTGTATCTTTACTTCGTTTGATCAAAGCGATGATTTCATCAATATGATCCAAAGCTTTTTTCAATCCAAGCAAAATATGCTCTCGGTCTTTGGCTTTAGCCAAATCAAATTCTGTTCGTCTTCGTACTACAATCTTACGATGATCGATAAAACTATCGAGTGAAGCCTTAAGTGAAAGTGTTTGTGGTACACCATCAACCAAGGCTACCACGTTATAGTGGAATGTAGTCTCAAGTTGTGTATGTTTATATAAATAATTGAGAATATTTTGAGGATATGCCCCGTTTTTAAGTTCTACCACAATACGAATATCTGCTGTAGACTCATCTCGAATATCTTTAATGCCTTCAAGTTTCTTTTCGCGCACGAGATCAGCAATACTCTCAATCAAAGTTGATTTGTTCACTCGATACGGGATAGATGTAATGATAATAGATGACTGTCCTGCTTTTGCCTCCACGATCTCAGCCTCACCTCTACACACGACACCTCCTTTTCCATGTGACTCTGCAGTCTCTATATCTTTTTTTCCGAATGCTAACCCTCCCGTAGGAAAGTGTGTTGTAGCGTCAACAATCTCTCCCAGGTTGTGTGGCGGAATATTTGTCGCCATACCTACAGCAATACCTAAAGTACCATTAAGAAGCATACTAGGAACCATTGTTGGGAGAACTGTTGGCTCTTTGCGAGTCCCATCATAGTTAGGTTGAAAATCAACAGTGTTCTTCTCAATATCAGCCAACACGAAAGGTGTGATCTTGGCCATACGTGCCTCAGTGTATCGCTGAGCCGCTGCCGCATATCCATCCAAGTTACCGAAGTTTCCCTGTCCCCAGATCAACGGGTATCTCATACTAAAGTCTTGCACCATGTTTACCATAGTTTGATAAATAGCAGAATCTCCATGTGGGTGAAAGTTACCCATAGTTTCTCCTACAACCGTCGCACTCTTTCGGAATTTTGATGTAGGGACCAGACCCATCTTATGCATGGCAAACAAAATACGTCGTTGTACAGGCTTTAGACCGTCTCTAACATCAGGCAATGCACGCTCAGTAATAACCGACATGGCATAGTCGATATACGACTCCTGCATCTCTGTGACCAAGTTACGAGGAATGACAGACTGATGTGGTACAACTGCCAATGGTTCGTCATTTGCCGGTGCGGCTGTAGATTTTTGTTTCGCCATATTCGGCTATTATAACACAGGCCTATAAAACAAAAAACCGCCTTACGTGGTGTAAAGAGGTTTCTTGTATAGTAATACAATCGAGTGATTGTGATTATGGGAGCTTTGGTGCTGGAGCACTAAATGCTGGGCAAACCAATAGGTTTAGTTGATATTGTGTAGTCTTATATACATATCCTGTTGGATTCGATACAAGGTTTGTAGACAATTTTGCAACATCCCAAGGTAGTAGGATTGTTGAAGCATACTTTGTTTGAAATGCTTTAACAGCAGTCTTAGTTTTACTTCCGAATGATCCATCAACAACAAGTTTTGCGTTGATATGTTCATTTAGAAATGCTTGCAGTCGCATTACTTCAGCCTTATTATTCTTCTTTCCAAGACCCATATAGGTTTTGAATAGTTTTGAACAATTTGGATCAATACCGATTACAGTTGAAGTTGCTGTAGCACTAATAGGTGTACCTACTGTGATTCCAGTTCCTCCAGATGAACTACCACCTGATGATCCTGATCCTCCACCTCCGATTGGTCCTAGTTTAGACGCATCGATTGGTGTTGGTGTTGTTGTAGGAGTTGGGGCTGGGGTTGTAGGAACAGTTGATTGTTCACCACTGGCGTCTGATGAATCATCAGTTGGACCAGCAGTTTCGTTTTGTGAACCACTAGCATCACCTGAGTCATCTATTGGACCAGCAGTTTCGTTTTGTGAACCACTAGCGTCACTTGAATCATCAGTTGGAGTTGTTACCTGAGTATTACTTGCATCTGAAGAGTCATCTGCAGGAGCTTCAGGTTGTGTTGAAGCATCTGAAGAGCTGTCTTGTGGAGCAACAATAGATGAAGCATCACTTGAGTCATTTGTTGGAGCCTCGGCTGTAGCAAAAGCATCAACTCGTGCTAGACCAAAAACAGCAACGATAACTAGAGTTAAGAAATAAGTTTTTTTCATGTATTTTTTGTATTAAACCCCAAAGGGTTTACATTAAATTTGTATATGTTCCATTATATCATATTATGAACATTTGTCAATAGATATATAATAAAAAAGACCCCTTGGGAGACCCTCCTCGCATAAAGCTTGGAAGGTCCCCTTTTGGGGCTTGGAGGGAGGTGTGTTACAGGGCGACAGAGTCGTCCTTCGGAGCTTGCTGTGGAGGACCACGAGGGGTGCGGAGCATCATCGACGGGGCCGCGGGAGAGAACTCACGGACACGGAAGAAATTCCGCGGCAGAGTACCATCAATCTTGAACGGTGTGATTTCTCCACGACCAAGGTCGGGATAGAACACAGGGGTCCAGCTATTGAGGTCCGAGCTCTGTTCCACCTGATACAGGCGGTTGGGCTCTGGAGCATTTCCAACATCACCCATGTGAACCCGGTTATGAGCCAGATCCATAGTGAGAGGCATGTCAACCACCCGAGACTCCAGTCCTGCCCCTGTCGGGATCAGAACGACCGATGTCTGCAGGGTTTTGACACCTTCACTGCCATCGGTGTACGGCACCGTGACAACCAACCGAAGGACGCTGTGAGTGTCCTCATAGTAGGTCAGCACGTTTTGCAGCTGTTGAGCAGCATCACCAGACCCGAAGGCCCCGATGGCAGCCATAAGGCCACCATAGCGGAACATCCGAGTCGGCTGACTCAGGTCTTGCGACCCGGCCAACACATCATCAGAAGTTCCAAGAATGCCATCAGTTCCCGCTTCCATACGCAGACGGAAGTAGTTTGAGGTGGCGAATGATGCTGTAGCGTTGATCACATCCGGCTGCCACCGAACGCTTTCGTTCATGTGGTCGTATGACCTGATGTTCATGCCGATTTGACTCGGCTTGAACGTCACATTCGTCCGCAAACTACGAACGTCGAGCGAGACGATCACCCGATTCCCGAACTGTTGCTCGGTCGTAAGACCGAGATTCCAGGAACGGAATGACGAGGATGTCGCCATCCACGCGTAGTCTGGTGCAAACCTCTTCTGGGCCAGGTCGAAACCTGAACCTGAAGAGCCCGCACCGCTACGCAGAATGTCCAGCCAATTGCTGGCGAAACTGTTCCACGTGGCGGACTGACCGGCCGGATTGGCCGCGTTTTCCTTGGGTGCATAACCCACGTGACAGACGACCTCCAGGTCATCTGACAGCGGGGCGATGCTCATGGCGGCCGGCGTTTCTGTGGCCACCACGACCGAGGCTGAGAGGCCGAAGACCGCGACGAAGATTGAGAGGAGTTTTTTCATAGAGTGTGGGGTGTTGTTGGGATGTGGGTTGTTGTGAAAAAACCGCCTTTTGGTGTAAGGATTACGTTAAGTTGTCCAAAGGGCGATTCACTACCAATTATACACTATTTGATAAAAATGTCAAGTACCCCAAAGCACCACCTATGTATTTTATTTATATAAAATAAGACTTTTATTTATGTTTCCTTAGGGTTCTACTTCCCTAAATCCAATATATTATCAACTCCAACCTGCTCAACGAATTCATGCATGTGACTAACTAGAACCATAGCACCTTCGAATTTTTTCAAAGCTTCTGCAATAACTGGAATATGTCGGAAGTTAATATGGTTTGTTGGCTCATCCAAAAGCGACCAAACCCTTCTGCCCTTCTGACAATCTTCCAATAGGTGTATAGACGGCATCACCAGTGATCAAAAAAGAAGCAGCAGTTTGACGAAGTTTGTGCTCATCTTTATCTTTCATTACACTTTCCAACTCTTGATATGGTGTATTATCAAAGTTTAGTGTAGAAAAATCTTGTCTATAATATCCAATCTTTACACCTTCAGCGACAACTTCACCTTTAGCGTGTCCAGTTGCAAGTGATTCAAGCAACGTAGTCTTTCCTACACCATTTGGACCTTTAAGTAACAAATGTTCACCTTTACGCAAATCAACATTTACCTTTTTAGTTTTAGTTGATCCATCATTCTTATGCACATCCATACAAGTGACAGATGTCAGTGAAAATAGAATACCCGTTAGATCTGATTGTACCGGTATAACAAACGGACGAATTGTTTTATCTTCACGCCGCACATCAACCATACCCTCCTCCTCTTCTTCAGCTTGTTCACGCAATCGCTTTGCCACAAGACGCATACCACCTCCTTTTTGGGCAAAAAAGTTTGCTTTATCTTTTTTCTCTTGAATTTTTTTCTCAGCTTGAGAATTTTGTCTTCGCTCTCTTTCAACTCGAGCGGCGATTTCTTTTACTACAGTGTGATATGTACCTGTATACTGTTCAATTTTTCGTGTATGAATATCAAGATATAGAACACCTTCAGTAAAACTATTCAAAAAATCAGCCTCGTGAGAAATCACAACAACAGTCTTTGGGTATTCTTTAAGAAATGTTGTTAAATGCTCTATACCAGCCTTATCAAGATTGTTAGTGGGCTCATCCAACAATAAAATATCAGGATCTTGAATCAATGCACTTGCAAGCAAGAGACGAGCTTGCTGACCTCCAGAGAAATCTTTTATTTTTTTGTCCAAAGGAGCTTTTAAATGCACAATAGATGTAGCCTCCTCGATTCGTGGATCAATATCATATATTTTCTCTTTAAAACAAGCTTGGAAAAATTCTCGTACTGTCAGTTCAAGTTGATCACGAGGTATAACCTGTCGTGATATGGCGATAGATAGCCCTTTATTAATATGTATATCACCTTCATCTGGCTCTATTTCACCGGTAATTAATTTGAATATTGTACTCTTTCCTGCTCCATTTTGACCCATGAGTGTAATCTTGGCTCCTTTACGAATAGAAAAAGATACCTCTTCAAGAATAGGTCGGTTTTTTACATGAGAGTATGAGACCTCATCGAACTTTAGAATAGATTCACCCCAGTTAGTTGACATAAGATTACAGTGTACATTGAGTTTGGTAGTTTGTCCATGGTTTCTAGGGCTCCCTGACTATATATAGGGTTGTAATTTACAAGTTGACCTGTTAATATAGCTTTATCTTCTCAGGGTAATACCTGTAAAGATATTGAAAATTAAATACATTCCTCTGTAGCTCAGCGGTAGAGCAGTTGCCTGTGTACATAGACACCATCTTTGGTTTATCATTAGACATGCCAAAGAAACGTCTTTACGCCGACAGAGCTGCCTATATGGTTAAAGCAGTCAATAAACGTAGAATTAAACTACGTCAAATGACTCGTGATTATAAAGGCGGCAAATGTGAAATTTGTGGATACAATAAATGTGGTAGAGCATTATCTTTTCACCATCTTGATCCAAAAGAAAAAGAATTCGGTGTATCAGATAAAGGTTTAACCAAGTCTTGGTTAAAAATCCAAAGCGAGATTGATAAATGTATCTTACTTTGTGCCAACTGTCACATGGAAATCCATGAAGGCGTCACGCAGCTTCCAGTGCGAAAGCCTGGTCGAAAATAAGGTGAATTGCTGGAAACCCTTTTATGGAAAAATAAAGGGCAATCAGCAGCCAAGCTTTGTCGAAAGGCATTGAAGGTTCAGAGACTATCCTTTTCAGGAGTAGTTCTGTTAATTCGGAACGAAGTGCCTTACGCCTAAATGATGAAAGTCATATGGCGATGATATAGTCCACACCGTTAGTAATAATGGACAACGTGTAAGCAATTGGTCGTAGGTTCGATCCCTACCGGAGGAGCCAGCTAGGAAGAGAGGCCGCGAAAGCGGCTTCTTTTCCTTTTATAGAGCCACGCTTTTTAGGTTCTAACCTATTCATTACCGCTTTTTGCGCTTTTAATTCGTTTTCGACGAGCAAATACGGATGAAGCTTGTCTACTATGAGTTTTTTGTCGATTAGAGTTAGGTTCGAGCCGATGGTCCCGAATATCTCTCTTTTCTTCTGCAGGTTGCCTGTATTGAAATGGTGACGGGCAAATGCACAGAAATTAAATGTTCGTTCAGTCGCTTCCAGACTCTCATCAAGAGTTTCTTTTGCTGTATTTAATGATTGTTCAAGATGGTTACGTTCTGCTACAAGTTCGGCTTTAAGTTTCTTAAATTCTTCAGGGGTATATATTCCATAATCTGAATTATGAGGAGAAGTATATTCTTTGTGAAGATTATTGAGTCTAGTCTGGCATGAATCAAATACCGATTGCGTAGATTGTCGGACCGCCTTTTCTTCATTGCCTGCATCTTTTTGTTTATCCTGAAGATAATCGAGTGCAACCTTGAGGTAATCTTCATCAATCGTAATATCCGAAAGAATAGTATCGAATTGAGATTCTAGTTCCTCAAGACGGATTGTCTTTTGAGTACACTGGCGATTTTTTTTCTTTGTACAATGATAATAAACATAATTTAAAATAGTTGGATTATGCATTTCTGATATATCGGTGTTACATTTCGGACAAGCAGTTTTATTTTCATAAGCAAATTTTTGCTTGCATTCTGTACATATAATTTGATTCTTTTCTTCTGCTGTAATCATTGATTGACACTCGCCACAATGCATTAATCCTGTAAATGCGAACTCTCTGGTCTGTGGTTTTATTTTACCCCGTTTACCGAGCAACACTTGCGCTCTTCGGTATTCTGCTTCGGTTATCATTGGCGGATGATTGCCTTTGAACAATTCCTTTTCGCCAGTCTCTTCATTGGTCCACCAGAAATACCCATAGTAGAAAGGGTCATTTAGGAGTGTGTACATGTGACTCATCGAGAGAGGTCTGCCTCCGAGACGTTTCCTTATCAGTGTCCTTAATTTCCAGTCATCAGTAGCAATTTTGAGAATTTTAGATATAGGATATGTACCAGTGAGAAATAAGTCCCACATTTTTCGTACAAGCTCAAATTTCTCTGGGTCTATAACGATTGTTTTATTGCCTTCCTCTCCGATATTTAAATAACCTATTGGCGCCGCGCTCGGTCTCCAACCTTTTCTGACTTTCCCGTGCAGACCCCGTTTGACGTTTTTGGATAGCCTAATTACGAAGTCTGTAGCGCGACCACCTTCAACTCCCATCATTATACCCGCGTCTTCTGGGTAAAACTCTCTGTAGGGCGTTTTAATGACCTTTACGACACCTTTTTGAAGCATCCATCGCATCCTGCCTTCATCCACGGGGTTTCGGTGCAATCGGTCAATATCCCAGCACAATATCGCATTTGCTTCGCCTTTTTGAACACGGTCAAGCATTTCATTGAATACGGGTCTGCCTGGGTCTTTAGAGCTTCGTTCTTCAGTAAAAGGGCTTCGAACAAGTGTAAGTCCTTCTCTTTCTGCAAGGTTGGTCAAAGCATTAACTTGGTCTCCAATTGAGGCAATCTGTTTTTGGCTATCTTCCGAGCTTTTACGGCAATAGATAAAGTATCTGAATTCTTTATTACTCATTGCTTTCATTATACTCTTTTTGTGTTAAATATTTTCTCATTTTGGCTAGCAATTCATATACAACTGGTCCTTTATCTCCAAAAAACATGTTTAGCATGATAATAACACGTTCATCAGCTAATTTTGATCTGCATCCTGAACATTTAAAATGTCCATCTCTGTCAACGTACACTTTACAAGTTTCTTTATTTTCCATGGTAGTTTTTTTAATTAGTAATATATGACATGCCAAGATGCCAACCAGAACTCCTAAAGAGAAAGACAGAACTTGGCAAAGTGGCAACGTATTTACTTAACTTCGATAAATGAATCAAATTCATCTGAAGGTAAGGTTTTTTCAAGGGAGGACCCTTCTTCAGGAAGCCAATAGTAATTTGATTTAGCACGTTTACATGACAATACAAGTTCATCCTCAACTAGCTCTTTCAGTGCAGCTCTTACGTTTTTAGCTCCAATGCTCTTGCTGGTAAGTTGAATGATTTCACGGGTGGTCCGACCATCGTTTTCCAGGATATTTATTATCAACTCTTTAGCTTCTTCTTTTTTGCTTTCTTTCTCTTCTATTGGACCAGCGTAACTAAGAACTGTCTTTCGATTTTCCAATTCATCGATGTGGTCCACCATCGATATCTTAAAAGGCGAAATTTCGACGCCTAAACGATTCTTTCGTTGGTATATAGAGATTTCCTCACTACCAGCTTCGCTCTTCAACATCAGTAGGACTTCAACGCTTGCAGTCTTATCCTGAGAACCCAAGAGATGTTCTTTTTTAGGTGTCTTACCATCCATATGATTTGGCTTCCGAAAATGATCCAACCAAACCAGCGTTACGCCTTCGTTTTTAAGCTTTGTGAAATTACGGAAGAATTGACGTATTTCCTCTGCCTTTTCTTCCTTGAGACCTCCAGAAACTGCTCTAAGAGTATCAATGAATACCACCTTTACTTTGTAGTATTCGATCATCAATTTGAGCCGTGCCGCACCTTCTGCTTTATTTAAGTCGATGTCATCACTGTTGAGCATGTACAGCTTATACGGTCCTTCCTCAATAAAACCAAGTTGTCTGCCTCGGCGCTGCATTTCGTTTTCTGGGTTCTCACAATTCAAATATAAGACATTGCAGCCTTCAGTTTTAAATTCTTCACTGTTTAAGAAATTGGTTCCTGAGTAAAGAGCCTTCGCCATTTCAAGGGCAAACCAGGTCTTTCTTTCTCCTGACAC
>CAYRJE010000027.1:0-1266 GCA_964424465.1 uncultured Candidatus Saccharibacteria bacterium
TATAAAACTATTAATCCAGTTTCTGTACTCGAATTGGCCGATCAAGATATTTCTAAGATGTCAGAATCTGAATATATGCAATATGTAGATATTCACAATTGGATGAGAGGAGATATATTGGCCAAAGCAGATAAAATGACCATGGCTAACTCTCTGGAGCTTCGAGTGCCATTCTTGGATGTGGAGGTTTCCAATGTGGCACGTACCATAAATGATTCATGGAAATATATTCAAGGTACCACAAAATATATATTACGAGATGCGTTTAAGTACGTTATGCCAACACGTACAAATAAACGACCAAAATTAGGATTTCCAACCCCTTGGCATGTCTGGTTGCAGAAAGATGCGGCTCGAGTCAAAAAAACCATACTCGACTCTGCTTTTATTCAACGTATTTGTGTGACAACAGAAATAGAAAAATTATTTACACCTGGAAAATTAAAAGATAAATTCGTCGGACGAAGAATATTTGTTCTCTTGATGCTGGCCTTGTGGTATACTGTATATATTGAAGAATCATATGCATAAAAAAATACCCTCAACACAAAAAGGATTTTTAGAGCTTATTGTGATTATCTTGATCGCTCTCATTTTGTTACGTTTTTTGGGAATCGATATTCAGGCTGTATTAGCTAAAGAGTGGGTGAGAGACTTCTTTGTATATGTAAAAGATATGTTGGTCAGTGTCTGGAAAGATATTGTGGCTATTTTTACATCTATTAAACAGAGTTAAAGTGGGGCAAATAAAAACCCCGCAGCATCGTGGTGTGCGATGTGCGGGTTGTTTGTGTGCTAGGGGTGGTTAGTCGTCCATCCACCGGCTCCCTCTTCTGGGTTTGCCCTGGCGGGCTTTCTCATCCTCCTCTCTGGCGATCTGTTGCAACGACTCGTGTGTTGCAGTCGAGATGAGGTGCCCTCCTACAAGGGACTGTGTGGCGGGTTGTCCCGACCCTGCAGGCGCAAAGCTGAGGCCGGGGAGTGTGGGTGTTCCAGCACCCATATTTCGATTTCTCATGGGTTTGGTCTTTCTGTAATATTTTAAAACGGAAGCGTGACTCGGTATGCCGAAATGCATAACGTACTTCCTGTTTGTGATTATACAACTTTTGACACAGTAGTCAAGTATTTAAAAAAGCCTTACATTGTAAGACTTTTTGTTATTTTGTCATATATTATCGAGCCTCTAGGTATGGTACAAGTTGATCAAGAGGTATAGCACCAGTAACTCGAGTATTGTTATTGATTATAAATGAAGGAGTTGCT
>CAYRJE010000027.1:1276-2575 GCA_964424465.1 uncultured Candidatus Saccharibacteria bacterium
ATTTGTTTGGCATATTGATTCTTGCCGATAGAGATAAGTAGATCGTAGTTCAAGCCTAGATCTGCGGTCAGGTTTTTAAAGAATGTTACTCGCTCAGTTTTACCTAGAGGGATCCATGAGTTTTGAGTCTCCAATACTTTAGCGTGCAGTTTTTGATATGCCTCATTGCTTATATTTTGTGCGGCTAGCACCATCTGAGCTACTTCTACAGCTGGGTCACCATGTACAGGGAATATTCTTCGAGTGATAACTATACGATTGCCGTATTTAGACAACATCTGTTGAACGAGAGCTTCACCAACAGTGGCACATGCAGGGCATTCATAATCCATGAATTCGGTTACGGATATGATGCTACTTGAAGCTAGGGTACTTGTTCCTGTTCCTGTAACTTGTGGTCGGCCAACAGGTTTTACTTGCGCAGGGTCGAATTTTAAATCAGTTTGAATGTATTTTGCTAAATCTTTCTCTGTATTAGAGTTGTTGCCACCTTTAAATGTTGCAACCCCAACAAAGAGTAGTATCAGTGTGAGTAATAATATGCCGATAGTAACCTTTGTCTCGGTAGTTACGGTATTCATTGATGTTTGTGTCATATAACCGGTATTGTAGCATAGGTTTACGTTTTTAAACCTTTGACAAGTTTGATGGCTACTACTCTAAATATATTGCAAATATCGGTCAAAAGTATATATTGTAGTATATGAAGACAAGTCCGTATAGGGATAGCATCATCAAACTGTTTGAGAAATCTCATACATTGTCTATTGCCGATGTACAGAAGAAAATACCTAAAGCTGATTTTTCGACATTGTTTAGAAATATAGAGAGTTTGACCAAAGAGGGTAAGCTTAAAAAAATCATAGTCGATAAAGATGTCACTGTCTATGAACGTAATGATAAAGCGCATGCACATGACCATTTTATCTGTATCGAATGTGGGGAAGTTGATGAGATACATGTATCCGGGACGGTTTTAAAAGGAAAAAAGGTCAAGGTTCAAGATGTGGTGGTTCGAGGGGTGTGTGGAGATTGCAATTGCTAGTCGGCACACAAAGGCACACACAAGGCCAGTCTCTCTATGCAAATGACTTGCATTATATAATGCTTTGGTATATAGTATATAAGTCGATCGAGTGGTCGACTCTGTACTATGAAACTGATACGCTTCTTTGCGGGGCTGTTCGGTCGTAACTGCTCAAAGTGTCAAAAGCCCATCACGGGGCCTGACGTTGAGGGCTGCGCCGATGGGACCTGTGCCTCCTGCAACACCAACGGCTAAAACCGCTACAATCTGAC
>CAYRJE010000027.1:2585-10962 GCA_964424465.1 uncultured Candidatus Saccharibacteria bacterium
GACCTGGCAGCATACACCCAGGATTTACGGGTCTGTCGTGGCGCTCTTGTGCTCGACAGACTTTTTATATATTAAATTACTACGTATTATGATTATAGGATTTCTCGGTAAGGGTGGATCAGGAAAATCCACACTTGCTACACAGACTGCTTTATTTTTGCAAAAACAACATAAGAATGTGTTGGCTATAGATGCTGATTACAATATGGATTTGAGTCATAATCTACAAGCTCCAGCAGATATGCAGTTTCTAGGGGAAACGGCTCGTGTTGATATGAAGAATTTTTTGAATGTTCCAATGTCTATGTCATATAGAGATATTGTGTTACAGGTTGGTGATAATACACGATTCACCGTAGACCCTGTGGACTCTTTTACAGCTGCATATTCTACTCAGACCCCGCAAGGCATACGGGTCATGTCTGTAGGACCTCATACGCTCAATGTGCTCACTGACACAGTGTGTTCACATGCTCTAGGTGGGTCGCTCAAAGTGTATTTACCTTTATTACAGCTTGGTAATACAGATGCTGTAGTTGTTGATGAGAAGGCGGGAGTTGACAGTGTCGGTACTGGTATACCAACAGGGTTTACCATGCCGGTTATAGTAGTTGAGCCAACTGTATATGGTATCAAGGCAGCTAAACAGATCGCTGAAGCGTTACACCATTATCATATGCCGTATGTGTTTGTGCTTAATAAAGTAAAATCAGATACAGATATTCTATCGATTGAAAAAGAATTGGGAGGATTGGTAGTATCCTGCATACCATTTTCTGAGGAAATATCAGATGTGTACATAGAGCCTATTGTGAAATATGTTGAAGGGTATATACAATCTCACGGCGATACACGTTTCAAACAAAGTGTAGCTAAATTTACATTTAATAAAGAGTATAATGGATAGTATGTATAAAATATGGCTATGGAGTATATGTGTTGTCGTGAGTCTGTTTTTTTCTGTATCAACACATGCGCAGGTAGAGATTGTTCCTGATACCCATGAATACATCAAGGCCAAGGTTACCGCTGTAGAATTTGTCGAAAATCGTCCAATGTTCGCCTCGACAACACGAGATGTCTATAAAGTCACAGCAGCCCTACAAGATGGTACGATGCAGTCGTTTGAAAATGATCATTTCACAGTTTCGATAGGTGATTCTATTTATATGCACAAACGAACTGATATAAATGGTGATGTGTATTTTTCAATGGATGAACCTGTACGAACTTCGATCCTAGCATGGTTATTATTTGCTTTTGTGTTTCTGAGTATTTGGATTGGCGGCAAACAGGGATTCAAAGGGTTGCTATCTCTTGTGGGTAGTATCTTCTTATTATTCTTGATTTTGGTACCAAGTATTCTGAAGGGGTACTCTCCCGTCTTCGTGAGTTTATGTGTTGCTTCTGTGATTATTATACTTGGATCATTTATCACTCACGGATTCAATCGTACAACAGGTTCCGCAGTTCTCGGTATGATTGTGACAGTTTGCGGCGTCGGTCTGGTCACCATCTTCCTAATGAAAATATTGTTTTTGACAGGGGTATATTCTGAGGAGGTTGTGTATTTGATGTATTACACAGGCGGTGTAGTTGATGTCGCGGGATTGTTATTCGCAGGAATTATGATAGGTCTGCTAGGTATTTTGTATGATGTTGCCATAGGTCAAGCCATAGCTACAGAGGAACTACTACGAGCAGATGAACATATGTCTCGTGGTCGTTTGATTCAGCGGGGTATGCGTATCGGACGTGAGCATATTGGCGCGCTTATAAACACTCTTGCTATAGCATATGTCGGAGCCTCCTTGCCGCTATTGTTGTTATTTTCTACGTCAGATTCTAGTATTATGCACATATTAAATAGAGAGGACGTATCGACTGAGATTGTCCGTATTTTGATTGGTAGTATGAGTATTATTTTGGCTGTGCCTATAACTACGTATATTTCTGTATATATTTTGAAGAAATATGGCATTCCAAACAAAAAGACCGAGGGTGGTTGTGCGCACGTGCATGCACATGACGCGCAATGTGACCATCATCACTAGAGTAAAACACAATTAATCTACTGGCTATATTTGCACCGGTATTGATCATGATATAGTAGATGTATTATGTCAGCAGAATATTATAGTGATGCAATTTTTTGGATTGATATTGATAAAATAAATCCAAACCCTTATCAACCTAGAAAGGAATTTGATCCTGTTGCCTTACAGGATTTGTCAGATTCTATTCGTATGTACGGACTGTTGCAGCCATTGACTGTAACCCGCAAAGAATCCATGAAAGAGGATGGTGGTTTAGCAGTAACATATGAATTGATTTCCGGAGAGCGACGACTTCGAGCGTCTAAGCTTGCAGGTTTATTGCAAATACCGGCTATTATCCGTGCCAAAGAAGAAGATGCTCGAACCAAACTTGAGCTAGCTATTATTGAAAATATTCAACGTGAAGATTTGAATGTTATTGATCGTGCTCGAGCTTTCCAACAACTTGTACATGAGTTCGGTTTTAAACATGCACAAGTAGCAGAGAAAATGGGTAAGAGTCGTGAGTATGTGACAAATAGTATGCGTCTTCTCAATTTGCCATCTCATATGCTTGATGCATTGTCACAGAGAAGAATTATGGAGGGACATACTCGGCCACTACTTATGTTGGTTGAAAGACCTGAAGAGCAAGAGGCCTTATTTCAAGATATACTACTTCGAAAGCTCAATGTACGTGAGGCTGAAATGATCGCACGAAAGATTGCTAAAGAGCGCGCGCGAAAGAAAGAGAAAGATTTGAATCCGGAGATTATCGAGTTTGAACACCGATTCAATGAGGCTTTGGGTACTCGAGTTCACATCGAAACTAAAGAGCAGGGTGGAAAGATTGTGATTGATTACTATGATCTTGTTGATTTGAAGAAATTGTTAGATAAGTTACAGAATGAAGTTGTAGGAACAGATACAGGTTCAGACGAAACTGTTGTCAATGTACTTGTCAATGATGCCGGAGAAGTATTGGAGATTAGTGATGATACATCAAGCGTGGTCACAGGGAATGATACTGATCTAGTTCCTAATATGGCAGTGGTTGAGGATGAAGCAGAGGATCCTGATATGTATAGTGTGATGAAGTTTACTGTGTAGGTTGAGGTAAAATCCCATTGTCGTTGTAGATTATGGGATTTTTTCTTGAAATTTTCTTAAACCTGTCTTTATTGTGATGTATGGATCTCATCATATAAGAAACATATTTACAAGATTCAAAAGTTGATTCGAGATTACTCAGTCGAAAGTCTTTAAAGCATTTTGTAGAGAGGAGGAAAATGGATGGATTGGTCATCGATCGTTTATATCGAGCGATTGAGTCAGTGTCACTGACGGTGTCTTTGTATGATACATGTGAATATTTTAAGCCTGATAAATATATCTATACAAAACAGTGTGTGGATAATAGTATGATAGCCCTAAGAGTTGTCACAGAAATTAAGAATAACGTTATGCAGGTTAAATCTCTCCATTTCCGTTATATAAAAAGACCCAACCGTGGTGGTTGAGTTCTTTTATATAGCTGGGGTGTCGGCTTACACCCATGAGTACGCTAACTTTCGTTAGTGTCCGCAGCGGCCTTTCTGTCGTCAAGCTATGGAAGTATTATATTCCGCAGATTATTCTTGTCAACTACTTAGATTTTCTCTTCATAACCTTCTTAGGAGTCGCCGCTGCGACTTCAGTCGTCTCACTCTTCTTCGCAAATCCTCTCTTCTTTTTCTCCTCACTCAAGATCTCCAAGGCTCGTTCAAGCGTTACATTGTACACATCGTCTTTTTTCAGTGATCGGAAATCTCCATCGCATCCGATATATGGACCAAAACGTCCTTTGTTGGCTATAACTTCTTTATCATTTTTTGGGTTAATACCAAGAACGCGAGGAAGTGATAGATATACCAAAGCCTGTTCAACTGTCACGGTGCTTGGATCTATTTCTTTAGGAATACTTGCCATACGCGGCTTTTTTAATTCTTTACTTTTTTCACCGAGCTGTACGTATGGACCAAATCGGCCGTTTTTCACAAAGATATCTAATCCTGTTGAGGGGTCTTTTCCTATAGGTTCATCTGGTTTTATTTCTACTCCATCTATAGTCAAAGCGCCAAGACAGTCAGGGAATCTTGAGCATGATAAGAACTTACCACCTCGAGATAGTTTGATGTCCATTGCAGATCCGCAAAGAGGGCATTTGAATTTTTCAGACACTCCAAGGTTTGTGATCTTAGCATCAGTACCTTTTTTCTTAACATCTTTTGTAAATGGGCCATAGAAATCAGTTAAAACCTGAAGATATTTTTCTTCACCTGTTGATATAAGGTCAAGTTTATCTTCCATTTCAGATGTAAATGAGTCGGAAATGTATTCAGCAAAATTTTCCTCTAGGAATGAACTTACCACATCACCAACATCTGTCGGTTTAAGTGTTCGTCCCATTTTCTCGACGTATTCCCGCTCCTCTAGAGTTCGCATAATAGACGCAAACGTAGACGGTCGTCCTATACCTCGTTTTTCGAGCTCCTTGATCAGACCAGCTTCGGTGTATCTACTTGGTGGTTCGGTGAACTTTTCTGTGCTTGCTATGTTAATAAAATCGAGTGCCATGCCTTTTTGTAATGCAGGAACTTCAACTTCTTCACCGCGACTTGCAGGATCAGCCTTAAGCCATCCTTCAAAGAGTATTCGTGATCCGTTGATAGCAAAGTCTGGATATTTTTCTTTGATTGCATCTTTGATAGAAGTAGTGATCTTTGTTCGCATCACTTTCGCATCTGCCATCTGAGAAGAGACAGTTCGGTTGTGTATCAATTCATATACTTTTTTCTCATCATCATTTGCACCTGCAGTTTCTTTGGCAGAATTTGTAGGACGAATAGCTTCGTGGGCTTCTTGTGCATTTTTTACCTTTGACGCATATGATCGAACCTCGAGATATTCTTTACCGTAACTCTTTGTAATATATGCACTGATTGCCTCTACAGCGGCTTTACCAAGGTTTACACTATCAGTTCTCATGTAGGTGATGTGACCTTGTTCATAGAGCTTCTGGGCGGCTCTCATGGTACGTGAAGGGGAGAATCCAAGACGTGTACTAGCAGCTTGTTGCAATGTTGATGTGATAAAAGGTGGTTTTGGTGAGCGTTTTACTTCTGTGGCAGAAATGTCAGTCACTAACCAGTTCGGTTTATGTTTTATTCCTGTATCGACGATATATTCAGCTCGTTTCTTGTCTGTTATCTCTTCTCCACATGAAAATACCAACGGTTTAGTCTTGGCACCGCTCTCAGATAGTGTTGCATCGATAACATAATATGCAGTTGGCACAAATGCTCTAATCTCTCGCTCTCGTTCCATGATAATACGTAGTGCAGGTGATTGTACTCGTCCGGCAGAAAGTCCGTATCGCACTTTTTTCCAAATAACCCCTGACAAATCATATCCAACTAGTCGGTCAAGAACTCGTCGTGCTTCTTGAGCATGTCGAAGATTTTGATCGATTTTGCGTGGATGTGCCAATGCATCAAGAACAGCTTCTTTGGTTATTTCTCTAAATGTAGCTCGCTTAGGATCTTTTAGTTTTAGTGTTTGTTGTAAATGCCAAGCAATAGCTTCACCTTCTCGATCAGGATCGGGTGCGAGGTACACCTCACTTGAATGATGTACAGCATTCTCAAGTTCTCGAATAACTTTCTCTTTTCCTGGGGAGATTTCATAATGAGGAACAAAACCCTTCTCTATATCTATAGCCTTCTTGTTATTTTTAGGGAGATCTCGAATATGTCCAACAGATGACATGACAATATACTCATCGCCTAGGTACTTACCAATGGTCTTAGCTTTTGAAGGTGACTCCACGATCACGAGGGGCTTGCTACTTTTGCTCATAGTATCCATTAATACCACATATATATAGAGTGTGGCAAATGTACTGCAGTTTGCATAAAATCACATAAAGATGTAATATAGTAAAATATTTCAGATAAAGCAGATAAAATAATACTCACAGGAATTGTTGTCGAAGCTCTACCCGATACTCATTTTCGAGTGCAACTTGAAGATGGTACTTTGATGTTGGCCTATTTAAGTGGAAAGATGCGATACAATCGAATTCGAATACTTGTCGGAGATACTGTAGAAATTGAATTGGATGCACACGGTGGCAAGCCAAGACTAGTACGACGACGATAACATCTGTATACTATATAGTACACATTATGTCTCAAAAATCCGTTGTCACCCGATTTCCACCAAGTCCAACAGGACATGCTCATATAGGTTCGTATCGAACCGCTATTTTTAACTACTTGTTTGCCCGAAAACACCAAGGTGTATTCTTGTTGCGTATTGAGGATACAGATAAGGCTCGGTCAAAGGAAGAGTATACTGATGGTATTATTCACAGTTTAAAATGGCTTGGACTAGAATACGATGAATTTTCTGTACAAACACAGAACATGTCTAGTCATAAAGCAGCAATGCAAAAACTGATTGATGAAGGTAGGGCTTATGTGTCACGGGAGGAAGCAAAAGACGGTAGTGGTGTTATGAAAGATATTGTGCGATTTAAAAATCCAAATAAGGTGGTGACATTTACAGATCTCATTCTTGGAAATATTACACAAGACACAACAGATTTAGGGGATTTTGTTATTGGTCGTAACATAGAAGATCCTCTGTATCACCTTGCTGTAGTTGTTGATGATATGAATTCAGGAGTCACTCATGTTATTAGAGGTATGGACCACATATCTAACACTCCAAGACAAGTTCTGTTGATAGAGGCTTTAGGGGGAGTAATCCCACAATATGCACATATACCACTAGTACTTGGAGATGATAAATCAAAACTATCAAAACGAAAAGGAGCTCTATCTGTAATGGAGTATGAGCGAAGAGGGTATTTGCCTCAAGCAATACTAAATGCATCTGCATTCATCGGATTTAATCCAGGCGGTGAAAGAGAGATATATTCAAAGGAGGAGTTGGTTGAGGTGTTTGATTTTTCAAAGGTGCAAAAAGCAGGTGCGGTATTTAATCCAGTTAAACTGGACTGGTTTAACTCTGAACACTTGAAACTACTTTCTGTTGAAGAGTATTTGGCAGGCGCTCGTGCTTTTGTTCCTGCAGAAGTTACATCCAAAGTAGTTGACAGGACTATTGACAAAATTTTGATTGCAAACAGAGATCGTATTTCATACTATGGACAATTGTCTGAGGTGTTTGCGGATTCATATATGTTTGAGACTCCAACAATGGTTGCAGATTTGCTACTTGTACCAGAAAAGATGAGAAAAGGTCATGAGGTTACATATGCGAGCACAAAAGAGATACTTACAGATGTGTTGCGTCTTGTAGAGAGTGCTGAAGAGAATACGTTTACATCTATTGATGGGGTCAAATCCATCGTGTGGGAATATGCGGAGCAAAAAGGGAGAGGGCTCGTGTTGTGGCCACTACGCATTGCGTTAACAGGTAAAGAAAAATCTATTGACCCATTCTCAATGATGTGGATATTAAATCATGATGAAGTCATCAATCGGTTAAAACAGGCTATTGCTATTCTTGGGTAGCGCTATGATATAATACAGTCCATGAAGATTATCTATTCTGTTTTGTGTGTATGTATACTTGTTTTTGGATTACGTATAGGCGTGTCGACTATTTTTGCTGAAACTCCTGAAGAGTTGCAGATGCAGATTGATCAACGGGCAAAGATGATCGCCGAACTCGAAAAAGAAATAAAGACATATACAGAGCTGGGTAATAAATCATCTGCAGAAGCTAAGACTTTATCAGCATTTATTAAAGAATTACAAAAGCAGGTTGATGTTATCAATCTTGATATCAAAAAGAGTCAGACATCTATAGATAAACACAATTTGGAAATTAAGAAATTGGGAAATGAGATTGTTGGTAGTGAACAAAGGTTGAAACATATGCGTGCAGGCCTTATAGAGAGTATATTTGCCCAGTACCAAGCTGATGATATCAATATCATCGAGAATTTTCTCGGTAATAAGAGTGTATTGGCATCTGTTCAGGATATAGATCATTTACGAATTATTCAATCCAACTTAAAAGAGACGGTGTCTGATGTAACGGTAGAGAAAAAGAATTTGGAAGAGGATCAGACGGCTGAAGTTTTAAAGAAAAAAGAACTTGAGGCAGAGAAGGAAAAACTCCGTGTTAAACAGACTACACTTGATCTAAATAAAGCGGCTCAACAAAAAGAACTTGAGCTTACAAAAATCAAGAAAACAACTATAAGAAAATAGTTGCTGATTACAAAAAGAAGAAAGAAGCCTTTGAAAAGGAAATGTTTTAATATG
>CAYRJE010000027.1:11004-11275 GCA_964424465.1 uncultured Candidatus Saccharibacteria bacterium
CCAAAAAGTATTCCTAAAGCAAACTCTTCTCCGTTGTCTTGGCCTTTGGACAATGTGTACATAACACAGCAATTTGGAAAGACTAATGCGTCGGCTCGTCTATATGTCTCAGGAAGTCACAATGGAGTTGATTTTCGTGCCCCTATAGGAACTCCGGTTAAATCATCAGGAGATGGAAAAGTGGCAGGTGTTGGAAATACAGATGCAAATTGTCCACGAGTATCTTTTGGTAAGTGGATCTTGATTAAATATGATAACGGTCTTGCTACTT
>CAYRJE010000028.1:0-4867 GCA_964424465.1 uncultured Candidatus Saccharibacteria bacterium
AGTTGTGTGACTGTGCCATCATATACATATCCCGAATAGTTGTAGCGTACACCAATCATCAGTAACAAAAATCCAAGACCTGCAACATACAGGAGTAGTGGATTTTTGCCACCAGCTCGCTTGGCAGGATCTTGTGCGGTATCTTGCGTCGAGGTTGTTAATAATAGCGGTGAAGACCGTAGTGTGGCCAACTGTATCGCCTTTATACATGCAAATATAACTATCGCAATATCGACCGCCACATATGCCCAACGTGTATGTACATGATTGGCGAGTAACACAGCAGTAGCACATATATGGACCAGCAAAGAGACCGGCAGAACCGTCATACCTACCTTTTTGCATACAACAGATTGCTGACATGATCTCGAGACACAATCTGTCAGCCGAGGTTATTATCGTCGATAATAATTCCACCGACTCTTCTGCCGCTATTGTCCGCGACTCTATGAAAGTACACCCTTGGCTGAGATTGGAACAAGAAATTGTGCCTGGATATGGATCTGCGTATTTGAAAGGATTATCAACTGCAACGGGCACCTATATGTTTCTGGCTGATGCTGATGGCACATATGATTTTGGTGACGTACCACGTTTTATAGCCGAATTAAAATCTGGAGCAGACATGGTAGTTGGTAACAGATTCATGAGAGGTTTGGACCGGAAAGTTATGCCTTGGTTACATCAGTATATAGGCAACCCCATTATCTCTGGACAAGTACGATTATTCTTCGGTGTTAAGATCCACGATGTTCTCTGTGGGGCTCGAGCATTTTCTCGACAGACATATGAGAGATTAAAACTACGAACACTAGGAATGGAATTTGCAACAGAGATGATTATCAAAGCAGCACGAAACAAGTTACTACTCAGAGAAATACCGATCACATACAGCCCTCGTCTAGGTGTATCAAAATTACGATCATTCAGTGATGGTTGGAGATACATGCGGTATCATTTGTTGTATGCCCCACTTATTTTATTCATGCTACCAGGTCTAACCATATTTAGCATTGGACTTATATCAATGCTAATACTCTATTTTGGACACGTATCACTGTTTAACATACAACTATACATACACCCAATGTTCCTCTCTGCAATTTGTATTTCATTGGGATATCAACTAGTCCTCTTTGGTGGATTTGCCAAGACGTATGCAATCACACACCTAGGAGATACTCATCCGACTATTCAAAGACTCTTTAAACATTTAAGTATTGAAAAAGCCGGCCTAGCAGGCATCACGCTCACCTGTGTCGGTGTCGCTATATACAGTTACATACTAACCATTTGGATCAGATCTGGTTTTGGATCTTTGGATCAAATAAAAAATTCTGTTGTTGCCCTTACCTGTATCACTCTTGGCATTCAAACAATATTTTCCGCATTCATGCTGAGTATCATCAGCATCAAAGAGCGCTAATCTTTAGTCTGTTTTAATTTTTGTATCAGAAACATCAGTAGAATATACTCGGACAAACCCATTGTCATACACTTTCTCCAACAAGTGTTCATACAAGTCTTCATTAATCATTGGTTTTTGCGGATAATTAACCATAAGGATGTACGAATCCATCATACGTCTTGTGATAGCGATATATAATACGTCTTGATCATGCAAGTATTTCAAAGATTGTAAAAACTTTTGTTCATTTCTTTGAAAGAACAAATCATATACAACAGAATCTTTATCATCTGCACCAGTGACTGCATAATACCCATTCAAAATAATCTGATTTGCCAGCACTATATCAGTAAATACTACACCTAAATCTCTGTACGCTATACCTTGTGCAGCCTGCACTTCACCACTAGATGTTTGTAAAAAAACCCTCTTATCTCTGGCGACATATATAGACGTGATACCTATATACAAAGCAGCACAGATGAAAAAGACTCTATATGTTTTACGTGGAATACATAAAGCAGTTAGACCAAAGAAAGCAAAGTAATCAAATATACGTGTCGGATAATTTACATAAAAAAATGATATGGAAACTATGGTCACCGGAATTAAGGCTAGACCTATATCTACATACTCAGCAGTTATGACCTTTCTTCGACGAATCATATACGCTATATGTGCAATGTATGTAAGGCCACAAACAAAGAAAAAGAGCATTTGAAACCGGATTGCAGATACTCCTAGAAATGAAGGATCACGATATATAGTATTGTCACGCGCTCTAAAAGTCTCCCCCGCTTCATCAACCTCTAAAGAATCAGAAGTGTACAATGCATGGAAGGCATTATGCACATCAGTGCTGTCGGCCAATTTTCCAAAACTAAACGCTGTTCGAGCCGCATCGGTAAGTATAGAGCCAGAGGCTATCAAACCAACACATGCAAACACCAACAACTTTTTCTTATCAAAAGTTTTTTGTTTCTGCATTAGACCTTGTATCACAGTCGCAATAACAAAACCGCCAGATAGTAATATCAACATGATTGTCGCAGTGTAATACATTGATATCATCACACAGGTAAGGGCTATGCACAGCGTCGCAACCAATCGATTATATGGATTCTTAAATAATAAAAACATTGGCAAAATACATACATATGCCAAACTGTGACCTCCTATAGATGTGAGCGTATAAAACAATTCTACCGGACCTACACACAATAAAGCCGTCACACACAGAGCAAACATACGACTACCTCTATACGCCTTAGCTATCAAATACACTAACCCACAAAACACAAACGTAATGACGAGACATTGTATGATCAAAGATGAGCCGAAGACCCATTGTTGTATACGACTTAATACTGTCAATCCAATATACTCTACCCTATCTGTCGCCATACCTGTGAAAAATCCCAGATCTGGAACTGTTTTACCGACAAAAGAAAAAGCGTATTCATACGGGTCATTGAGACGTATGAGAGATTTGAAAAACCAAACTTTCCATATAGTGCCCAATACTGATAATCCTAGTATGTACCAGACATCAGATTGCCATTGCGTCTGATACATAGCACCCGAAGCGTGACCTTTCCGCATAGAGTAGCGCATGTATACAGAAGCCACAGTCGCAATCGCAGCCAACATCAACCAAAACCATATCCCTGTAAAAACTCCAAAAAGAGTCAATGCAACTCCTCCAATAGTGGCAATAGATACAGACAGTAAAACAGCATATACAACCCGCTGTACACCATCCAACTTAGGACTGAGTATATACGACCATAAAAGTCCTGGAAGGAGAAATATACCAATACCTAGGAGTGTTTGCATTACATCGCTAAGTGTACTATATATTTTGATCAATCTGAAGTATAGTATAGGTACTAAAAACATATGATTTCTACCGAAAAGATACAGCTATTCACGTTTTATAATAGTCACTTCAATGTGCTTAAAGATCGATTTATCGAGACATTGCAGGATACATATGAGGTTACCTGTGTGTTAGGTGATTTTGAGGCAAATAAACAACCTGTCAGCCATGCGGTTGACATGTTCATCGCGCGGAGCAATATGATGTGTGACGCTATAGAGCACAACATGGGTAAAATTATTGTGGTCTCAGATATAGACATACAATTTTTCAGACCTAGTGAGCCAACAGTTAGAGCTTCACTTGAGGGGGTTGATATGGTATTTCAGAAAGGTGATCACCTTCGACCTCGTAACATGGGATTTATTGGTATTCAATGCAATGAACGTACATTAGCTTTTTGGAAATTGGTTCGAGAACGCATCAGACAAACAGGTCGATGGGAAGAGATCATAGTCAACGAATTACTTGATGAAGATACAACCGTGAGTCACGCAATATTTCCAGAAACTATTTGGACACCTATTATGGCTTCCCGACCAACTGACATAATATTGCATCACGCTATTGCAGCCGGTGTTTCTCCAAAGAGTAAGTTAAAACAAATGAAAAAAATATCCACCATGCTCGATCGTGGAACATTTCATTTGTTTAAGACCAAAGTGCCAGGAAATTCACTTGTATCACAACTGCATTACGCTAAAAAGCAATATAAAGAAAACGGTCTTGGACCTGTAGTATTCAAAATAGTTCCAGGTATATTGTATGGACATTTGATAGATAAAAATCTCGGCCGAATCGGTACATATCTGAAAAAGAAAAACCCTAAACTTTATGCAAGATTAAAACCATATGTTCCTAACAGACCATTCACCTATTAAAAAAACGTTTGGCCTTGGTTTGCAACTGGCCAAAGCAGAATTCAAACTCAGAAACGAAGGTAGTTATCTTGGTATTGCTTGGTACTTGTTGAATCCACTACTATTGTTTACTGTCTTGTATATAATATTTTCAAATACATTAGGCACTGATATACATGATTATCCCGCATACTTGTTGCTTGGAATAATATTATTTAATTTATTTCAAACTATCACAACAGAATCAGCAAAAGCAATACTTAAGGAGTATCACTATCTCATCAAGTCGATTCAATTTCAAAGAGAGTCGTTAGTCTTAGAAATTGTGCTCAAACACCTTTTTGCACACTTATTTGAAATAGCTCTCTTTGTACTTGTACTTGCATGCACACATGTGAGTATTGTCGGTATCGTATTTTACATACCCCTTCTACTCTGTTTTGCATTATTTGTATATGGGATATCACTCTTGATTGCAGGTCTAACTGTGTACATTGTCGATCTTGATAATATTTGGAATTTTGCCGTACGCATACTTTGGTTTGCAACACCTATTTTCTATGCACTTGATATACATTCATATGCGCATATCATAAATATGGTAAACCCTCTATACTATTTCATAACTGCAGGTAGAGAAATGGCCATATATCAAAACCTACCATCACTAGGTATAGTATGCGGTGTTTTATTGTATAGCATTGGATTCTTTGTGCTCGG
>CAYRJE010000028.1:4877-11196 GCA_964424465.1 uncultured Candidatus Saccharibacteria bacterium
GACAGCATTTAAGTCTTTAAAAGTAAGATTTGCAGAACGCATATGATTACTATTTCACTTACACATATATACAAAAAATTCAGAATCGGCTTTGAAACTCGTCATAGTTTTCTAGCTCGTATACTTTCACTCTTCTCTTCAAGAGAGCACACAAAAGAGTTTACAGCTTTGGACAACATATCGCTCAACGTATCTCAAGGTGAGATACTGGGCATTATTGGTAAAAATGGATCCGGTAAATCTACAGCACTACGTATTATGGCGGGTATATACAAACCAGATGCAGGGCATCTACAAACACACGGTCGTGTAATATCCATCATCAATCTCGGAGTTGGTTTGATGGAGCGTCTGCCTATGCGAGATAATATTTTTTTGGTTGGCTCATTATTTGGTATGAATAGAAAAGAAATCACGGCACAGTTTGATAACATAGTATCATTCTCGGATTTACATGAATTCGTCGGCACAAAGATTTATCAATTCTCTGCCGGCATGATTCAGCGATTAGCGTTTTCAATAGCTATTCATGCCAATCCAGATATATTATTGCTCGATGAGGTCTTTGAAGTCGGTGATGAAGAATTTAAAAAGAAAAGTTCAAATAAAATAAAAGAATTGACAGCCAATGGAGTCACTGTAGTATTGGTCAGTCACGATATTGATATTATCAAAAATAATTGCACTTCTATTGTTGAATTTGAACATGGGCGAATCAAGCGAATGTGTAAACCACACGATCTATCGAGTACTAGTTCGTGCGCGGACCACTCTATATAGTCCAGGAGTAAAGCGCTTACAAGCTAAGCCAAGTAGTCCAACCCCTCGCTTTATGGTGCCATAAAAACCAAGGCTCGGCTCTCTAAAAACGGTTCGTTTCTTACGATCAGCGATGTTATCTTCCATTCGCTTGATATCATCATTTGATAACCTTGGCCTTATTGGTGCTTGGCCAATATCGACTATGCGTTCCGCTTTGGCCAGATTCTCCTTCCATTCCTTATAGAATATATTGCTTTCCTTCCACGGCTTATCGTGTACGAAATGCAATACTACACCTTTGACATCTGCAGCAGTATCATTTGCAACTAGGATTCGATATGGATCGAGATTATATACATCTGAAAGCTTATTCCATGTATTGAATGATAGATTGAGAGCAGACTCCTCAGCATACGTACTCAAACTACAATACCTATCTTGAAATCTACAAAGATCATCGAACAGATCTGCCGTGATAATACTTGTAGGAAATGCAAACATACCACTGTTGAACGCAGGTTTGTACACATCGTATGTGTTATATATCTCATGCAACACACCCAGCTTACCTTCCAACCATGCCTGTGTTTGACCTATAAACCAAGACTTCAATATCGGCAAACTTGCCAGTACAGCAGAAAACGTATCAACTTCTGCCAATTTGTCTATATTATCACGAATAATAATATCTGAATCAAAGAATACAACATGTTGCCACTTTTTAAATTCTTCTTTGAATAGATTCAATTTTTGAAAAACAATTCTAGGCCATCTACCTGGTAAATGAGCTGTTATGGGGATTTCAGAACATTCATATATTAATATACCCCTATCAATAAACCACTGCTGGTCCTGTGAATTAACATGATATGCAAGTAACATCATATCTCCTTTCCATCCAGCATTATAATATGCACTTGAGAATAATTGCTTTGCTTGGTCTACATATTTACCGTCCGCGAGTGTTACTAATAATTTTCTGTTATTCATATTCTTATCTGGTTTTTTATTTTGAGAATAAAAATATCTACATCATATTCGCGGGCTCTAGCAATACATGCATCTTTATACTCTTCTGCTCTTGGACCTATGTCTCGTATAGCAGCGC
This sequence comes from uncultured Candidatus Saccharibacteria bacterium, assembly GCA_964424465.1. Classification (GTDB taxonomy): domain Bacteria; phylum Patescibacteriota; class Minisyncoccia; order Phycocordibacterales; family CAIZLB01; genus CAIZLB01. The sequence continues at coordinate 6,748 of CAYRJE010000028.1, forward strand.
TAAGTTTATACTCATCGATGTCTTGCAGTAAACACCCTGTTACACCGTCAATAACCGTCTCTCTGTATCCTCCATCATTCGCTGCAATAACAGGCTTTCCCGCCGCCATCGCTTCAACAACACTCATACCGAAATCCTCATCTTTAGCGGTAGCTATAAATCCAATACATTCAGAATACAATTTCAACAACGACTCGTTGTCGACAAAATTAAGTATCTCAACATTATCAGATTTTATACTCTCGATTGTGGCACGATATTCTTCAAACTGTTTTACACCTTTTTCAAAACTACCAACAATGATCAGCTTCTCATGTGGTAATAAAGCAAAAGCTTTCATCTGTATATCTACCCGCTTATGATTTAGAAGTCTGTTTACAGATAACCAATATCCCTTATGTGGAGCATATGTCATTTTAGACACATCGACAGGTGGATTGATAACTGTAGCCGAAGCGTTATAAAAACGCTTAATTCTATGTTGTACATTTACAGAATTCGCCACCCACACCTGCACATATTTTGAGTATGATCGAGTCAATTTTCGATTGAACCACACAAATATATCATACAAAGGTCTTTTCCAAGGTGTCAGAACTTTTTCTCGTATAAAATCTTTAAATTGCCACAATTCATTTAGAGGAGAATGCACATACCACATATTTGGTTTGTTGTGCACAACTGCCGACATAGACCAATCTCCAGCTATAATATAAAACTCGTATTGATTACCCAAATTAAGTCTGCTGAATTTCCATAAAGCATATTGCTGTCGAAATGGAGCTTGTCTAGGAACATGACCGATCGACTTGATGCGAGGTAGCACATCAGCAAAGCCCATCAATACAATCTTTTCCGCATCGATGTTAGTAGTGTAAATATCAGCATTAAGGCCGCGAGCCATATACAGTACAACTATCTCAGCACCGCCGATATTGTCCATGAAGTTGTGGAATATGGCTATCCGCATATACTAGTTACTTCCTTCTAGGAATGTAGGTGAGGTATTGTATGTTGTACCAGCAGTAAGATCAATATTTAACTGCACACCTGTTGTTCCAGGGCCGTGTGTGACACCGATGAAAGCGTTTTGTCCGGATAGAGTTTTTGTGTTTTCTGAAAGTACACCGACAGTCGCGTTACGAGATTTTGTGGTAGCTGTTGCAGCAAGTAGAATAGGCCGACCGACATACTGTGCACCATCCACACCGTAGACAGCTCCCGCAATCATATTCATTTGTGATATACCTGCTATCCCAGAAACACCTGCATCTGTGATGTATACATAACAATATCCTTTAGCAGCCATTGCATCTGCAGAAGGTGCTGACGCCAACGCCTTATCAGCCACAAGTAGAGCGAAGAGCTGATCATTGTTTGTCTTATTTGCACCGGAACACTCTATCGCATTATTACCATTTACATCGGCATCAGCTACAGAATGCCAACTAGAGTCTGGAACATATCCAGAATGGTTCACAGCATATATTGCGAGAGCCTTCTCAATAGATCTCATTTCTGCTACACGTTTTGTATCACGTGCTTTCGATCGAGCTGATGCAAGACTGGCAGAGATCACAGATGACACAAGGCCAATGATTGCGATTACAACAAGTAGCTCGATGAGGGTAAATCCTTGATTTGTCTTCTTTATCATACGATTAGATATAGTTTAAATATTTAGTAAGTGTTAACCTGTTGAACAATTGTCGGATCCATAACAGCGGGTTGTACATCAGAAGAACTGAATACATACACAGTTGCGACAATAACTAACACACAAAGTGTAAGCAATGCTCCAACAGCCTGACCTTCATTTTTAACAAAACCTTTTGTAACTAAAAACCGAATCATCGTAGGAACTTCTGGTTGACCCAACAGTTTACGTGATCGTAATTTGAACTTTGACTCATCAAAAGTAAGTGAGCTTGATGATTGTCCTGGATTTTGCATAGTTTCAAGTGTAGACATATGTATTAAGTCTACACCACTAAATTAAAGACCACAACTTGAACCTATGTTGAATATATACGATAATTACCCACATGAACACTACACAATTCCTGGCCATCGGAGATACCGTGGTTGATGCATTTATAAAATTAACTCAAGCTGAAATTCATGAAGATCCTAATGGTGAGCATAAGACAATATGTATGCCTTTTGCAGAGAAAGTGCCTTTTGAGTTTGCAGTAGAAGTACCTGGTGTTGGTAACAGTGCCAATGCGGCAGTATCAGCTGCTAGACTAGGCCTCTCATCTGCCCTACTCACAAACATTGGTGCAGATGACAATGGTAAAAAATGTCTCGATCAACTCATCGGTGACAAAGTAGATGTTTCAGAGGTCAACAGTGTTCCAGGCAAGGTCACCAACTATCACTATGTATTATGGTTTGGAAGTGAGAGAACTATTCTCATAAAACACGAGACTTTTGACTATCGTATCCCAACCACTGTCCCACAATATCTATATCTCAGTTCTCTTGGTGAGAATTCACTACCCTTCCATCACGAGCTGGCAGCATATCTTGAGAAAAATCCAAGCGTAAAACTAGTCTTTCAGCCTGGAACCTTTCAAATCAAGTTTGGCACCGATGAGCTTGCCGAAATTTACAAACGAACACACATCTTTTTCTGCAACAAAGAAGAAGCTATTCGCATACTGAAGCTGGATGATACAGCAGATCACAGTATGTCACATCTCCTGCTTGGATTGCGAAATCTCGGTGTTCAGCTCCCTGTTATAACAGATGGACCAAATGGTGCGTATACTTATGATACAGATATGCGAATAGTCGATACAGCACTATTCGATGAACATACACCTATTATACACATGCCCATATATCCAGATCCAAAACCACCAGTTGAGCGAACTGGTGCCGGTGATGCATTCGCTTCGACGTTTACATCGGTTGTTGCACTAGGACGAAGCATTCACGAAGCCTTGATCTGGGGTTCTATAAACTCAATGTCAGTATGCCAAGATATCGGTGCACAGCGAGGACTTTTAACTGAAGCTCAGATAGAGGAATATATCAAACAAGCACCAGAGGATTGGAAAAGTGAGATTATATAATCGAATAGACAAAAAACCCGAGAATCTCTTCTCGGGTTTTTGTTTTACCTACAAAGCAATTTTAACAATATCTTCAACGGTTAATCCGTATTCTTTCATCAATTCTGCAGGTGTTCCTGATTGTCCGAAACGATTATGTATACCAATTCTACGTACAACCTTAGGACATTTCTCAGATAAGACCTCACACACAACACTACCAAACCCAGCAGCAATCTGATGTTCTTCAACTGTAATCACTTTCGATGCATGAGCAGCATATGCAAGCAATGTTTTTTCATCAAATGGTTTTATGGTATGAAAGTTTATAACAACAACTTTGAGTTTATGTGTTTTTTCCAATTCAACCGCAGCTTTCAGAGCGTTGAATACTAGTGGTCCTGTTGCACATATCAATACATCAAAATCACTACCCACAACCAACCCTTCAGTTAAATACATTACATTGGCCTTACCAAATACAAACGGGGTTTCCTCGGTTGTCATAACAGGTGTTTTTTCTCGAGCCAATCTGATATATACAGGGTTTTTATTCACAGGATCAAATGCTGCAACAGTTGCTTTTCGTGCCTCTATCACATCACATGGATAGATAATATCCATGTTCGGAATAACACGCATTAACGCAATATCTTCAAGAGCTTGATGAGATCCACCATCAGGGCCAACAGAAAGTCCTGCATGAGACCCGGCAATAATCACCTTTTGATTGTTATAACAAATAGTGGTTCTAATCTGCTCCCAGTTACGTCCAGGGCTAAACATGGCATAGGATGTTATAGCTGGTATCTTGCCCATGGCAGCCATACCAGAGGCTACTGAGGCCATATTTTGCTCTGCCACACCTACTTCTACGAAACGATTAGGAAACTTATTCTTGAAGGCCATCATCTGTGTAGATTCTGCCAAATCAGCACAAAGACCAACCACGGCATGGTTTTTTTCACCAGCTATCACAAAACCATCACCGAAACCTTTTCGGGTATATACCTGTTCGACATCTTGGTCAAATATTTTTGGATTGAGATTTGAAGGGGCGTATAACATATGGGTTTATTATACATTATATACTTACATGGTCACGTATAACTCTTTTTCTCATTGCAAAATAGTTCGCTCGGTCCTTACAGGACCAGTACACCTTTTGGATCTTTTGCAAAACAAAAGCTCTCAAAAGGTTTTACGTCTTGGGTCCCACCCCGAGACTCGCCCGACTCGCCCGTCTTTGCACAGGCAAAAACATGGCTCCGTCTCGTACTAGTAACAAAAAACACGGAACTATCCGTGTTTTTTATCTAGTGCGCATGCTTGGGTTCGAACCAAGGACCTTTCGAGTATCAGTCGAATGCTCTACCAACTGAGCTACACG
>CAYRJE010000029.1:0-3905 GCA_964424465.1 uncultured Candidatus Saccharibacteria bacterium
TTCGATTCCTAACGAGAGCACTAGATAGAAAAATTCGGACTGCTCCGAATTTTTCGATACTTGTGCTGGACGGAGCCATGTTTTTCTTTGAGAAAAACAGGCGAGTTGGGGTCGAGGAAATTCCGAAGCGACGGCGGAGGAATTATCCGTGACTACCTCCACACTCTCCAAAAATAAAAATCCCAGTGACCCCCGAAAGGGTGTGGGATGTTTTCAGTCGAGTGTTTGTCGATGAGCATCAGACCTGCGTCTCGAGACTCCTGTCATGTACGCTCTGCGTTCACGCCAGTTGGGTAATGCAATTACGTAGTTGTGGTCTATCCGGTAGGACCAATGGAACTCATCTGGGTTTGGATGTTTGGTGTGCCACCACTCTTTGATTCTCCCAATGCTCAGATCTTTGAATCTGATAATAGGGCCGAGATAGCGGACGAAATACAGTCTGAGTTTTTGGCGAGTGTTCATAGTGGAATAAGGGTTCGTTTCTGTGTTTTATACTAGCGTACTGTCTTATGTTATTCAATACGAAAAAACACCCCTGCTGTCGCAGGAGTGTTTTCTACTTGTGGGCGATGAGGGACTTGAACCCCCGACCTTCTCAGTGTAAATGAGTTGCTCTACCAACTGAGCTAATCGCCCTCTTTACGTACATATATATAACATATATATGTACGTTGTACAACCTGTGCGCAGAAGAGGATTTGAACCTCCACACCCTTACGGGCGCTACCACCTCAAGGTAGTGCGTCTACCGTTTCGCCACCTGCGCGCACAAAGCTATACTAGCACAACATTATGTTGGTTTAAACCCACTCTGCTATAATAACCATAATGGCACTCGAACTTCATAAAAAATATACATTCGGTAAAAGAACCTTCTGGTTTTTATTTTTACGTAATGGTAAAACCATGACGTTGATCATCGCTCTTTTTATATTTGCTTTGTTTGCGGTAAATACAGGTGATTCAGGTGTTGCGACAGAGCTCTGGCTTGCAAATCATTTTGACGGCATTATTTCAGTGAGTATGCTCACACAGTGGATTGCATTGTTACTAGGTGCAACCATTATATTTTTGGCGGTAGTTATGTATGAGCATCATGCACAACATAAGTTCATGCTCGACAATCATTCTTTCCACATTCGAAGAGGAATCTTGATGGTAAAGGAGAAGGTTATTCCATATCGACATATACAGAATGTTGATTTAGAACAACCGTATCATTATCGATTACTAGGTGTCGTACGACTAAACATTACAACAGCACGTATTGATACATTTGCTGAAGAAAAAGATAGGCAAAAGAAAAAACATGATGATAGCAATCATCTTATCCCACTGATGGATAAAAAGATCGCAAAAGAGTTATCCCATTTTTTGGTTAGTAGGGGAGATGTGATACAGTAATATGCATATGGTTCATTCACCACTCGTCGAATTAGCAATATATCTCTCAGCAATATTCTCACCCGAGATGTGTATATTGATCTCTGCATTCTTAGCGGTAACTGCGATAGCAATTAGTATACTTCGTAGAGTACGATTTGCAGATATTCGAAATGGAACAGCTCCAAGTTTTGTGAATGCTTCAGTGTTGATAATTGGATCAACGATAATAGCAACAATAGCATCACAAGGTCTTAAGAGAATATTTCAAATTCCTCGGCCAGTTGAGATGCTTGTTGCTGAGACAGGTTTTAGTTTTCCAAGTGGTCATGCAACACTTGTAACAGCATTCTTCTTAGCTGGCATCATGAGTATATATCTGTATTATCCAAGATTGCCGATGCCACTACGTAGATTAAAAGTGTCAGTAGCGGTACTTATCATTATCGGTGTATCAACATCGAGATTGATTCTGCATGTTCATCGCATCGAAGATGTTATATGTGGAATTATACTTGGAGCACTCTCAGTGTTGTGTATGAAATCTTTCTTTAAGAGAAATATTACTGTACAATATATACATGACAACAACTCGCACACGAGTCACTAAAGAGGTGACTAAAGAATGGTTAAAAGATTCAGCTGTTCGTGCTGCTCTGGTAGTATCTGCAATGGCACTCGTCCTCATGTGTATTGGTGTTGTTGGGTTTTTTAATGCTAAAGGTATGGATGATGTAATCAGTGTCACTGGATCAGCTCGTCGTTCAGTGGTTGCTGACACTGCCAAGCTTTCTATTACACTACGTCGATCTGCTACGTTTAGTACTCTGGCAGCTGTGTACAAGAATATGAATATAGATACAGCCGCTGTTAAAGATGCTATTTTAAAAGATGGTTTCACTGATGCTGATATATCAATCACACCACCATCAGCAGATCAAATATATGAAAACGGTTCCAACATCGCTCTTGAAGATAGAAAATTTGATATTCGGGAATATATCGAAGTACGTTCTGTAGATATTTCAAAAATAGAGGCTTTGTCACGAAGTATTACAAGTATAGATATAGATGGTTTGATTATAGAGGTTCGACCTGTCGAATATATGTACACAAAACTTTCGGATATACGAGTAGCTTTGTTCTCTGAGGCGATAAAAGATGCCAAAGTGCGGGCGGAGGCTTTGGCTTCTGTAAGTGGTCGAACGGTGGGTAAAATAACGACGGCTGCTACAGGAGTAGTACAAATCCTTATACCTCAATCTGTTGAGGTTTCTGATTATGGCACTGTTGACACTTCAAGTTTGAATAAAGACGTTATGGTTACCGCACGCGCATCGTTTATGTTGAAATAATTAGACAGTCTTATACAAATGAAGACAGCCCTTCACAAGGTTGTTTTTGTTTTAAGGAAGGGTATTATATGTATATGAATAACCCAACAACATTTACACAATGGATTGAAGCAAGTCCATTTCGAAAAAACATCGCAAGTCTGATTTTGACCTTCATTGCTTTGGCTTTGATAACTACAACAGTATTGTTGTATAAAAGTGTCTCAAATTTCGGCATCAGTGCTAATTATCCACAGACTATCAGTGTGACGGGAAAAGCTGAGGAGTTTGTTAAGCCAGATACGTTGGTGTTTAATATAACTGCAAATGAAGAAGGGTCTGATGTTGTCTCTGCATCTAAAAAAGTTGATGAGAAGATTGCTGCTGCGATGACTATTTTAAAGGCAAATGGTGTAGAAGAAAAAAATATTAAAACTACATCTCGAGAGGTTAATGATGTATATGGAACTGTTACTGAACCTTGCCCTATGAATGCATCTGCTCCAACGGGTGCTGCGCCTGCAAAGCCTTCATACCAACTATATCAACCTTGCACAACTTCTAAAGTTACAGGTGTGACCGTGTATCAAACTATAGAGATTAAGATTCCAGGTGTTGATAAAGATGTCGATGGTACAAAACGAGAAAAACTATTCTCCGAATTAACAGCTGCAAATATTAAAACCGGTCAGATTGCATTCACTGTCTATGATACAGATGAGGTCAAGAAGCGAGTTAGAGCAGAAGCTATCAAAAAAGCTAAGGCTGATGCAAAGATCTTAGCAAGAGATTTGAGGGTTGATTTGGGACAGCTCCAATCATTTGGTGACAACGGTGGGGGATTGTATCCATTTATGTCAGCTCGGGCAGAGGCTGCGCCAATGATGGATGCTAAGTTGACCTCAAATGCCGTGCTGCCGACAGGGGAGCAAAAGATTGTGAGTGAGGTGACCTTAAATTACCTTATAAAATAAGGTGTATCTCTGAGGCTTGTCATTAGTCTAAAAATAGTATATAGTTATAGTATCTTAAAACACTCCCTGCGGGTGTTTTAAATTTGAAAAAATAAGTAATATAATAATATCTATATATATGTCAATAATTTCCCACATAAAAGAAGCGAAAGGAGAGGTTGCTTTCATCAAGTGGCCAACTAAGAAGCAAACAATAAACTATACAATTCTT
>CAYRJE010000029.1:3915-4945 GCA_964424465.1 uncultured Candidatus Saccharibacteria bacterium
TCGTACTTCCAAATCCACCCCCGCCACGTTTGGTTTTATTCAATTCATTTGTAAGAATAATATATCAGTATCGTATATTTCACTTATATCTCACATCAAAGAATCAAAAGCTGAGCTAGCTTATGTAAAATGGCCAACAAAGAAGCAGGTTGTTAACTACACCATATTAATTATTGCAATCTCAATCGTACTAGCTGCATATGTGGGAGCTCTCGATGTTCTCTTTAGTAAGATCCTTGGTTGGATTTTAAGTACTCGAGGGTAAACAGTGTACGGCTACTATTATTCAATATCTAACTTTATACATAACACATGGCAAAACAAGAACTTAAGGCACGAAATTGGTATACAATTCAAACATATTCTGGATACGAAAATGCTGTAGTTCGTAACCTAAAACAGCGTATAGAATCCCTAGGACTAGAAGAACAGATCTTCAATGTGATGGTTCCAACTGAGCGAGTTATCAAGATTAAAAATGGAAAGCGAGTTGAAGAAGATGTTCGAATCTATCCAGGATACGTGCTTGTAGACATGATTGTAACAGAGGAAACTTGGTTCGCTGTTCGAAACACACCACGTGTTACAGGCTTCGTTGGTGCTGGAACAATCCCTGTACCTGTATCTGAGACAGAGTTGGCCGAGATATTCTCACGGTCGAACTCGACTTCTTGCAAGTTAAGAAAAAATAGGCTATTATCAGCAAATAATTATATTATATGGCTAAAAAAGTAACTAAAATCATCAAGCTGCAAATTGCAGCCGCGAAAGCGACTCCAGCACCCCCAATCGGTACTGCTCTTGGACCTGCAGGTGTAAACATTGGAGAATTCGTAAAGAAATTCAACGATGCAACACAATCAATGGCAGGTAGTACTGTTCCTGTTGTTATTTCAGTATATGACGATCGATCATTCGATTTCATAATGAAGACTCCTCCAGCAGCAGAGTTCGTTAAGAAAGCTATTGGACTTGAGACAGGATCTGGAACACCAAACACAAAGAAAGTTGGAAAGATTACTCGAAAACA
>CAYRJE010000029.1:5025-8615 GCA_964424465.1 uncultured Candidatus Saccharibacteria bacterium
GGAACATGTCGATCTCTAGGGGTTGAAGTTGTTGGATAATATCACACAATTGTTGTTGTACTCTACACAACATGGATTCGAGCAGAAACAGAAAAACATCATTTGTAATAGAATGATGTTTTTCTTTTATGTTGTAGTATCATAGATATATATGAGGTCTATTGTAAGTAGTATCTATATTTTAACTACAGTATTTGTGATGAGTATTTGTATGGTACCTAAATCAGTACAAGCTGTAATCAATCTTACAACCTGCCAAAGACTAAATGACGTTGGTGAAGTGTATGTTTTGCAAAATGATATTTCGACTGCGGGTGTTTGTCTAGAAGTTACAGCAAATAGTATTTCTATAAACTTAAACGGGTTTACTGTAACTGGCTATATTTCTGGAAATGGTTCTTCAACGTTGGGTACTATACATGCAAAAGCGGTACGAGTTTCAAATGGTACTGTGATTGGTAATATCACAGCGAAAGGTTTAAACGGAGCGAATGGGAACAATGGCGGAAATGGTGGAAATGGAAGTAGTAGTATGAATACAGGAGGTGATGGTTCTGGCGGCTTGGCAGGAGCGGGGGGTACAGGTCTTACATGTGGTAGTGATGGTGCGAACGGTATTGATGGTGATGCATCATCCGATGATGCTGTTGGTGGAATGGGAGGCTCTGGCGGTGTTGGTGAAAGTGGTTGTACTGGTGGAAATGGAGCATCAATAACCCTTGAAGGTGTTCATGTTGTCGGATATGTCGATGCTTCAGGTGGAAGTGGAGGCAATGGTGGTAATGGAGGCAATGGGGGTAATGGTGGATCTCCAAGCGGTAATGGTGGACAGGGTGGCAATGGAGGGCAAGGTGGGGCAGGATCCTCTGCTGGATCTATATCGATCTCAACATCAACAGTATCTGGTATTGTAAGGTCAAATGCAGGCGCAACAGGTAACGGGGGTAATGGAGGTGTTGGTGGAAATGGTACAGGTCCGACTGGTATCGCTGGTGGCGGTGGAACGGGAAGTAATTTCCCTGCCAATGGTGATTTGTATGGTGGAAATATTTCACTGTATGAATCAACGATTGGTGGCAGTATCGAGAGAATGATATCTGCTTGTGGATCTATGGGTAATAATGGTTTACCAGGCTCTGGAGTACAAGATGAATATGCATATGCTACGTATGATGATAATTGTCATTCTGGTGGTGGAACGCCGACAACTTTATCAGTAGTTGATACTGCACCAACTATCGCTCTCAAAGGTGCGAGCACTGTTACTCTCATGGCTGGATCTTCATATGTTGAAGAGGGTGCAACAGCAATTGATGCTAAGGATGGTGTGTTGTCGGTTAGAATCGCTGGTTTTGTAAATGTGAAAGTTCCTGGTGTATATGTCTTAACATATCAAGCGGCTGATATTGGATCTGTGTATACAGTCAACGGTATTTCAACAGTGTTTAAGAATCAGACGTTTGTTACTGCAGAAAGAAATATTATTATTAGTGCAGGATCAGGACCAATAGGTGGAGGAGGTGATACATATCGTCAAATAATACAACCTACTGTCGTTGTCAACGAATGCAGTCCTTCTATGGAACAAAATGTGCAATATGGAAATAAAAATAATGACATTGTCTCTGTTAAGCGTTTACAAGAATTTTTAAATATGTACCAAGGTGTCAAACTACATGTCGATGGGAAATATGGTCCAGCCACTCGAAAACAAGTCAATATATTCCAACAGGAATTCTTTAATGAAATATTAAAACCACTTAAACTCAAGTTGCCAACTGGGAATGTGATGGGGTTGACCAGAGCTAAGATTAATACATTGGCGTGTGCGATTGCAAAATAGTCACTCTTTTACGTTGATGGTTTTTGTGTATACTTGGTCATAGGATGTACTTTGAAAAAGTGCATTGAACACAAAATAACTTCAACTTCAACTTTGTATTAATCATTATGAATACTGGTCTATTGTCTGTAGCCGCAATGAGTCTTTTGCCTCGTCCAGCTACATATCTTAAAGCGGCACTGCTCAAGTTGGCTGCCGCACGGGGAATCCGTATTGAGTTTGTGGATATTTCTGGAGGTCCTGCGGCTGGAAAAACTGAACTCATGCTCTATATCGAAAGTGAAATGAGGAAGTATGGTTGGCAGGTGATCATTGTGCCGGAAGCTCCTACCATCATCAGGAATATGGGTTTGCGCCCGGAGGAAGGGCATATCTCAAATACCTCAGCACAGATGGCGATGTTGCTACTTAGTCAACACTTACGTTTACAAGCATTGGCTGCCGCTGTTGATGCCGAGGGTGTTGAAAAAGTTCTCATTGTCGGAGATCGTTCAGACTTGGATGCTATTCCGTATTTAGGTACCCAAGCCCAATTCACAGATTTCCTCCACAGTGTTGGGTTAAATATTGCAGATATCATTGTTGGAACACATCATGTATTTCTACAATCTCTGGCGGTTGATAATCCTGTACTGTATGAAAAAGTGCGTGCTGATAACCCGGCTCGTAAGGAGGATGCATCTGCCGCTGCAGAAGCTAATCGTCGCACTCTTTCCGCAATAAGAGGTTTTGTAAATCCAGAAGTGATCGGAAACCACTATGAAGGAGGTTTTGAAGGTAAGTTGACGGCTGCATTGAATGCGATTCACAGAGCTCTCAATCAGGCCGGCGTGCAACGTCAGCTCTCATACCTGATAAAACTTGATAGAGAGAGGGCGATCGACTACCTCGGTATGCAGGGTGTACAGCCTATACGCATCGAACAGTTCTACACTGCGGAAGGTGCATGTTATCGCATGACAGAATATCCTGGAGGGCATCGAGTGTTTGTGTTGATTAAAAAAACAGAACAGGGTACTCCTGGGTATCGGTTTGCATACACTGAGCGTGTGCATCCTGATGTGTATCATGTTGCCTTCGTTGGTCGGGACAGGTCAATTAGTCTCATCCATAAGGAACGCTTTTGTCAGGTCTCTGACGGAGGTACCCTTATCACATTGGATGTGTATGGAGGTTTGTTGCCTAGCAATATGCAAAGGGTTGAGTTGAGTGGTCCGACAGATTTGGAAATACCTTGGGCTGAAGGAGGTCCTGATTCCCCGCAAGTTGTTGAGATTACGGGAAAACCTGAATACTCAAATTTTGGGATTGGGAAAGGTCTTGGAAGTCCGTACGATGTATTTAGATAAAATCCGACCCTGGAGCGCGTTCGCGCGCTCCAGGGGTATTTTTTATATAAGTGTCAATATTGAAAATATAGGGTGGGAGGCGATAGGATTAATAGAACTAGCTCTCACGACGAGGGTTGGTGACTGTACTGATAACTCAAGAACATTCCGTTTATGTCTGCACAACCTGAAAACTATCAATTGAAAATAATCTGCGCCGACACATGTGATGGCGGCGGCAAAGGAACGAACACTGCGCGTTTCCGAAAAGAGTTTCCGACGCTGTATCCCGATCACATCTTGATCTCAGCGCGTGAACCAGGCAGTTTTCTGCCGGCCAATGAAAGGGATCTGCCAGAAGTTTCTGCCGGCGAAGAAATTCGCAAGTTGTTAGCCAGTGCTGATAAGGACCACCCTAT
>CAYRJE010000029.1:8625-11121 GCA_964424465.1 uncultured Candidatus Saccharibacteria bacterium
CCTTACTCGACCGTAGCCTCGGATCAACTTTTGCCTATCAGCTTGTGGCAAGCATGGGTAAAATGGGCAAAGGCTTCATACGGCAAGCCTTCGAGGTTGCTGTGGCTGAGATCTTCGATTCACTCTGGGCCAGCGTTCCAGGTGCTACAGTCCACCATTTGTTGATCGATGTCGATGACGAGGAAGCTGCTCGTCGGCGAAAAGGACGTGGAGAAGAGACCGGGGCACTACTCCAGTTTGGAGAACCTGGCTTTCAAGAGAGGGTTATGGAAGGTTACCGTGCTTTCCACGCTGCTATTATCAGTGGTGAGTTCAATCACCCAAACATTCCACATACATCCATGCTGATTGACGGCAATGGCACTCCTGACGAGGTCTATGCCCGCTTCAAGGCCGCCGCCATCTCCATCATCGGAACCCCTGCCTAACGGACCTATCCCGAGATCTGGTCCCCTCAACCGCCCACCGTGCACCTGCTCATCGAGCCGGGTCCGGTGGGCTTTTATTTTTAGATATTTGATATAATTAAGCCATTATGAAAAAACCTAAAACAGCCAAACCTAAAAAAGATCATAGACCAAGTTGGGATGAATATTTTATGCAATTAACAGAGGTGGTAGGAAATAGAGGAACATGTGATCGTGGAAAAAGTGGGTGTGTAATCGTGCGCGAGAAAAGAATCTTAACAACAGGATATGTCGGGGCACCAATCGGGCTGCCTCACTGTGATGAAGCAGGACATGAGATGCATACTGTTGAACATGCTGATGGCACAAAAACTTCTCATTGTATTCGTACTGTTCATGCAGAACAAAATGCTTTGATACAAGCAGCACGGACAGGAGTTCCTCTTGAAGGTGGAACGGTGTATTGCAAAATGACTCCGTGTTATGTGTGTGCAAAATTGATCATCAATGCAGGAATTGTGCGAGTGGTTGCTGCAAAAGATTATCATGCTGCGGTGCAGACAAAAAAAGTTTTTAAAGAAGCGAAAGTTAAGTTAACGATTTTGGATAAGGAGGTGGAGAGGTATTAGAAGGGTTTTGGGAAATAAAAATAGCCCCACGCAACTACGGAGTTGCGTGGGGTTGATGATATTGAGGTCGAAAGGTGGGCTCAGATCCTTATTTCTGGTTCACAGGCGTACTCAGAGAAGGTTGTGCCGGTGTGACTCATCACACGATCGATCAGCCTGAGCTCTTTGGGTTTTGTGAGCTCTGTGTTGAATAGGTGTATGCCTCTACCCAGAAGCACAGGCTCTGTAGTGATGTGGAATGTGCTCACGAACGGTAGGAATAGTCCATATATGGAAGTCCCGCCGCAAATCATGACATGTGTTCTGCCATGATTTTTGAGTTCAGTGAGTAATTGCTCAGGGTCTGCAGAAGTGTACACCAGCCCATCCGTTGGAGCGGTGTTCAATAGGCGTTGATCGTGTGTGTACACGATATTAAGTCGGCCTCGGAGAGGTTTCTTAGGGAATGTCTCAAAAGTATCGCGGCCGACAATAATCGTACCTGCGTCTTTGGTTAGTTTGATGAAGCATTTCCTGTCCTCTTCGCTCGTCCATTGTGTGGACAGGTCTTCACTATTCCGTCCAATGAAACCATCGGCAGACATAGCGGCAATAAGTGATATTTTCATGTCAGTAGTTTGGTTGAATGTTCTTTCGTTTCTGAAGTTATTTCACTCTATCATAATAAAAAAAGAGCGCCACTGCAGGTTGAGGTTCTGCAGGGCGCTTGAGTTCGTCGGTCTGGTCGAGAGGGTCTGGGGTCATGGTAGGTCAGACGGCGATTGGAGCATCAATTTTTGGATGGTGTTGATAATCTCTTACGGTGAAGTCTTCAAATTTGAAGCTATCGATATCTGTCACGTCAGGGTTGATGTCCAAGAACGGTGCTTGGAATGATGGTCGGGACAGTTGGAGATGTATTTGTTCTCTGTGATTCAGATAGGCGTGCACACTGGTGCCCACCCAAACAAGTTCACCCCTTTCCAATCCTGTAAGGTGTGCGACCATACAAAGTAATGCGGCATATGCGAACACATTGAATGGGACTCCAAGGAAGATGTCACAAGACCGTTGGTTGATCAGCATATCGAGCTTTCCGGCACGTACTCGGAATTGGAATGTTTTGTGACATGGTGGTAAACCCGCAACAGCCATTTGTTGTAGATAGCCAACATTCCACGCCTCCACAATAATGCGGCGACATTCTGGATGGGTTCTGATACGTTCAATGGCATTTGCCAACTGGTCAATGGGTGTACCGTCGGGTCCGGGCCATTTGCGCCACTGATGTCCGTAGATAGGGCCCATATCTCCGAATTGTTCTGAGAAGCCTGGTTCGTTGAGGATTCTATGCTCGAAACGTTTTACCGCATCCTTCCATCCATCTTTGTCTTCTTGGGCTGGTATGGTTTGACCTGTAGCGCGTAGCCAGTTTTTGGTTGGCCACCGGCTCCAGATTCCGACCCCTGCTCTGAGCAGGG
>CAYRJE010000030.1:0-5557 GCA_964424465.1 uncultured Candidatus Saccharibacteria bacterium
CGTACGCACCATTATTTGTACCCAATGTGTAATAGTTTGTTGCATTGTTTGATGATATATCGACAACTATCCAATACGTTGTACCAGAAACAAGAGGTGTTGCAGTAGTCATGGCAACAGGAACATATGCAAATTGATTGGTCACTAAAGAAGAGTTTAGTGTTCCAGACACAAGGACAGTTGTCCCTGGAGCTCCTGATGCATTATTTACAATCTTCACTGTAGCATTTGCAGGTGAGTTATTTTTCTTAATATACAGTTCCACTATACTAACTGGACTAGTTGTTGCATATACAAAAGACTCAGCAAAATCTTGATTGGTGTTATTTTGCCCAAAATTAAACACATTATCCGATGCTGAAACAGTATTCTCAACATGTGCTACAGGATCTGCAACATTGGCAACAGTCACACCTCCAGTGACATATGTTGTATACCAACCTGATCCACCATTACCATCAATACTTCCATTGCTATACACATCGCCGACTATATATGAAGATCCTGACATCTCTATACCACCGACACCAGCCTGTAGTCCATAATTGAACGCAACACCAGCATCTTGTATAAAAACAGTCTTTAAATACCTCTTAAATCGACCATATATACCATCAAGCTCTATCTCTTTAGCGTCACCAACATCTGCTATGTTGGCACTTGCAGTCGCACCAAGTACAGAAAGTGTGGCAGGTGCATCTGATTTACCTGAATTCAACCTGTACAATGCATTTTCAGCTTGAGCATCTGCAACAGCATAACTCTGTTTCGATGTGAGAAAATCAGATGAATTACGGATCTGATTTGCTACTGGACTAGCTACACCTATGAGCAACGTAGTTGATATTATCACAAAAAATAAAACAACAATCATAAGGGCTGCACCTTTATTAGATCGTGGTGATGATATTAGAGTTTTCATACTCTATATTGTAATACGTTTAGTCTCTAAGTTGTACTGTTGTATAAAAATTCTTGTACACTGTAGTACTCGCATTACGAACAGGAGCTGTCAAACCCAACTCTATTTTTAAAGCTTGGGTACTGGTGCCATTTATATATTTGATATTAAAATTATTCACAATAATTGTTGCTAGCGATAGATGACCTAAATATGTACCATTTTTCTCTACCGCAATACGGCTACTGGAAGCAGTATATTTTATAGTCTCTGTACCTGCAGCATTCATTGCCAATGTTATATATCCTGCAGGAATATTAAACGAACTCTGGTTTACGACAACAGAGTCAGCGTCGTGTATATCTCGAGTCATACGATCAAGCACTTGTATAGCTGTAGTCTCCAAATCTTGCCCAGCCCTTATCGACGCATATGATTTAAACAATGAAAATAAGCTATCCATAACAACAACTGTCAAAACAGCCATAAGCCCAAAATACATAACAACCTCCAATATGGTTAATCCTTTGTTCTTTTTTGGCGTATGCAGTAGTCTCATCTTAATTAAAAATATTAAATACATACATAATAATAGATCGTGTGGTTGTTGCAGCTCTATCTCTCCAAGAAACCGAGACTGTAACCTTACGAGTGCCAGCATCTAAAGTACCTGTTCTATAAAATGTTGAATCAACAACTTGTACTGAAGTTGTAGCGGCCCATTTGCTAGAATTCCAGGTTAAATAATATGGTATGTAACTTGTAGTACTCGCCACATTTGTCCACTTCTCGCCCCGCAATGTCTTCACCGCTTCGACTCCTTCATCAAGTAGAAATGCAGCTTGCACTCTGGCAATATTATCTGTAGATGTGGTCACAAACTGACCATATGACTGGGCAACATACATAATAGCGCCACCTATTATCGCAGTTGCAATAATAACCTCTATAAGAGAAACTCCTTTTTTACATTTACTAGGTACACACCACATGTATACACAGTATATCACTCAACAATACCAAGTGCATTAATTGTCAGTGTTTTAGTCATCACCGCTACACCTCCAGACATAAGAGAGTATGTTAATGTTCCTTGTGCACCAGCAAGCCCACTTATTTTAGAGAAAAATACAGTTGTTGTTGCCGCACCACCAGAGACAGCATTTAAATTGGTGGAAGTTAACACTACATTTGAAGTGTACGGATATACCGATGTTGTAGTAGTACCACTCGCATGCACAACAGCCTGACCACTACCAAACTCAACCCTAAACGTGGCCCCGTCTTTAGAGTTGAGTGAGTCCAATCGTGTTTTTTGGACTATTGTTCTAATGTAATCAACTTGCTTATCCAATATCTGCCTCCTATTCAACATATTAAACGAAGCAAAAGCCATACGTGCAATCATAAAGATGAGTACAACAACAATAACTATTTCCAATAATGTAAAACCTTTTTGTTTGGTTTGAGACATAGTACTCATATTATAAATTATTCATCACCGAATACATTGGAGTAATCATAGAAACCGCGAAGAATCCTACACCAGCACCTACAATAACCATAAGCATTGGTTCAACAATAGTAGATAGATCTTTAGTCTTCTGCTCTACCTCATTCTCATAGAACACTGCTACACCTTGCAACATTGAGGATAACTTTCCAGTCTCTTCTCCTACACTAATCATTTCTGACACAAACACAGGATACAATCTTTCATTTTGTTCTATAACAGTTGCGAGTGATTTTCCCTTCTCAACTGATGCAATAGTATCTGTCAAAATCTCTTTGTAGAAAACATTTTGTATAACATCTCTAGTGATTTCCACTGACTGGATCAAGTTTACCCCTGAACCAATAAGTGAAGACAGTGTACGTGCAGTCTTTGCAGAATTCGCCTCCACCACAATACGACCTAGCACAGGTAGGCGTATCACAAGCCACGCTAAAGCTCTCCGACCTTTCCCTGTCTTTGATATCCAATATATACCACCTATAAAAGCAGCTATCGCAGCTATCAACAATAAAAAGTTATGGTTTATAGTGTTACTTATACCAATAATAAACCGTGTCGACGCAGGCAATGTTGTCTTTAGGTCAACAAAAGTTTGTGTCAATTTTGGCACCACAGTCATCATCATAATAATTCCAATGATTAACATTACAGTTATAATAACTGCCGGATAAATCATAGCCCCCTTCATCTTTTTTTGTAGTACATATGTCTTTTCCAACTGGCTTGCAATAGTCTTCAAGGATTCAGACAAGTTTCCACTTTCCTCACCCGCTTTGACCATGAACACAAAAATAGGAGGAAATACTTTAGGAAATTTCTGCAATGCTTCGTGAAAAGTCTTACCAGCAGAGATATCTGCACTTATTGATTGAAAAACACCTTTCAACTTTTGATTCTTAGTTTGTTTTTCCATCACTGCTATAGCTCGAGTAAATGACAACCCTGCATCAAGCATATTTCCTAGATTTCTAGCAAAGGTAATTTTATCTATCATTTTTATACGACCAAAAAATGAAGCAAATTTTTCGTTGAACCCAGCCACTTTTCCATTCACCTCTTTATATGTGAGCAGTGTCAAATTAAGTTTCTCCAACTCTTTAAACAATTCTGATTTTGAACCACCTTCAAAAGATGCACGCACAACGCTGCCATCATTTTTTTTTGCCGAATAAGAGAACTTCATACAGATAATGATAACAAAAAAACCGCACATAATATATACGTGCAGTATTTTTGTTGATTAGAAAATCAGATTACCAAGATCGATCTCGGTTGTATCCACCTCGATCTCCTCCTCGTGATCCTCCTCCGAATCCGCCACCATTACCTCGTGGTGCTCCTCCGCCGAATGATCGTCGTGGTGCTCCTTCTTCTCGTGGCATAGCTACGTTAACTCGTAGTGGTCGTCCGTCTAGTTCTTGTTCATTCCATCGAGCGATAGCTGCTTGAGCCGCTTCCTCTGTAGCAAATTCTACGAATGCAAAGCCTCGTGATCGGCCTGTCATTCGGTCAATTGATACTTGTGCTGAAGTAACTTCACCACATTCTCCGAAAGCTGCTTTTAATGAATCATCGTTTACGCCCCATGATAGGTTACCTACATAAAGCTTTTTGTTGTTTACTGCGTCTGACATTTTGTCTATTTATCTTATTCTTAATTATATTAATGAGCTATTCGCCCGACTCGAAGACACTATCTTGAAACTAGCTTCAACCTATTTAAAACGAAGAGTCATCGCGCTTCCTTATAGATCAAAATCTCAAAATCTGTGGGTATACCCTTGTGCACTTATAGTAACACTGTTCCTACGGTAAAGCAATGCTCCAAACCTGCTTCCACATGAGCTGCATAAGTGAGGCAAACTCTCGACTATATACAACAAATGCGTACTTTTCCTCCCCACTGCCTGCAAAAAGTACTTTATCTCCATATATCCAGTAACTTATAGACCAATCCATATGACCTGGTGCATATCGAATACGTGTAAAAAGGTTTTCTACATCATGGTTTTTCCATTTAAATGACTCTGGAACATTACCCCTGTCAGCATCCTTCTGAACAACTTGCATCATCACCTTGTTCACAAACCGAGATGAGCCGTGCTGGATAAGGAATTCTTCCCCCAAAAGGGCCACCATCTCCTGCATTGGCCACATAAGATAGGTCTCCGTATGCTCAGGAACCCATGGTGTGTCCCGAAAAGCCTGCCGAATACCCTCTACCCCGTAGTAAAACTTGATTTTAGGTCGAGAAAGTCCTCCTTTTTGATCCTTTTTATGTAAATTCTCCTGAATATAGGAAAGTAGGGATTTATGAGCCGAATCCAAGGTCTCCATCCTCTTCTTATATATAGCCTCTATCTGTCTAAGGTCAGATACCCCAAAGGTCTTAGCCCTCCCCTCCGAATACTCTATGACCAGGCTCTTTTGAATCAACTCGTCCAAGGAGTCATATATAGAAGACTTGGGAATATGGAGCTCTGTAGAGATGTCCACTACGGAAAGATCAGCCTTTTCGATAAGCAAAAGGAGTACCCTTTTGGTGGCAGTTTTGATGTCCAAGACATCGCAGATCTGATCTATAGGTATACGTGCTTCTGACATATATATCTAAAATAGTATTATAAAATATGATTATTCGCAATTCGCCGAATTGTATATTATATAGTGACATGAGTATATACTGTAGTCAAGGTCAGCAGTGAAGCTGACTGGAACATTGAAAACTTACTAAATTACCATGACACTGATTCCAGATACTACCGTCGCATTCCCAGGCTTTGTGACCATAATGATGAATCTCTTCGAGGTCATCGGTGGACGCGATGAAGATAGGCCGATTATGCCTTGGACCATTTTGAAGCCGAAAGAATCTGAGGGTGTCAAAAAAGCAGAGACAACTGAAAAAGACCCCACATACGAACTCTACAAATCCTTGTTAAAGACTCTGGTCACCTACCTTCAAGAGACCCTACCGGCTTCCAGAAAGAAGATTAAGGCCGCTGAAGAGTGTAGAGATCGCCTCTATGTGAAAAGCGGCTACAAGCATGAGGCACCCGCTCACCTGAAAAGAAGGGAGGAGGTCTGGGCACTGTATGCTGCTACTCCAGAAATACAGTGGTTCGACAAGCACCGAATTC
>CAYRJE010000030.1:5633-8584 GCA_964424465.1 uncultured Candidatus Saccharibacteria bacterium
ACGACTGAGGCAGGGAGCTCTTCCTTCCTTCCGATTATCAGTTGGGTACTGATGAGTATTGGGGTTTTCAATCTCGATGCATATCTCAGATATGCTGCAGGCGGTGAAGACGGAATACTACCACATGATGATTTTGATGCCTGGGAGCCATTGTTCAGACTCCACAAAATAAATAACAAAACCCTGTGCGAAGGGAGTTATTATGGGACAACCCTACTTCCTGACGGAGCAGAGGAGATGAGTCTAATGAGTGTAAACTGTGGCGGAGCTGATGATCCAACAGAATTCGCTTGTTTCCTGGAGCAAGGAACACTAAACCGATGGATGAGTAAGCTTAAAGAGTGGGGTTATACCCGTGAGTCTGCAATGGAATTCTTTGGAGTACATGGGTTCTTTTCCCATTTGTACAACGATGTCTATTTCGGATTCTCAGATGAGACCTTTGTTACATGGATCAAGAAAGTGGTCATGCCTGAATTCGAACATTACTTCCCGAAACCAGAAAAGAAAAAGAAGGTTAAGAAAAAATAACCAAACACAAAACCCCTGCCGGTTTCGAAAGAAACCGAACAGGGGATTTATATTGTAAATATTTTACTCACTCACAATCCGCAACACCTCCTCAATACTTGTAAACCCTTGAGCGGCTTTGAATATACCATCTTGAAGCATTGTAATCATACCTTCTGTCTTTGCCTGGGCTTCTATTTGATCAGCGTTGGCACCCTTCATAATCAACTCCTTAATAGCTGGGGACACCTTAAGAACCTCATGTATACCAAGTCGTCCAGCATATCCATCTGATTCATCAGTCTTTGTAGGTTTGTAAAAAGGTATCTTTTCCCATGTCATATTTTTTGCAACCACCTTCTCTTCTTTCAATACAGCCATAACCTTATCTAAATCCACCTTCTTCTCAAGATTTGCAAGTTCAGCGTCACTTAAAGTGTATTTGGTTTTACTATCATCAAGACGTCTAATCAATCTTTGTGCCACTATCACCTTTGCTGTAGATACAATCAGGAATGGTTCACATTTCATATCGATAAGACGTGGTATTGCTCCAGCAGCAGAGTTCGTGTGGAGTGTTGAGAGCACCAAGTGACCTGTAAGTGCAGCGTTTATAGCAAGCGCAGCTGTTTCATTGTCACGGATCTCACCAACCATAATAACGTCTGGATCTTGTCGCAACAAAGACCGGAGACCTGATGCAAAAGTGAAACCTATATCTGAGCGAATTGCTGTTTGATTTATTCGTTTAATCTGATACTCAACAGGATCTTCTACAGTAGAAATATTTACATCCGGAGTGTTTAGAATATCGAGCACTGTATACAAAGTTGTGGTCTTACCTGATCCTGTAGGACCTGTTGTTAGAATCATACCATCAGAGTAATTAATTGCTTCATGTATATGCTCCAGAGACTGACCATGGAAACCCAAACCTTCGAGAGTGAAACCTGAAACAGCCTCGCGCAATAAACGCATAACAATTTTCTCTCCGTAGTATGTAGGTAGTATAGATACACGAAATGAAACCTTTTCACCGTTCAATTCTATCTTGAAACGGCCATCTTGGGGGAGTCGTTTCTCATCCAATTTAAGACTTGCAAGCACTTTAATACGTGCAACAATGGATGGACCAGTTGCTTTAGGTAAAACCATTGCATCATGTAACATTCCATCGATACGATATCGTATAACTGTCTCAGCTTCAGTATGTTCAACGTGAATATCTGAAGCATTTTGTATCACAGCATGTTTCAATAATGTCTCTACAATACGAACAATAGGCAAATCCTCAGCCATCTTTCTGAGGTCATCAGGACTAACCTCTGCATTTGGATCCGTATCTGCTAAAGTTTGCACAGCGCCTGCAACTTCATTTTGGAGTATGTTTCCAAAATCTACCTGCAAACTCTTCTGGTATTGAAGCAGCATCTGCTTCATAGATTCGACATTGGTCAAGCGAGGGACTATTTGTAAACCCGTCTTTTTCTTCACAAAATCAATAACAGGTAAGTCATCAGCATCCAACAAGGCAACCTCTAGAGTATTATCCTTCTTGCCAATAGCTACAATATTGTGCTTTCGAGCAATAGGCTCAGGTATAAGATATAAAATCTCTGGGACTATTTTCTTGTCGGATAGGTCTATAAAAGGGACACCACTCAAATAAGATTCTATTTTGATCATATCCTCTTCCTTGACCTTACCTTGAGAGACTAAAATCTGTTGCAGTTTTTGCTTACTGGTATCAGCCAATTCCTTAAAATGCTCATACTCGTCTTGGGTAATGAGCCCTGTATCTATGATAAATTTAAAGAGTTTTTCTTGATCAATGTACATAAATTGTTAGAAAATATTGATTTGACTTTTTGACTATATTTGATAGTATATCACACATACAGATAGTCTAATCTAATACTGAATCTGGTACTAACCAGATTCGCAGGAGATCGCTCTTCAACCAGACGCGATCTTTTGTTTTAGAGACATATATACTTGATTTTATCTGTAGTTTTAACAACTATAACCTTAAAAATACTATGTTTGACCTAAAAGCAATACATACCGTTCTCGACCAATTGGAGACAGAGCGAAATATACCAAAAGCTAAAATAATCGAGGCAATAGGCTCATCTCTGGCGACCGCTTACAAGAAAGAGTACGGCCGACGATCACAAATTATTAAAGCTAATTTTGACATACACTCTGGAAAAACTGAGTTTTTTCAAGCTAAAATAGTTGTGGACCCAACAGAAGTTCTGACAGATGATGAGATTGCACAGATAAAAGAGGATAGAGATAACGGCATAGAGTTGACCCCAAAACAACAAGAAGTAATTTCTCAGAAAATTCGATTTAATGATGATCAGCACATACTTTTGACCGATGCACAGAAAATAAAACGAGATGTTATTGCAGGAGAAGAACTTGTATTTCCTTTA
>CAYRJE010000030.1:8706-10483 GCA_964424465.1 uncultured Candidatus Saccharibacteria bacterium
GCAGAAAATCCGAGAGGCTGAGAGGTTCAACCTATTGGGGGAGTTTGGTAGTAAAGAAGGTGAAATTGTTGTCGGTACAGTAGAACGTATAGAACGAGGATCAATTTTCATAGATGTAGGTAAAGCTATTGGAGTGATTCCTTATGATGAGCAAATAAAGAGTGAGAGATTTAAACAAGGAGAGAGAATCCGAGCTTATCTTATGCAGGTTGAAGAGACAGGCAGAGGAGTGTTTCTACGACTATCACGATCTCATCCTAAATTCTTAGAGAAATTGTTCACACTTGAAGTGCCTGAGATAGCTGCAGGTACTGTAGAAATAAAAAGCATAGCCAGAGAAGCAGGTACTAGATCTAAAATAGCTGTAAAAGGCAATGGAGTTGATCCAGTTGGAGCTATGGTTGGACATCGAGGCTCTCGAGTTAATGTTATACGAAATGAGTTAAACGGCGAAGGTATAGACATTATTGAGTGGTCAAGCAGGAGAGGCTGATTCTGATGAGGGGGATGAGAGTGCGAATTAAGCACCATACACACATTATAAAAACTAGATAAAAAATCTAAAAAATATATGATAAAAGTTTTTGGACACATTTCACCAGATACAGATGCTACATCCAGCGCTATTTTATGGGCA
This sequence comes from uncultured Candidatus Saccharibacteria bacterium, assembly GCA_964424465.1. GTDB lineage: Bacteria > Patescibacteriota > Minisyncoccia > Phycocordibacterales > CAIZLB01 > CAIZLB01. The sequence continues at coordinate 9,344 of CAYRJE010000030.1, forward strand.
TGGTACCTGAAGAATCACACATCACAAGATGCGACACCTTATGTACTAGGCACCTTAAATAAAGAAACTCAATTTGTGCTTAGACGTTGGGGCGTTGATGAACCGTCGCTGTTGGAGAAATTAGAGAGCGGTGATCAAGTTGTTATTGTAGACACAAATAATCCACAAGAATTACCACCCTCTTTAGCTGATGCTGATATTATACAAGTCATCGATCACCATATGCTTGTTGGAGGTATATCAACTCGAAAACCTCTTCATGTAACTATACGACCTGTAGCTTCAACAGCTACAGTGATACACGATCTCATGAGCACTGAAACAGTAGCATCTCTACCAAACCCCATGGCCGGACTCATGCTTTCATGCATACTCTCTGACACATTAGCGTTCCGATCACCTACAACAACACCTCACGATAAAGATGTTGCTGAGCAGTTGGCGAAAACCCTCGGTATTGATATTGAACTATACGCACAAGAAATGTTCAAAGCAAAATCAGATGTATCTGATTTTACTGACATCGGTCTTGTGCATATAGACAGTAAAAAAACCCCTGTCGGCGATAAAAATATACGCATCTCGGTTGTAGAGACTACTGATTCAGAATCCATACTATCTAGAAAAGATGGAATCGTATCAGCAATACAGAATTTACTCGCTGAAGAGAAAGATGTTACTGATGTACTATTCTTTATCATAAACATCCTTACAGAGGAGGCAACTGTGTTCACATACAATCAATTTACAAAAGATCTAGTATCATCTTCATTTGGAGTAACAGTACAAGGAGACACAGAGATCTTGCCAGGTGTACTTTCTCGTAAAAAACAGATTATCCCCGTTCTAAAACTACCAAATTAATTAATTAAATATACCACCATGTTCGACAAAAAATCATTCAAAATTAAAGATATTAATACAAAAACACCTTGCGAAGTAACACTTGAAGTGCATGTATCTAAAGATGCTATAGCAAAACACCGCGAAACAGCGCTCAAAAATCTAAACGATCAAATCAAAATTGACGGTTTTCGACCTGGTCACGTACCTGAGAAAGTGCTTGTAGAGAAAGTTGGTGAGTACACCATACATGAGGAGGCTTGCAGATCTGTAATCGACGAGGTGTTTGCCGATATC
>CAYRJE010000031.1:0-4318 GCA_964424465.1 uncultured Candidatus Saccharibacteria bacterium
AGGTGCCTTAATTATATTTAGTCCTAAATATGCATATAGTTTATTTCTTTCGTATTTTTTAAATATTGGAGAAGCTAGAAAAAAACTAACGGAACTAGGCCAGGGACAATCTGTTGTACATATCTATAAAAGTGAAGTTGAGAGATTAAAACTACATCTACCATCTCTTCCTGAACAAGATCGTATAGTTGCAATCATAGAAACATGGGATAAATCGATTGAAAAACTTGCTCGAAAAACTGAAGTAAAGAAACAAATCAAGAAAGCTCTGATGCAAGATCTGTTGACGGGTAGAAAACGACTTAAGGGTTTTGATGATAAGTGGGAAACAGTAGAGCGCGGTGAGGTGTCAGAGTTTATAAATGGGTATGCTTTCAAAAGCTCAACCTATAATCTGAATGGAATATATAAAATTATCACAATTGCAAATGTGCAAGATGGTTTTATGTTTATTGATCAACCTAAACTGATTACTCAGATACCTTCAAACATAAGTACTGATCAGATTCTGGACAGAGGAGATATTATAATTTCAATGACTGGAAATGTTGGGAGAGTTTGTCATGTAAATAGTGATAATTGTTTACTAAACCAAAGAGTGGGAAAGATAAAACCTAAAGAAATAAATAAAGATTTACTGTATTTATTCCTTCACGATCGAAGGTTCTTGAATCAAATGATTGGTGGTGCTCAAGGTGGTGCTCAAGGAAATCTATCAACTGGAGACATAAAAGAATACAGCTTCGATATCCCGAAATCAAATGAAGAACAAAATGCTATAGCAGAAATATTAACCACTGCAGACAAGGAAATCACCCAACTCGAAAAGAAACTCTCTCTTCTTAAAGAACAAAAACGATACCTCCTAAACAATCTCATCACAGGGGAAATCCGCACCCCAGAAACATTATCTACCAAGCTAAAGAAATAAGTATATGAAAAAACCACAATCACAGAACAAAATGCTACCTGCATTATTTGAAGCAAAAGAGGTTCGTCGTGTATGGCATGATGAACAATGGTATTTTGCAGTTTCAGATGTTGTTGAAGTCTTATCTGACTCAAAAGATGTAAAGCAGTATATTAAGAAGATGCGTTCACGTGATCCAGAGCTTTCTGTCAACTGGGGTACAATTTGTACCCTCCTTGACGTAATTGCAAAAGACGGTAAAAAACGTATTGAAAATATGTCTAATTTACAAGGTGTTTTTCGTATTATTCAATCAATATCATCTCCAAAAGCTGAGCCGTTTAAACTCTGGCTAGCAAAGGTTGGGCAAGAAAGAATCGAAGAAATAGCAGATCCTGAAAAAGCTTTGAATAGGTCCAGAGATTATTGGCAAAAACATGGGAGAAGTGAAAAGTGGATACAGCAAAGGATGATGGGGCAGGAGACACGTAACAAGCTCACTGACTACTGGAAATCTGCAGGAGTTGAAGAAGGTAAGGAGTATGCGATTTTGACAAATATCATTCATCAGGAATGGAGTGGGTTAGGGGTTCAGGATCATAAAAAAGTAAAAGGGCTTGGAAAAACTACAAACGTTCGTGATCATATGAGTGAGGCTGAACTTATTTTTACAGCGCTTGCTGAACTTTCAACAAGACAAATTGCAGAACATATGGAGGCGAAAGGCTTAGAAGAAAATAAAATTCCTGCAAAGCGTGGCGGAAAAATCGCAAAAGACGCAAGATTAGCACTTGAAGAAAAAACCGGAAAAAAAGTCGTAACAGGTGATAATTATTTATCACCAAATAAAAAGAAATTAATATAATTATATGTCACTCACAAACGTAAATTTTGATGAAGCCAAACAATCACAACTCCCATTCATAGAGCTTCTCTTGAATATGGGCTATTCATATATTTCTACTGAGGAAGCATTGCAACAACGTGGTGGCGATACTTCCAACTTCATCCTTGCTGACATTGCCGCAGAAAAGTTGATGGAAATAAATAGCTATGAGATTGATGGCGTGGAGTACAAGTTCAGTGAGAAGGATGTGCGAGTTGCCGTTGATGAACTTGAACATATCCAGTACGAAGGGCTTATCGATACAGCTCAGAAGGTCTACAACACCATCATGCCTACAAGTGGTGGTAAGACGATCAAGGTGAACCATGGTGGAAAGAAGGTATCAAAGAACTTTAAGTTTATAGATTTCGAGAATATTGAAAAAAACTCTTTTCATGTGACTGTAGAGTATGTTGCGAGTGGAAAACAAAATATTCGTCCCGATATTGTTGTCTTTGTGAACGGTATTCCTTTTGCAGTAGTTGAGAACAAAAAGTCTGGAGTTGATGTGAAAGAAGCTATTAATCAGATGAACCGTAATCAGGGTCCAGAGTTTTGTCCGAAGCTTTTCACCTATACCCAGCTTCTCGTCGGTACTAATGGTAAAGAATTACAATATGGAACGACAGGTACTCCAAACAAGTTCTATGCAGTATGGAAAGAAAAAGGTGCAGATCAGGAAGAGCTTAGCGAGAAGCTCATATCTCTCATTGAAAAGAGGATTGATACTGATATATACACACAGGTTCTCGCAGATTTGAACGGATACACCGAGGGTCATACACAAAGAACAGGGCGACTTCCTACTGAGCAAGATTGCGGGGTAATGTTCTTGTTTGATCCAAAAAGACTTTTAGACCTGACGAAAAACTACATTCTTTTTGATGCTGGAGTAAAGAAACTCTCACGATACCAACAGTATTTCGCGATTCATAAAATGCTTAAACGAGTAGAAGAGGAAGAAGTAACTGATCACGGCATCAGTCGTCGAAAAGGCGGACTTGTCTGGCATACTCAAGGATCCGGTAAATCACTCACAATGGTGATGTTTGTGAAAGCTCTTATTGAGGATCCTCGTATTCTCAATCCTCGAGTGATCATCGTTACAGACCGTCGAGACCTGGATAAGCAAATCAAGGATACATTTAAGAACTGTAACCTCAAGAAAGAGGTTGTTCAGGCTACGAGCGGTCAGAACCTCATTGATCTTATTAAAGAAAAAGATTTGTCTGTAGTAACTACGCTTGTACAAAAGTTTGAATGACAAGAATATTTTTGTCCTTATCGATGAAGCGCATCGAAGTCAAAATGGTATGGCAAACTTTGAGATGAATCGAATCATTCCAAACGCTTGCTATATCGGGTTCACAGGTACGCCGCTTATGAAAAAGGATCGAGAGAGTTGGAAGAAGTTTGGTGACTATATCGACAAGTACACTATTGATGATGCCTTGGCAGACAAGATTATTCTTCCTCTTATCTATGAAGGCCGTTATGTCGACCTTATTCAGAATGCTGAGCAGATTGACCGCCATGTAGAGCGAATCACAGAAGGATTAAACGAAAAGCAAAAGAAAGAACTGCAACGATATGTGGGAAGTAAAATCATCAAGGATAACCCTCAGCGTATTGTTGAAATTGCGTACGATATCGAGAAGCACTTTATTGATAACTTTCAGTACACAGGACTCAAGGCTCAGATTGTTGCTCCGTCTAAGTACTCATCGATTCTTTTTCAGAAGTTCTTCGAGACTCGTGGGAACATTCGAACAGCGGTAATCATCTCTGACGAACATGAAGACGGTGATGAAGAGAATCTCCATAAGAAAGAGGTTGTTGGATACCTAGAAGGGGTTCGTAAGAATCACAGTAGTGTTGAGAAATATGAAAAAGATGTTGTCGATAGCTTTAAGCACAATGACGACGGTATTGAAGTAATCATAGTAGTGGATAAACTACTTACTGGTTTTGATGCACCACGAAACACGGTGCTCTATCTTACAAAAGATTTGCGAGATCATAACCTACTTCAAGCTATTGCTCGTGTAAATCGACTCTATGAAAACAAGAAAGAGAAGCCAAAGACTGCTGGCTATATCATGGACTACTCAGAGAATGCTAAGAACATCGATACTGCGATGAAGCTATTCGGTAATTATGATGAGAACGATGTTAAGGGAACTTTAATCGACGTGTCCGACAAGATTCAAGATCTCGAGCAAAGCTACGCCACTGTTCACGATCTGTTCAATGAGATCAAGGGGTCGAATGATGACGAGAAGTATTTACAATTTCTTGCTGATCAGCCACGGCGTGAAATATTTTACAAAACACTTAATGCGTTCATTAAAAGCCTGAACGAATGTTTTGTATTGCAGGATTTCGTTCATGAGTTTAAGCATCTAGATCTTTACAAAAAAGAACTTAAGAAATTCATGGAACTTCGTAAGTCCGCGAGTTTGAAATATGCGGATCGTGTTGACCTCCTTGAATACAAACAATCACTTATCAATATTCTTGAT
>CAYRJE010000031.1:4328-8631 GCA_964424465.1 uncultured Candidatus Saccharibacteria bacterium
GATAAGTACGTTGATGCTCGTGGTGTTGAGTTGCTCACAAAGCAAGTAAACATTACGGACAGGAAGCAATTTGAAGAGGCTGTGGCTGGACTAGGTTCTGATAAATCAAAGGCTGAGGCGATTGCTGCGCAGACTGAGAGAACTATCGCTGAAAAAATGGACTCTGATCCTGAGTTCTACGAGAAGTTCTCAAAGAAGATTTCAGATATTCTTGAGAAGATGAGACAAGGAAAGCTTGCTGATGTCGAAGCCCTTAAGCAAATGAAGCACATCAGTGATGATGTTGTGAATAAGAAAGATGAAAGTTTGCCGGAAAAGATAAGTTCAAACAAGGGTGCTGATGTGTTTTATCGAAACCTAAAGGAGGTGTTTGGTGAGTTAGGAAAACATGAAGACTTGTATTGTATTGTTATTCTGGAAATATTTTCAATTGTTAAAAGAAATGCAATTGTTGATTGGTATAAAAATATAGATGTAAAACGACACATACGTAACGTCTTAGATGACTATTTGTATAGTCTAACTTCCGAAACAGAAGAATCACAGATTAGAGATGAACATATGAAGCCAATAATTGAGAAAGTTATGTTTCTTGCAGAAAATAACTTTGATTTATTCTCATAGCTATTATGAAGGAATTTATCTTTGGGACATTTATATATGAGTATAAACTCATCAGACAAGATCGTAAGACTTTGTCGCTAACTGTAACACCTGATCTACAGATTATTTTAAAATGTCCAGAGATAACAGAAAATGAAAAAATAGAAACATTCTTGCAGAAGAAATGGTTTTGGCTGGAAAAACAACTCTCATTCTTCAAAAAATATAAGAGACAGGTATACGAGAGAGAGTATGTTTCTGGTGAGAGTTATAGGTATCTTGGAAGACAGTATAAGTTATTGGTTAAAAGATCAGTCACCGAAAAGGTTGCTCTGAGTAGTGGTATAATCCATCTGCATACTACAGAACTAGTTTCAAACTCTAAGTACAATAAGAAAATTCTCACGGACTGGTTTTTGAATCAAGCTGTGAAAGTTTTTGAAGATAGATATGAACAAATGCTACTAAAATTTGAATATAAAAACCCTCCAATCGTATCTGTGCGTGAGATGCATAAACGGTGGGGAAGTTATCTGGGAAAACATAAAATTCTACTAAATCCAAAGTTGATACATCTACCTAAAGAATGTATTGATTATGTGTTGGTGCACGAGCTATGTCACATGAAGTATCGAGATCATAATAAACGATTTTATGATTTGCTAGAGAAACAGTTTCCGCGATGGCGGAAAGTTAAGGAAAAATTAGAAATTATTGGGTCGATGATTTAATGCTATAATACCCCCATGGCCCAAAACGGTTCTCAAAAACCCAAAACCCTCCTCCTACTCGACGCCCACGCGATTATTCACCGCGCATATCACGCCGTGCCCAACCTCCAGAACTCAAAAGGAATCCCAACCGGAGCACTTTTCGGCATTATTAACATGCTTTTCGGTATCCTAGAAAGATTCAAACCCGAAGCTGTCATCGCTTGTTATGACCTTCCACAACCAACCTATCGTCACGAACTATATGCGGGATACAAAGCTCAAAGAAAAAAGGGAGATGATGCATTAACAGAACAGATCATTTCCTCACGAAAGATTTTTGAAGCACTCTGCATTCCTATCTTCGAAAAGATCGGCTTTGAAGCTGACGATATACTGGGAACTATTGTCGAACGATCAAAAACTGAACATCCAGACTACAAGATCATCATTGCCTCAGGTGACATGGATACAATGCAACTCATCCGTGGAGATGATGTTGTGGTATATACTTTGAAAAAAGGTATCACTGAGACCGTCACATACAATGAAGAAGCGGTACATGCCAAGTATGGTATGTCTCCACGACAACTTATTGACTACAAAGGTCTTCGCGGTGACACATCCGACAATATCATCGGTGTTCCTGGAGTTGGAGAAAAAACAGCCACACTCATCATTCAAGAGTTTGGCAGTGTAGAGGGTATGTATGAGTATCTAGAGGAAGTTAAAGAATTTTCAAAGAAAGATGAACGACTAAAGAAAGCGGGCATAACCGAACGTTTCTTCAAACTGCTACTGGACCACAAAGACGACGCTATTTTTAGTAAAGAGCTGGCAACTATCAGACTTGACGCACCTATTGACTTCAAATTTGAGAATATAAAACACTGGTATGAGTGTGTCGATAAAGAAGCATTTGAGAATTTAATACAAGAATATGAGCTACGAAGTGTACGCGGAAAACTTGACCGTGTTATCGACATACAGATGGGTAAGAAGCCCGTGAAGGTGATTAACGACACGTGGGGTATGGATTCTTCTAATGCGGCGCAGTCGTCGCTTGAGGGAGCAGATACAATGCTCTCTGCTGAAGATAAGATCAAAGTCTGGTTGTTAAAGTCACATCTGAACGATCCGAAGTCGTATGATGCAGATGATATCAGAAAAGAAAACGGAGGTACGGATCTCGATGAGGGTTTGCGTAAACAGAACATGTTTGATTTGTATGAGAAAGTTGAAAAACCTCTGATCACAATTTTGCAAAAGATGACTGATACAGGTATTGAAGTTGATGTTGATTATCTTAAGGAGATGTCAAGGAAATATCATGCCTATGTGGATGGAGTACAGAAAGAGATCTGGGAGATGGCCGGAGAAGAGTTTAATGTTTCTTCAGCGAAACAGCTCGGTGTTGTTCTATATGACAAAATCAAAATCACAGAGGGAAGTGGTATTCGCATCAAGAGTACTGCAGGTGGTGCAAAGTCTACAAAAGAGTCAGAACTTGAGAAAATGGCCGATGTACATCCGATCATCAAGAAGATTCTGGAGTATCGTGAATATACAAAGCTACTGAACACATATATAGATGTCATTCCAACTCTAGTTGACGAAAAGAGTCGGTGTCACCCTGTCTATATTCAAACCGGAGCCGTAACTGGTCGTTTGTCATGTGAAAATCCAAATATTCAAAATATTCCCATTCGAACTGAGATCGGACGGGCTATTCGCAATGCATTTGTGGCACGAAAAGGTTTTACACTCGCTTCACTCGATTATTCACAGATCGAGCTTCGTATTGCCGCCATATTGTCAGGGGACAAAGAACTTATAGATATCTTTAGAAAAGGTGAGGATATTCATGCCGGAGTTGCTCAGCGTATGTACAAACTTGAGTCATTGGCTGAGGTTACGCCGGATATGCGTCGAAGTGCCAAGGCTATCAACTTCGGTATTCTCTATGGTATGGGAGTTCAAGCGCTTGGACGAGGATTGGGCGTTAAACAGGCTGAAGCTCAAGAGTTTTATCTGGCCTATTACTCGACATTTGCCGGTCTGTCTGAGTATTTGAAGAATTGTAAAATTGAAGCCGAGCGCAATGGTTTTACCTCAACTCTCTTTTATCGACGACGATATTTCTTAGATATTCGATCAAATATTCCATTTATCAAAGCAGCGGCAGAACGTATGGCTATCAATGCACCTATTCAAGGAACTGATGCCGATATGGTGAAGATGGCGATGGTGAAGATAGATCAATGGATCACCGATCGTGGACTACAGGACAAAGTACACATGATCGCCCAAGTGCATGATGAGCTTTTGTTTGAGATTGATAATACAGATGAAAAATTTGTCGAGAAAACCTTAAAAGAAATACAAGAAATGATGGAGAATATCTTGGTGAATTTTCCATTGATGAGAACGTTGGAACATATACCTGAAGTACCTATCAAAGTTGGGGTGAAGCAGGGGAATAATTGGGGGAAGACGGATTAATATACCCTGAACCACAAAGGTTCCACAGCAAGGGGTACAAGAAAAAAGAGGGCCGTCCCGGATGGGGCGGTCCTCTGTGTTTTGAGTGGGGTAGTTGTTATTTTTCCCACTTGGCAGCTCTGAAGATTTGTTCGACGATTGTGGCTACAAATGTGCATCGTGCTTCGTTGACCACTTCTTCTTCAGTGCTATTACCCGCACGTCTGTGCTCTGCAAATTCGGTCGCGAGTCGCAGGGTAAGACGATTCAAAGGACTAAGCCTCTGTGAGTTTTCATCAAAGGAAACCCAGGCGGTGGGTAATTCCGCGAGAGCATCGAAGGCGTTTTCTTCCTTGAGAAGGATTTGCTTCCACGCTTCTTGTTCGGGTTGACTACGGAGGTCTGGAATTGTCGCTACCAGAAAGTGGTATCCATTGTCGATAAGTTGTTTCTGTATTGTTTTGTTTCTATGCCCAGCAGAAGCTTGGCCAGTATAATAAACTGCTACA
>CAYRJE010000031.1:8641-9001 GCA_964424465.1 uncultured Candidatus Saccharibacteria bacterium
AACAGCCTTCTCTAGTGAAGTCCTGTGTATAAATTTTAGCCCATTCAGGTATGATGCCAAAATGTGGACACTGATCCAGATTGATCAAAATTGCGAGTTTTCTCATGTGTGTTGGGATTTTTTTTGGTTTAAGGTTCGTTCATACAAAAACTACAATTAATTTAATACAAAGTCAATGGTCAAAATTCCTACCAAAACCGACCTCAAAAAGGGGTCTGAAAGGGGGTTCGAGGACTTGCCAAACCACCCTTATGTGGCAAGGTATTATCCACAAAAGAAAAAGGTAGGTTAGACGCTTGACTTTAGTTTGGATATGCGTATAATCTCTATTCATACAGTAATACTGAATTTGGAACTTCT
>CAYRJE010000031.1:9085-9655 GCA_964424465.1 uncultured Candidatus Saccharibacteria bacterium
CCCGGTCGAATAATTTAGGTACATGTAGACGGACACAACACACATTTTCACGATTGTGGTATATGTATTTCCTAATAGAAATACAAGGGTGGACGGTGGATGCCTTGACACAATAAAGCGATGAAGGACGTAGTACGGCAACGATAAGCCTCGGGGAGACGCCTAGCAGTCTTTGATCCGGGGATTTCCGAATAGGGAAACCTATGAGAACTTGATTCTCATGTTTGAGCATTAGCTCATTCGCGTACCCAGGGAAGTAAAACATTTCAGTACCTGGAGGAATAGAAAACAAGCACGTAAGTGCACCATTTCCTAAGTAGCGGCGAGCGAAAAGGAAACAGCCCAAACCGTAGCTTTCCAATGGAGAGTGTTATCAGCAATGATAACTCAATCCATTGGGTAGCTTGGTGTTGTAGGGTAGTGGATGAATATTTATATTCAAAGAGTTACAAAGTATAACGTTAGCAGAATGACCTGGAAAGGTCGGCCCTAGAGGGTGATAGCCCCATATGTTAAAACGTTATATCTCTTCCCACTATTCCTGAGTACCCCAGGACACGAATAGCTTGG
>CAYRJE010000032.1:0-2053 GCA_964424465.1 uncultured Candidatus Saccharibacteria bacterium
CGAACTTTTCTTCGCTTATCAACACCGGCGCAGTCAAGTTTTCCTCGTACGATTGTATATCGAATACCAAGGTCTTTTACACGACCACCTCGAATAAGAACCACTGAGTGTTCTTGTAGGTTGTGTCCTTCTCCTGGAATATATGCAGTAACTTCATGACCATTTGTAAGTCGAACACGAGCGATTTTTCGAACCGCTGAGTTAGGCTTTTTAGGAGTCTTTGTTGTTACCTTTGTACATACACCTCGCTTGAAAGGTGAATTATAAAAGATAGGTCGGTTTTGTAATGTGTTAAAACCACGAGTAAGCGTTACCGCTTTACTCTTTCTTTTTGCCTTTGAACGATTTCTTTTTACCAATTGATTTAATGTAGGCATAAGGGCTAATCTACTACATTTTTAAGGCTTTTGCAAGAGATTCTTCTTTCTTTTTCGAGGGTTTGATGTCTTTGGGGTTGGTGTTGGTGTCGATGTTTGGGCCGGTTGGTGGTTTTTTGAGGTTGGCTGACTATTAGGACAGCACAAAATACAGAAACTTCTGCACAAACGGAGCAATTATTTGCCAAATGATAAGTACAACGATCAGGCCAAGAAAGAACCCTTTTTGCTCCATCCAGTTTTTAAACCCGTGAAAACGTTGTGGTATAAGGCCAAATAGGATTTTAGAACCATCAAGTGGAGGTATAGGCATGAGGTTAAATATAGCCAGAATCATGTTTATGATAACAACCGTTGCAGAAAAAAGAGCAAAAGCTGAGCTTATGGGAGCAAATTTGATGATACATACAAAAACAGCTGCTATGACAATATTTGTCAGAGGACCTGCAGCTGCAGTAATTACCTCTCCCCACCGCTGATTTCTAAAATTATAAGGGTTTATTGGTACAGGTTTGGCCCAACCAAACATAAAACCAGGAGAAACAAGGGCGCACATAGCAGGTACAATGATGGACCCAAATAGGTCTATGTGGGGAACAGGGTTCAGAGTTAGTCGGCCGGCATGTTTTGCTGTAGGATCACCTTGGGCGAGCGCAGCTATACCATGAGCGACCTCATGAGCGATAATAGATACAATAAGGATAAGAAAGGCTATAAATGACATATACCGCTATTGTACACAAAGGTTTTTGATTTGCCTAAATATCAGACACATGCTACTATAAGCCCCATGTCAAAAGTTTGCGCAATTACAAAAAGAGGATATATTAACGGCGGACGATATTCTAACCGAACTCGTGCGACTCAGTATAACCCTACTCCAAAAAAACGACGATACGCTAACCTACAGAAGAAGAAAATCTTTGTTCCTGAGTTGAACAAGACAGTTACACTAACTGTATCTACTCGAGCAATTAAAACTATTCAAAAGAGAGGTGCATACGCAACTCTACAAAAAGCAGGTTTGATCTAATCTAGTACATACGTAATATAACCCTCACGAAAAGTCTCTCTGATTAAGAGAGGCTTTTTGCGTCTCTGATCATATACACGGTTCAGTGTCTGCTCATGTGGATGATGATACGAGTTGTCTTTAGATGCTGAAATAACAACTTCATCTGGTGACACATTTTCTAAAAATCGGGCTGATGAAGAATTCTTAGATCCATGATGTCCAAGTTTTAAAATATTTGATTGCAGCTCTGGACAATTATCTTTCATAATGCAATATTCCTTGAGCAATTGATCTTCAACTTTTATAGGGGCATCTCCCGTCAGTAAAAACTTTTTGACCCCTTCAGTTGTTGTTGCGGTTATTTTTAATACAATAGAAAAATCATTGTCATCCATTTTCTTAGATTTTCTACGTGTTGAAGTGGCAAGTGTTGATATATATGGTTCACCTTCCGGATATAAAACTTCTATCAATATATTTTTCAATTGAATAAAATCACCTTTATTAAAAAGAGTTCGTTGAACTGATAGAGCTTCCAGCCTATTTTCTGTAAGAGACTCATCGGGCTGGTTTACATCCATAAAACCATTGTGCAACACTTCACCAACTATACCTTTAGTGATAAGTCTCTCGGCTTCTCCTATATGATCAGCGTCCGGAT
>CAYRJE010000032.1:2063-3443 GCA_964424465.1 uncultured Candidatus Saccharibacteria bacterium
CGCACATTTGGACAGTGAGTAACCTCTTGAATACGAGTAAATACACCGCCGTCTTTGGGTCCGGTATCAATAAGCACAGAGCGACCTGCTGCATCCCTCATATATATAGCGTCTCCTTGACCTATATTAAGAAGACTTAACAAAGGCTCCGTACTGTCACAACGACTCTGTTTATGTAGTATGAAAAATAGTAAACCGGTCGAGACTGACACAACAAACAATATCAGAAATATAACATTGTATTTGTAAAATAGGTTTTTCATAGGATCTATAATATATAGTATACTGTATCTACGCTTCAGAAATTTATAAGAAAACCTAAAGTTTTACCAAACAATGATTTACACAACATACACAGAAAAAACATTTGCAATTCCAACACTCGAGGGTATATCAGCGAAAACAATAGCTGAACACTTAAAACTATATGCCGGCTATGTTAAGCACAGTAATTTGATTTTAACCAAAATTGCTGAGCTCTCAAAAACTCCAGAAGATGCGACCGCTAATACATACATGATCGGAGAGTTGCGAAGAAGATTAGGGTTCGAGTTTGGTGGCATGAAAAATCATGAATTATATTTCGAACAATTTGAGGGAGGTTTTAAAAAAACCGAAGGAACAGAGCTTGAAAGCAAAATGAATGAGCAGTGGGGTTCTATAGAAAATTGGATTACTGAATTTAAACAATTGGCAATGACACGTGGTATAGGTTGGGCTTTTCTATATTTAGATGAGTCATCAGGAAATCTGATCAACACTTGGGTTGGAGAACAACATGATGGACATTTGCCTAGAATGAAACCTATTCTTGCACTTGATATGTGGGAACATTCATATATGCTCGATGTACCACCGTCAGAGAAGAAAACATACATTGATGCATTTTTTGGCAATGTGAATTGGGAGACTGTGGCTAAACGATATAAATAAAAAAACCGCCGCGTCATGGCCCTTAGTATGGGGGCAAATGACAAAGCGGAATCTGATAACCGTTGCCGTTAGGCGGCGGTTTTTGTGTTGGCGAGCGCCCACTCAGCGAGTTTCGGCACGAAAGACACACGTCCAGAAGATGTCCGTGCGTCAAGCTTCGAAACATGGGAGCCGCCGTAGACACGGCCTACCTCGATTTCCAGCTGAATAGTACCGTCAGAGTTGAGCCTGACCTCCTTAGCGGTGCCAACAATGGCAACCCTGCTGTTCAAGCGGACTTTGACCTGGCGAAAGCATTCCACCTCAGGATGTTCCGACCAGCGTGTCTGCAATGCCTTCACGAACTGCTCACATTCGTAGCGGTAGTATGCTGCAGTGGCCTCTTCAATATCCATGGAGGGAGGCACAGCCTCATGTACCGCAACAACCCCGTCATACGACACCGTG
>CAYRJE010000032.1:3453-6856 GCA_964424465.1 uncultured Candidatus Saccharibacteria bacterium
CCAAGGTAACGATTCTACTCGATGTTTTTTTCATTATCAATTATTTCAAATGTTTTTCTTCAAGTTTCAAGTCCGGACTCAGTCGTCCGCGACAAATAAAATAGTACAACTATTTCCATATATAAGTCAATGCACCCCACCTTTCTGTATTTTATGAAGAATCCACAGTACCAAAACCGAATACAATACCAATATTACAATTACAACCCTTTTCGATACCTCCACATATCCGTATGGCACATCGGCCAATTTCTGCACAATCCAAAAACAGAACTTCAAAAACATACTATTCACCAACACACTTAAATCAACCAACCATGCGAGATTACACAATGCGCCTAACATGGTGATACATCCAGAAAACATAATAAAAGGTATCAGTGGTAGGACCAGAACATTACTCAAAAGAAATACTGTAGAAAATGAACCTGTCATACTCAATATGTACGGAAACACGAAGACTTGTGTTGCCAATGTGACAGCAATTATTTCTCGCAAAACCTTCGGCATAAAACGAAAAATAGAAAGTGTAATATATTCATGAAATGATTTTGAGAAAATAATCAACCCGTATGTAGCGCAACATGTAAGATGAAAAGATGGATCAAAGAGTGTTTGGAACGGATTGATTACAGTCAAAATAAAAACAACTACAGTAAGTGCATACAGTTGTGATGTTTTATTGTCAAAAAGTATGAGCCCACAAAAGGCACTTGCAGCCGCTCTGTATATCGGAGCTCCTCCACCAGTCAAAAGTACGAAAGCACAAATAGCCAACAGAATTATTGTTTTCTTCATCCAAGTCACAAAAACACTTTCTACACGATTCCAGAAAAATAACATATCGACCAGTAACTTTATACAAACCAGTATCAAACTAACATTCGAACCCGACAACACTACAACATGACTTAAACTAGTTCTCTTAAACATTTCTAGAACGTCTGCACTCATTAATCCTTTACCGGCTATCAATACTCCAGCAACAAGTCCTGCATAGGGTTGTTCATACTCGACAAGAAATATTTCAGTTAATTTATTTTTTAAATTAATGAAATACAATCTTAACTTCTGATACGGAGTAGTTTCAGCACACATATTTGACTGCTCAATAGAATTGATCTGCAGCAATACATACACATCATCTTTTGCCAAGTATTGTCGATATGGAAATACATATACTGTTTCCGTGTCTTTTTTATTTGATTGTATTTGAGGTTGAGAAATTCTACCTGTCACCGCTATACAATCTAGAAAAGTAATTCCCACCTCCGTACGAGTTGTAACTTTATACCGATGTTTTTCATCATGAGCAAAGAACACGATCTTGTTTTTAGATCGAGTGACTTCACTATCCACTTGCAACACTGTCGATATGTTCAAGTATTTTTGTTTTGCCAACAAAACATCTAGTTCATTTGTCTTAACTCTGTACACATACAATGATCGGGTTCCCGCAACCAATGAGCTTATTAAACATACGATGAACAATATCTGTTTGTAATATTGTTTGAAAAAACTCACATATGCATTCTCGCACAGGTGAGTTTTAGAAAAGGTTAAAAATTACTTAAGACCCCACCCTGTCACCTCCCCATCATAGAATATCTTTGTCGCTTTGTTTCCCAACTCTGAAACTGGTGCATCAGCACATTCAGTTGCAATGACGTCAGCTCGAGCATTGTATTTATTATCACTGTGTCCTTTAACGTATGTCCATGTTATATGTTTTCCTGTTTGTGAAACTGTTTCGACGAGCTTATCCAACTCTTGCCACAACTCTTGATTCAAAACCTCTTTCTTCGCGGCAGTACGCCAGTTGTTCTTTTTCCAGTTTTTGATCCATTCTGTTATACCTTGCAAAACATACTTCGAGTCCGAATATACATGCACTTTCTTAAAGTTCGAAACATCTGATTTTAGTGAAACTTTCATCCCTTCAATAACAGCCTGTAACTCCATCTTGTTGTTAGTGGTGTGTGAGTCTTTGCCACCAAGTTCGAGAACTCGGGAGTGTCCGATAACAGCGATACAGCCCCAACCTCCAGGACCAGGATTACCTCTTGAGGAACCATCTGTATATAACGTAATAGTGTCTTGATGAAACATTACCCTATGTTACACTTTTGTCACAATCTTTTCTACTCGGACCCGAATCTCTCGTTTACCCAAAAAGAAACTCTCTTCTATATACCCGTATATATCAATACCTACTCCAACTGGGGCATCATGATGTGACTGTTCAGAAAAGAATGAAATGTATCGAACTGGTGAAACTCTCTGATGTGTTTCAGAGTACAGGTGTATATCGTTCATAAACTCAGGCTTGGCCTTTACCAGAGTGTTGGTTTTGTCTTTATAATTTTCTAAGACAAACTCTACATGTTCTTTAGCTTTTCCAAATTTCTTAATTTCACGCAATGTAACGTCTTTGATACAAAACATTGGTTTTTCATTTCCCATTCCGAATGGTTTCAATTTTCCTAAATCCATAACAAATCCATCATTCACCTGATCGTGCGATAGAGTGTACACAGGCGCATCAATGACAGCTGGAACAGTGTCGTCTGTAATACCGGAATCTCTCTCACTCTTCCATTTGCTAAATGCTTCAACCATCACCGATTCAAAGACATCAACTTTGTCTTTTTCAAAACCAAAACCACCAGACATAGCATGACCACCAAACTCCGTAAAAAATCCCTGTGTAACATGTGACATGATTTCGACCACACTTGCACCTGGCACGGATCGGCATGAACCACGAAACACTTCTCCATCCTCACATCCATATACAAATACTGGCATTTGAAACTTGCGAACCATATTACTTGCTACAGGACCTACTAAAGTGGGGGACCATGTTTCGTCACCGATAATCAGTATTCCATTTTTTCCAGACTCTTTATTTAGTTTTGCCTCGGCAGCCAGCACCAAAGATTGCGCTTTCGTTTTTCGAGATTTGTTTAATGTTATTAAATGTTTCGCGTGTGTTGTTGCATCAATCAATGTTTCAGCCGACAGTAAATGAAACGCATCCATTGCATGAGACATTCGCGACGCCGCGTTGATACACGGACTTATAGAAAAGCCAATATCATCTTCTTGAATGTCTCTTGGGTTTATTTTGAGTTCAGCTAAAAGACTGGCAAGTCCTGGTCTTTTATTTTTCTGAAGGACCTTAAGTCCATAAGACGCAAAGACTCTGTTCTCACCAGTTAAGGGAACCATGTCCGATATCGTCGCAAGACCTACAAGATCAAGCGACCACTTTTCCCAACCTTCGTGAATATTGTATCCGCGAGTTCGCGCCTGCTTAACAAGTCGATGTATCAACTTATACATCACACCAGCTGCACATAACATCTTTTCAACATATCGACAATCGTCTTGTTTTGGATTC
>CAYRJE010000032.1:6866-7861 GCA_964424465.1 uncultured Candidatus Saccharibacteria bacterium
CAGGCAACTCTCCGTGTGGTAAGTGATCATCAGTGATGATCACATCAATCCCAAGACTGCTGGCATGCGCAACCTCCTCGACGTTTGTGATACCGAGATCCATAGTTATGATCAACTTCGCCCCACCCTCTGCGATTTCATCTATCAAATGCGAATGCATACCGAAACCATCTTTATGTCGATGAGGGATCTTAACTTCGACATTTTCAGCATATTTAATTTTCCTAAAGAATTCATAGAAAATAGTTGCGGTTGGAACACCATCAGCATCATAGTCGGCATACAGGCAGATCTTTTCTTTATTTTCTACAGCTTGCCAAATCCGATCACAGACCTTATCTATATCTTTCATTTTCCCTGCGTCATACATTCCACCCACATCCTCTCGATATTCTGGGTTTAGAAATTCCTCAATCTCACCATTGGTCAGACCTCTGTCTTTCAGAATTTGATAATGGATGTCGTGGGTTGAACTCATGTGCGGTTATCATAGCATACTATTGAAACCTGTTATTTTTTGGATTCTTTCCATATAAATGTAAATATTTGCCGGAATGCTTCCGAAATAATCTTGTTTTGCAAAATCATACCCATAGGTTTTTTTTGATCAAAAGCCACGATTGCTACCTTGTCATCAAAAATATTTATCTCTATTCCCAAATCTTTGAGCACATCAGAAAATCGCATTTCTCTTAGCAACTCCTTTTGTCTCTGTATATCTCGTTTTCCATATGCATCTTCAGGCAAAAGACTTTGCACTGTGACCCCAGCACTTACTCGAAAAGGAAAATAGTCTTGATCGAAAAACGTATTCATCGTCTCATAAGCCTTCCTATAGTCTGTGATGGCCAAAATATGTTTTTCTTTATTTTCTCTCCAAGTCTCATTGTATAATTTCTTAACCCCTTCCATCCCTTCAAAATAACGGACTCCGGAATGCAATATAGGCACAACTTTTTCAGTGAAAGAAGCTTGTAAACCTTGAATGTCCAAAT
>CAYRJE010000032.1:7871-8627 GCA_964424465.1 uncultured Candidatus Saccharibacteria bacterium
TTGAGTTTATTCTTAGACCACACAGCAAACTCGCCCTTGGACAGCGGCTGAAATATAGTTGTACTATTTTTCTTTACCTCGACTATAAGACCCTTCTCTTTTAAGAGACCTAGTGTGTGGTACAAGGCTGTACGACTCAAGTCTGTTGCTTTAGCTATCTGGGCCACAGGCAAAGGTCCCATACGGGCCAAGGTTTTAAAGACTTGAGATTCTTTGTCAGAAAGTAAGAGAGTGCTCATATCGATATGATAGCGGAAAATCTAGTGTTGTCAAATAGTTTAGACATATTTACATAATCCAAATCAATCCTATAGTTTGAGTAAACCTAACACATAAACATCATGCACATTCTTATAAGTATAGACGGCATTAACACCCTCCTCCCGGGAGCTATCACCTTGATACAAAACTTGGAGGAAAAACTTTCAACACAACGTCTCTACAAAAAACTGTCGAGGAGATTGCCTGTAAATACTTACAGACAGTGGGAGATTACCGCCAATATCAACGAGGTCGAGGATGGCCAATTAGTCTCCAAAAACGGGATACATATCCGATTGTTTTACCGACAACTAATCCGGGTCAACATGCCTTTTGGAATAATACACACGAACTACGGATTTGAAACGAGAGTCACTGGGCAGTTCTTGGACTTGCACGAATATGATTTATTTCTTACTCCAGATGAAAGGATTCGTTTGAAAAGCCCTGAATCAAATTATTGGGGTTCTGTTGTTCTTATAACAGAATTGAAAT
>CAYRJE010000032.1:8693-8961 GCA_964424465.1 uncultured Candidatus Saccharibacteria bacterium
ACCTTGTCTACCCCCACCCACCTCCGGCTTCGGCCTGAGGTGGTTTTTTCTTGAACCTAAAAATCCTTGTGCTATCATACCCTTATGTCAAACACTGAAGTACACGACGAAATTGAGATAGAGACAAACTGCCTCTTCTGCAAAATAGCCCGAGGTGAAGTTCCTGCTGTAAAACTATATGAAGACGATGATACCCTAGCCTTTCTAGATATCCACCCAAACCATCGAGGTCATGCTTTAGTTATTCCAAAACATCACTTTGAAAATG
>CAYRJE010000033.1:0-8748 GCA_964424465.1 uncultured Candidatus Saccharibacteria bacterium
AAATGGATTTATCAATCGACGTTCTTCTTCAGCTCTCGGATCGAAAGTAGTAGTTGACATAGGTATCAGGTCTGTAGTGTTTGAAAAGAACAGGTGAGTAGCGAACATTTTCATGCCCGCTGGACTCGCGGAGAACTGTTCTCGTACTTAAAAAGTATCATAAAAGACCATCTGTCACTCCTAGTCAAAATCCAAAAAATACTATATAGTCAAAGAATGTTATCAACTGCAGAATATATAAAAAAGACCTGTTATCAGTTTGTTGAAACTCTTGGTTCTGATATTTCACGGAGTATATCTTTTGAAGTTGATATTACTAAAGATATAACCAAAGGTGACCTATATACCAACTTACCTTTTGTGTTGTCAAAAAAAGTTAATAGAAATCCTGTTGCCATCGCTATAGATATTCAAGAATTCTTAGAGAAAACATTGGATAAAGCTCAAGTTGAGAAAGTGGAGGTTGCTGGAGGGTATGTAAACTTCTGGGTCAACTCTGCACTTAAAGAGATTCCTGCGACAATCTCTCATCCTGAATTTACAGGCAAGAAACTTATTTTCGATTATACTGATCCGAATCCAATGAAAGAATTTCACATTGGCCACTTGATGTCGAATACTATTGGTGAATCTATCACACGACTTGCCGAACTCGCTGGAGCAGAGGTGAGAAGATATTCATATCAAGGAGATGTTGGTCGACATATTGCCACTACTATCTGGGGACTTCAGTTTACAGAAGGAAACTGGCCTGATGATGATTCGATTTCTCTTGCTGATAAAGTAAAATATCTTGGCTCTGCATATGTTGCCGGTAACACTCAGTTAACAAAACTAAAAGAGAAAGGAGAGGAGTCAGAAGAATATCTTGCAGCTATCGCAGAGATCAATGAGATCAACAAGCAAGTGTATGATCGAAGTGATGCTGAGATTAACAAAGTGTATGACGAAGGCAGAGAGTGGTCATTGGAAAAATTTGAAGAACTCTACAAAATTCTTGGAACTAAGTTTGATTTCTATTTCTTTGAAAGTAAGAGTGGTCCCATTGGTATCGAAGTTGTAAAAGCTCATCCTGATGTATTTGTACCAGGAGAAGAGGGTTCAATCATCTTCGAGGGAGAAAAGCACGGACTTCACACTCGAGTCTTCATCAACAAACTAGGCCTTCCAACATATGAAGGAAAAGAGATGGGTCTAACTAAGATGAAATGGGATGTCTGGCCATTTGATAGAAGTTATGTGATCACAGCAAATGAGCAAAACGAAGCCTTTAAAGTAACAAGTTTGGCTTCAGGTATTATCATGCCAGAGGTAGAGGGAAAGATGTTCCATGTTGGTCATGGAATGATGAAGATTGTCGGAGCAAAAATGAGTTCTCGAACAGGTAAGATTATTGCAGGTGATGCATTGGTTGAACAGATGTCTGCTGTATCTCTTGAAAAAATGAAAGAACGAGAGATTCCCGAAGAAAACAAAAAGGATATCGCAGAGGCCGTTGGTGTTGCCGCAATCAAGTTTACAATTCTAAAACAAAACTTTAGAAAAGATATTATCTTTGATCCGGAAAAAGCTTTGGCGTTGGAGGGAGATAGCGGTCCCTATGTTCAATATACCGCAGTGCGTATCAAGTCTTTGTTAAGAAAAGCTGAAGAGGCTCTAAAGGCTGGAGCGACATCGCTGTCGGATACTCCAATGGTTGCAGAATCTATGTTGTTACAGCGAACATTGCTGCGATTTGAACATGTGTGTTATCAAGCGATTGATGAAATGGCACCACAACATATCGCACAGTATCTGATTGACCTAACTTCAAAGTTCAACAGTTTCTATACAAACACAAAGATCGTTATAACTGACAGTGTAGGGAAGGCGTCTGTTGATGCTAAGTCTGTTGAGTTGTGTAAGGCGACACTGATCTTTATAGAAAGAGGATTGCACACACTGGGTATTAAGACGGTTGACCAGATGTAATCGTGAGTTTTGATTCTAGTTGACAGTTGCAATTTTTCCTATTATTCGGTAATCTCCGGGTATGCCTGTTCAATGCTGAACATGGTATTATTTAAACCCAACTTGCACATTAGATGAAACTCAATCGAACGATCATCAAAGGGTGGTCACACTACACTAAAGAGGCACTAGCCCGGGGTGTCATCAGGCGCTATTCCCACCAGATCACTCTTACGGGTTCCGCCGCCGTGGGGAAGTCCTCACTGCGTGCCGCAATCGCTTCGGATCCGCGGTTCGCAAAAACGTATCGAGGCAGTATTCGTTCCGACAGTGGTGGAGGTTTCATGAGACCCTTGGCTGAAAAGCTGAAGTTTCCTGACATCGGCCCCTTCGCTGCGCACAATCTGGCTCATCCTAAAGATGGACATGACCTGGCATGTGATCAGTATTTGGCTGACCTGGCTGCAACTAATGGTCTGGTCCTCGAAGGGAGGATGGTCCATGTTGTCGCTCCGCGCGCGTGTCATGTCTTGGTGATCTGCGGTGAGGATGTTGCGGCAACTCGTCGTGCAGCATCGCCAAAACAGAAACCTGGAGTCTTGGCCAAGATGCGGAAGCGTAACGGTGACGACAGTACCCGCTACACCCAACTTTACCCCGGTTGGGATTGGCCAATGGGACACTTTGACTACGTTTGCTACAATGACGAAGGTACTTTGGAACAATCCGTCGACAGAATCCTTACGGCGTGGGAATGTTGGCAGCTGGTCCAGGGCGACTATCTCATCCATGATCCCGTCATCTGGGAATAAAGAGGAAGCCTCCTCAAAAACTCGCCGCCGGTTCCCGAAAGGGGGCTGGCGGTTTTTTATTTACCGTGATAAACATACTGCATATTCACATGCTGCAAAATCTATCACCGATCCAAAACCACATTCTGAGCAAGCTAAAGAACGCTAAGTCTTTACGGTATGCTGAGCTGCAACCCAAGAAAATTCCTAATGATTTGTTTAACTATCATCTTCAATTTTTAGTTAAGAAAAATTATTTAACGAAGTTGAAAGATGGATATACTCTCTCTTCAGAGGGAATAAAACATGTAGCAGATCCATACACAAAAAATGATGCTATCACTAGTTTATTTAAAATAAATGTTATCACAATCGTTTCAAGAAAAAATAAAGGAAAGCTGGAGATCCTAAATCAAATACGAAAGTCTAATCCATCATACGGAAAAGTCGGAGTTATGGGAGGTGTTGTTTTGAAAGGTGAACTTATTGAGGTTGCAGCCACTCGAAAGTTGAGACAAGAAACTGGCTTGGATGCAAAGTTTAAAGTATATGGTTCGGAGCGAAGAATAATGTATAAGTCAGGTGAGTTATTCTCTGATCTTGTTTTTCCAATCGCATATTCAGATAAATGTTCTGGGGAGCTTATTGTAGATACGGATTTTGGTCATAACATGTGGGTACCTATCGATCAAGCGATCAAAAACGAATCGTCCAAGTTTGACTCAATTCCAAGTATTAAGATTGTGTTGAAAGCAATAAAGAACGGAACGATAAAAAAACTGCCATATTTCTTCAATGAAAACATTCAAAGTGATGAGATTCTGTAAGGGTAATTTTACCGAGGATGTCCTCTCTTTTTTCTTTATTTAAAAATGACTAACATGATTGCAGGATCATTAACCAGGGTCCGTAATCATTATGAAATCACAAGCTCAATCATTTCAAGAGACAGGAATTTATACACTTGCATATCCTACTGCACTACGTGAAGCGGTGGAACGGGCTGAAAAATCATGGAGATCATTTTTAGCTCTTCCTCAAGAAGCCAAATCTTTGTTTGCGTACAGTAATGGTGGCGCAGGGTTTGGTTACGAACTTAAGCAAGGGGAAGGTGTGGCAGGAGATCGTAAGGAAAACTTTGATTTGACTGTTGCAGGCGTAGATTCATTGAAAGGAATTATTGCCGCAACAGACGACAAGATCACTGCAACCTTCCTTGAAAATGCAATTACTGTTCTTGAACTTCTTCGACCGTCCGTGATCAAATTTGCGGAAGATGTTGAAGCTGAGTTCGGTCTCCAAGGTTTTGTTGATGAGGTGAAGGCGAGCGATGTTGGATATTTTGTTCGCTTCATTCACTACTTCGGTGATCGTCAACTCGGCGACGAGACTGCTACTGCACATGTTGACCAGAGTGGATTTACATTCCATTTGTTTGAAAGTGCTTCCGGTTTACAATGTCTGCCGTATGACAAAAGTGGTTGGGTAGACATGCCAGTGTCGGCAGGTGAGACTGTGATTATTCCCGCTATGCAAATGCAACGACGTGATCCACGTTTTCGCGCGTTGGCACATCGTGTTGTTGCAACGGAGGAAACACAGACAGTTGGGCGTACATCAGCTGTTTGTTTTATACAGCTGCAACACACACCTCGGTACGATAAAGGTGTAGGAGGTCGTCTACAAGAGAAAGAGCCAGGATTCAACTATGATATGCCTGCAGAAGAATTCAATACAATGTTCAAGTAAGATCTATTTTCTACTCACAGGCGCGGAGGAGCAATCCTTCGCGTTTTTTATTTGACAAACACTCTATCCACATTCGCAACTGTACGTATATATTTGACAGGTGAACTCTAGTTCACTATACTTAAAACATAACAACTTGAGTAACAAATACATCAATTTATATGAGTACAAACACACGAATCAAAACAATTCAATCAGAGCTTGAGAGAATCAATCAAGAAATTGATATGAAGATTATACGAGGTATTTCTTATAAAAAGGAATCAAAGCATCACAAGTTCCTACTGACTCATTTATCAGAATTACAGAGAAATCAGAAAACTGTCATCGGCCCACGATGGTTTGCAAAAGCGTCTCATGTTATGTCTTCATTCCTATTATAAATATAAACCTGTATAATTACTCATACATGATTGATCAATATAAAGAAAAAATCATTTCCTTCTATCAAACGTATAGACGTATGCCTGGGTATCAAGAGATTATGAATCTAACCGGATTCAAATCTAAAAATGCCGTCTATAAATTAATTAACAAGCTAGTAGAGCTTGGTGTTTTGGCAAAGGACTCTAAAGGTAAATTGAGTCTCCTTGAAGAATATGATGAAGTTCCTTTCTTGGGACTTGTTGAAGCTGGTATGCCATCTGTGGCTGAAGAGAGTGTACTCGATACTATTAACATTGATAGTTTTCTTATGCCTCATAAAGACCGAACTTATATACTTGAGGTAAAAGGGGATTCAATGATAGAGGCTGCTATTCAAGAAGGTGATATGGTAATTGTTGAAAAACGTAGCAATGCTCGCGAGGGAGATATTGTTATCGCAGAAGTTGATGGTGGTTGGACTATGAAATATTTCCGTCAAAAAAACGGGAAGGTATATCTACAGCCTGCCAACAAAAACTATAAAGATATTCATCCAACAGAATCTCTGCATATAGGTGCTATTGTAGTCGGAGTTATTCGAAAATATTAACAGGTCTCATATATGCTATACTTGGGTTTGTTTTAGGTTTTCTTATGTCATTCTCAAAACTCATCAAATCATATAAGGGATGGATTACACTCGTAACCTCGCTTGGTTTTATATCATCTATCGCTGCTTTGTATGTGCCAAAACTGGCTGCGAATACTATAGACGCAGGTGTTACTTCTCTATGGTCAAGCAATATGACAATATTGGCTGTTGTGATTATCGTAGCTCTCGGTATAGCAGTATTGCAGGTATATTTCTCGGCTTATTTCGCTGAAAAAATAGGGTATGACTTGCGAAAAGATCTTATTCAGAAAGTCTCTAAACAGTCCTTCCAATACATAGCGGATTCAACTCCTGGAAAATTACAAACTGTATTTACCTCAGATGTTGAAGCTGTAAAGAGTATTATTTCATCTGGTCTGGTAACACTGCTCAGTGCTCTTATTACACTTGTTGGAAGTATTGTACTTCTCATTACAACAAATGTTCGTCTCGGTGCATACGTGTTGTCAGTTGTACCATTTTTGATAGCGTCTTTTTTCTTCATCTTTAAAGGGTTGTCAAAGTTGTTCCAGGCCTCACAGGAGAATTTGGAAAAAACTAATGCACTCATTAGTGAGACTATCATAGGATCAGCTTTGATTCGAGTGTTGAATTCTGCTTCAACTGAAATCAGTAAGTTTTTTGTAGTGAATACAAAAAGTCGTGAGGTGGGTATTGGTATTGTTAAAGGGTTTGCAACATTACTACCAGTGGTAACACTCTTCTCTAATATTATGACTTTGACAATTGTCTGGTTTGGTGGTCATCAAGTTGTTCAAGATACAATGTCGCTCGGTGATTTTTCAGCGTTCTTGTCATATTCAAACATGTTTATTTGGCCGATATTTATGATCGCCTTTTTGGGTCCGATGATATCCAGAGGTTTGGTATCACTACGTCGTATTTCAGAAGTTGCCAATTCTACCGTTGCTGAAGAAACAGGTGTTGAGGTTGATACTATAACAGGAGATATAGAGTTTAAAGATGTATCGCTGGTATATAAAACACCTACAGGGGAAGAAAAAACAGTTCTCAAACATGTATCATTTCATATACATAAAAACACTAAGACTGCCATTGTCGGTCCGACTGCAGCTGGTAAAACTCAAATCTTTTATCTCATTGCTGGATTAGTACAACCAACATCGGGGCAAGTGCTTATCGATGGAAGGCCGATACAAGAGTATAAGATAAGCAGTATACTCAAACATATAGGGTTGGTATTTCAAGATAGTATATTATTCAATACAACTCTTCGAGATAATATCTCATTTAATAACAATACACCGGATGAGGTATTGCATACTGCCTTGGAAACAGCAGAGCTTGGAACATTAGTACAAGAATTGCCAGAAGGGTTGGATACTATGGTAAGTGAACGTGGTACTAGTTTATCTGGAGGTCAAAAACAAAGACTTATGCTTGCTCGAGCATTAGCTGTGCAGCCTCAGGTATTATTGCTAGATGATTTTACAGCACGTGTTGATCAAGCCACCGAAAGTCTTATTCTGAAAAATCTGATTCAGAAATATCCTTCGACCACTCTTGTTTCAATCACCCAAAAAATACAACCAGTAGAAGGATATGATCAAATCATTGTTGTCATGGAAGGGGAGGTGATTGCAACAGGAACACATACAAAGCTTCTACGTGATTCATTTGAGTACAATCAGATTTATCAATCACAAATGTCTACAGACACATTGCACGGATAAAACATATGACAACAACAAAAACTCAAAAATTAACATATGAATTGAGTGGTGGATATGAGGAGGAGAGATCAAAAGTCTCAGTATGGAAAAGTGGTAAAGAATTCTTTGCTTTTATTAAAATGGATATAGCTAAAGTATTTATTGCATTTGTATTTGTACTTATTAACTCAATCGCAATAATCGTAGCACCGTTCCTTATAGCGGGCGCAGTTGATACATATATTGCAACTAAAAATGTCTCTGGTCTATCTCATGTGATAATACTGTTGGCATCTATATATATTGTCACCATCATTGCTGGATATCTACAAGGTATTATTATGGGTAATGTATCTCAGCGAACATTGTATCGTCTGCGTGAGGGTGTATTCAACAAACTACAAAGTTTACCATTAGCTTTTTTTAATCAAAACAAAGCTGGAGATCTGATGTCTCGAGTGAACAATGATACAGATAAATTGAATCAATTCCTATCAGAAGGAGTATCGCGATTCTTTGGAACCTTCTTCTCGCTTGTGGGTGTTGCAGCTTTTGTCTTATATATAAATGTAAAACTAGGTTCTGCCATGTTGGCTATGACTGTGGTGTTGATAGTCTTCGTGCGTATTATCTCTCCATACGTACGGAAGAAAAGTCGAGTCAGTCTAAATGCTGTAGGTAATTTTGCATCTGAATTGCAAGAGAATTTAAATAACTTCAGGGTTGTGGCTGCATATGGTAAGCGAGATTATTTTCGGTCTCATCTTGATAGTGCTGCACAAGAAGCGTTCGTAACAGCTAAGGTTGCAGCTCGTTCATATGGAATCTTGGAACCCGTATTTGATTTCGGAGGTAATATTGCTATCTTAGTGATTCTGGTTGCGGGTATGCACATGATTGGTACTGGAGAGATAACTGTTGGTATGTTGATTGCATTCGTTGCATACTCTCAGAGATTTTATGGCCCACTTCTATACCTTGCTGGTTTCTTCGCTAGTGTACAAACTGCAACAGCCTCTTGGTCACGAATTCGAGAAATTCTTACAATGAAAAGTACATTGCTTGTCGGTGAACATGTAGATGGAGCGCCTACCGGCAAGTCAGATCTGCGTATGGAATTTCACGACGTATCGTTTGCATACGAGGGAGGAACTGCGGTTATTGAACACGCTCATTTGGTCCTACTGGAGGTGGAAAATCTACACTAGCCAGTTTGATGGCTCGATTGTATGATCCTACCTCCGGTGTGGTTTTTTTGGATAGTAAGGATATTAGGCAATATTCTGATGAAGAACGTTCTTCAAGTATTAGTGTGATATTGCAGGATCCTATTTTGTTTACTGGTACAGTAGCTGAAAATATTACCTATGGGAATCCATCACTACAAGGCACATCTACAGATGCACTAGAGAAACTGCTTTATCAAAAAGGTTTTAAAGAAGTTATCAGTCGTTTTGACGATGGTCTGACAATGGCTATACGTCAGAATGGTTCAGGTTTAAGTATTGGTCAAAAACAATTGATTTCGTTTATGAGAGCCATTTTG
>CAYRJE010000034.1:0-8267 GCA_964424465.1 uncultured Candidatus Saccharibacteria bacterium
GTTGTAGCTCTCGGAACTGCTATCGGAGATGTATTTGATATTTCTAAACTTCGATATCACAAAGTCATTATTGCAACCGATGCTGATGTTGACGGTGCCCATATTCGAACACTTATCCTTACATTATTATATAGATACTTTAAGCCGTTGATTGATGGAGGTTTTATCTACATCGCTCAACCACCTCTATATAAGATTCGATACGGTAAAGAGATTGGCTACGCATATTCTGATGATGAAAAACGTGCATATTTGCAAAAACTCGGAATTGCAGAGGAAAGTGTTGAAGTTAAAGATGAGGCGTCTGAGGACGGAGATGAGACTGCAGACGAGCCTGCTGTAGAGGAAGAGGAAGGTGTTGATACAAAGACTCGGGCTAAGAAGGTGATGATTCAGCGATATAAAGGTTTGGGAGAAATGAATGCTGAAGAGTTAGGTGAAACCACTATGGACGTCAACAAACGAGTTCTTAAGCAAGTAACTATAGATGATATTGTTGAAGCTGATAAAATGATTGATGTGTTGATGGGAACTGATGTAGCATCTCGAAAGAGCTTTATACAAGCCAACGCTAAGAGTGCTCATCTCGATATCTAGGTATTTTAAAAAAATAAGTTATAATAAAAGGCATGAAGAATATATTACTTTCATGTCTTTTATCTATAGGACTTTTTACTTGTACTCATGCGTATGCTGGACCAGTACCTGACACTCTCAGGTTCGATATACCAACAACTTCGTATGAAGGTGGATCCTCATATGCGGTGCGTATAAACGCAATAGATGACAAGAGACCTGGTGACAATCTTCGATACGATATCGGTGTAAGTAAACAAATCATACAAGGTCGCATTACACAGTTCAAAGTGATGTCATCTGTAACCGTAGATGCATCAGCGGTTGCTTCTCAGAATTATGTATACAATTTGCAAATACCCAATCCTCTCAACCAGAAACCTGGTGATACATATGTGGCGTACATAAAATCATATTATCCCAATGACCCAGATTCAGAACACCTGGTAATTACTAAACCTTTTTCTATTAAAGGGAATACTAAACCAGCTCTAGCGCTTGAAGGAGCTGCCCTATTGATGAATACAGGACAAGCTGTCAATCTCACTGCCGGGCCAACTATATATAAAATAGCCAAGTCTAAAGACTATGCAACATCTACATCTCTTGTACTTGCCCTCAATACAAATACTACATTCTCTGTTACACCTAAGATCACATTTACTAAATTACGATCTGATAATTTTAAGCAAGAAATAGTAGGTGATAAGATCGCTATTAAAGCTGGAGGGAATAGTGTGATTATTCCACTTCCAACTTTTGACTATGAGCCTGGAGTATATATGGGTAAGTTGGCGCTACAACCCGACAATATTCAAGTCGATACGATAAAGGAAATAGAGTTTCAATATATAGTAGATGGACCATTCGTAACAGTGGGTAGTCTAGATTTTATCTCGCAACAGGATCAAAATTTTGTATTTAATTTGCAGACATTTGGAAATCCGACAGATCGACTTACACCTGGTGCAGATACAGGATCATCAACCGAGGCTTCTTCAACACAGGTGTATAAGACTGAGATTACATTCTTAGATGAGAAGAACGAGGTGCTCACAATAGTCAGTAGCACAAATGATTATAGTAAGTCTCCATATATCTTTGAAGTAGCTCGGGGGTTACTAAAGAAGGCTGTATCTGCTGAGATTAAGGTGTATGATTCAGACAACAAAATATTCTTCCAGACATCTCGAAATGTTTTATTACCACAACCTGTAAGATCTATTGACCAAGCTCTATATGCATTAGTTATTTTACTGCTAGGTATTGGCTGGTATCTTATTTCACGCAAGAAACGCATACTTGTGTTAACTGTACTACTTGCTGTTGTATTTGCGACATCGTATGTCTTTGCGGAGAATTGGACTCCAAGTCCAAATCAGAGTCAATTCTATGACGCAAACCATACAGTTTATTTAACATTCAATAAAAACTATTCAACAGATTCGATAAGTTGTAGTGAAGGTGTGGATGTTTTGGTTAAATTACGTGTTGTAACTTGTACAAATACAACCGATCAGGTCAAGTTAGGTATGTCACGAATCAGTATGTCTGATGCGGAAAATGCTTCTGTAAGTATAGATTATCAAAATGGTTATGGTGTTCCAGGTATAGTTCTCCCAGGAAAAACTCATGTGTTTTCATATGATTTGCCGTTCATCAAAATAGGTACCATTCAAGGTCCAATCGCGGCTGGGTCTAAGATGTATGTGTATGCAGAAATGGAAACTGATTTTGGCCGTTGGACACATACTGGATATTCAAAATATGAAATACCTCTCGTTACAACACCAGCAACAGGAGTTGGATCTTGTGATAAATGTGACAACATTACAGGTCAGCAAGATGTGCCAGCATTCACAGCACGAGGGCGTAGCTATTTCTTAACAAATAATAACGGTGATTTGCATTTTGCCCCTTCTTCGGCAACGCTACCTGGTTCTTGTACGTTGGATATGTGTGCTGATACTGATACTAATGAGTCACAAATACCAGTGGGATACATGTGGGACAACACTAAGCCTACAGCATACGAACGAGCAAGCTGTGTACCGATACCTGTAGGTACATGCTCTTGCAACGGTAGAAATAAAGTATGTGTTCAAAATGGTGTCGTGACTTCAGACGCTCCAGATTCATCATGTAATCTTGACGCTGCGTGTACATATCCATTGTTTAATCCGTCAGGCTCTGTAACATTCACATATTCAGCAACAAATGTGTTAGGTACTCTTATTGGAGGAGGTTCATTCGCTACAACTGTACCAGCTACAGGTGCTGGTACAGTTACTGAGACTCGTACTCTAAGCAATACAGGAGATGGACAAACAGATACTGCAACATGTTCGTATGCATATGATAATAATCCAGGTGGTGGTGGAGGTGGTACAGGTGGAGGAGGTAATTGTAGCGATCCTGGTTTTGTAGGGCCGTGTGAGGATCCAAATAACAATCCAAGTATTACTCCAACTATTACATCATTTACAGCTTCAAAGATTGTTGATAAAGGTGGGCAGTGCGTCTTTAGTTGGGAAACTGATGATTTCTTGAGCTGTTCTATTAATGGGGAATTGGTTGGATTGTCTGGAAGTATCTCATATGGAACAGAGGAAGGTAGAAATATAATCAAAACTCTAACATGTTCTCGAAACGGCCAGTCTGTACAATCAAAAACGGCAACATGTTTGGTGCGTCCGACTGTGATACAGGAATAATATAGACGAAGATATGATTACAAAAAGACCTCTTTCAAGGTCTTTTTGTGTATGCGGATAATTAGGACCTGACTTGACTTTAATAATGAATGTCCTATAATAATGATCAGAGTCGCATACTCGCGTACCTTGAGAATTTGTTCCAAGTGTATTCTGAGTTGCTGACCAGCACTTACCCTGAACGAAGCAGTAACAACAATGAAACCAAAACCACAGCACGCCGGGTTTTTGCTCCGGCTGGTTTGCCTTATGGTGGCGCTCTTCGGAGTGTCGCCTAAGGGTGTGGCTGGGGACACGTATGACCCTGTCATCGTGTCCTTCCGACTCTCTACGGAGAGGCCGGACCCTCGCGAGCCCTTCACTATGTCGAAGGGTTCGAATGGGGAGACAGCGTCTTCAGGACCTGATCTCCACCTTCTGGACCCTCGGGCCCAGATCAACAACTCATCGACACGGGTATATGTGTCGATGCGCCTCAAGTTCCGTTCGCGGGAGGCGGCGCATCAGTGGGTGGCTATAAAGCAACCCAACATCACCAACCTCGCTTTCACCTTCATGGGAAGGAAGTATAGGGACGGTTATAACCCTCAGTCTGTGGGTGGAGCGTTCAACATTGCGGGATCGTCGGAGTCGGTTTATACATCAGTCACTGACCCCGATCCCAACCCTACAACGGGTCGGGCCTGGATATATGGCCTCAGGAATGGGGCAATGGTCACTACTCCCGGAGTCAAGGTCAAGTTGACCGTGGCCGATGGTGCAGTAAAACTGAATCCCGGCAATGGTGATTTCCTGATCCATCCGGATCCGAACTTCACTATCGACGAATTGTGGATTGTTGGTGCCGAGCAGAGATTCAGCGCTGGGTTCATCAGCGCCTACAACGGGGCAGCGTCACTCTGGCAGGCTGTTCGAATCCCGTTCGAGCTTGTCGCTGAAGTGACAAACAGCGTCATCATCGAAGGGCGGTTAAACGCCTTGAATGGGTGTCGTACGACAGTTCAGTACGATGCTTTCAGAATCCCCGCGGTGTACTGCGGGACGCATCTTGGTGCAGTGAGACCGACCGTTGAGTTGTCGAAAGACACTCGTCAGTTGGTGCTAACTCGGTGCCACCTCGGGGACCGTGTGGTCCAAAGCTCGGTTGACGAAGTGAATTGGTCACAAGTCACCCCTGGCTACGTGTTTGTACCACCCTTGGACTTCTTCAACGAAGACCGTCGGGGAATGACAATTGCCCTGCCGGATTGGAGTCAGATCAGTCATCCGCCACCGAAGCGGATGATGTACCGGCTTTGGTCGGCTAAGGCTCCTGAGCCTCCCGTGCTCTTGAGCCGGTAGTGGCATTAAAGCACTTATAGACAGCATCCAAATAAGCCTGTCAAAATCGACACCGCCCTTGGCAACAAGGAGCGGCGTTTTTTTTGTTATATAATTACCATGTAAAACAAAAACCATACATCTCGTGTGTATGGTTTTTGTAGTGTTGGTTTAGAATTAATTTATATACACGTTTACTGTTTTTGAGTTATCATTTTCATCGACTTCGCTCACATTGTTCTGGGCATCTGCTTGAAGTGTCATGGTGTGATTTCCTCGTATAAGATTATCTACATCAAAGTAGACATACATATCTCCGCTAGGCTGAATAGGTGGTTGATAACTAGAATTTTGTTCACGATATCCAGTACCTTGGTTTTGTATACCAAGTCTTGTGGTCCATGAATTTGTATAGTGTCCACCAGTGTTTCGAACGAGAGCTCGTACAGTCACTCTCTCGCCATACGGTATGGTTGTACTTTGATAGAAACTTCCGCCAACCATTCGCCCTGTTTCTATGGTTGATATGATTAAGTTAGGGTTTCCACTATTGTATGTGTTCGTATTTGAATTACATGGATAATATCCGTAGTTTATATTGTAACACTGATCAGTGTATACATTGGGGCATGTATAATATCCATTTGATAGATAACAGGTATTACCTGAGTTGTAGTATGTATTTGGGTAATATGTTTGGACTGTGGGTAATCGCACGGACAGGGTGTTATCGGATTCGTTCGACTCACTGATTTGGTTTTCTGGGTCAGCTTGTATGTATACGGTAGGATTTGACTGAGACATGTCTATCCCTGTAAATCGTGCCTCGGCAGTGTATGAACTTTCACCTGGTATAGAAGAGAGGTTAGATAATATTTTTACCTTATCAGCATAATCAGAAGCCGGCATTGTTACTCGCATGCTCCATAGCCCAGTTGGTGAAGCTTCTTCGTTAATGATTTTAAATCGTACTGATACTGTATCATTAGAATTAAACGAGTTTGTTATTACATATTGTCCATTTGAATTTATGATTCCAATCGAAGATAGTGTAACTTTTATATTTTTTGCAGTAGAGATGGCAGGGTAGTATATGTACCGAGTCTCAGTTCGGGTTTGAGTTGTAGGTTGATATGTTTGATATGACGGTGTCTGAGGTTGAGTCACCGGTCTATTTATCTGTGTTGGTATAGGTGTAGATGTTGCTGAAGCGACGGGTTGAGTTGGTGTTTGTGAAGGTTGTAGAATAACACCATTTAGACCATCAGCGGTTGTAGGTGATGGTTGTTGAGGTATTGTGGATGTGGCAGTAGGCTTCTCTTCATTGAGTGAACCTAATGACACAGTAGCTGAGGCTATATTGTTAATGGCCTTGGGTATGAGATTGAAAATCTTCATACTTAAAAATATCAAGACCACAACAAATATGGCTATAAGTCCAAAACGTAGTATATTTCGTAAAATATTCATAATATCCTTACTATATATCTTTTTATTGATTTTGTCAACTGGGTTATGCTCCTAAAAATGGTGTATATATAATAGATATTATGGCCTTAGAAGTGTTCAGTGAAAGCGAAAAAAAGTTCATTAAAAAGCTGACTATCAGAGGGCTTATTATAGTGGCTATAGTTGCACTATTTTCAGGTCTATCTCAGGTCATAAATGTGTATCAAACGCAAGGTGGAGCAGGATTGCGACGTATGGTAGCTGAGGGGGATGTATCTAATGCTGGCAAAAAAGTGGTTGAGTTAAATCAAAGCATCGAACAGACTGTAGGTGTTAAACCTAGTACTGTAAGTGAGTTACCTTTGTATCTGGAAGTTCCATCTTTAGGTATACAATCTGCAATAGAAGCTCCTACAGTATTGGCGGTAGCAGTTTTGGATGCCGCTTTGAATAGAGGGCCTGTATACTATCAAGGATCAGGCTCTCCAGGACAGCGTAATATGCTTATTTTTGGTCACAGTACAGGTTTTAGTATTGTGCGAAATCAGGCTTATAAAGTATTTAATAATATTAAAAATGCAAAAACTGGTTCTCTTATATATATTCGAACCTCAAGTGGTGTGCACACCTATAAGACATTAAATGTAAAGAGAGTTAGTAAATATAATGCTTGGATCGATTTCAATACTGTAAAACCTCTACTAACTTTGGCTACCTGTGATAGCTTTGGTAAGGCATCTGACAGATGGGTTTTGGAGGCGGAGTATGTGGGATTTGAGAAGCGATAGTTTGCCAAACTTTGGAGCTCCGAGTCCTTGGGTGTCGTAGCGCGCCCTGTGGAGGAACCCTAAAGCCTCCTAAATTATAGAAAGCAGGCTAAGGGTATTCTTGCGGGACTTACGAGCTTATGCTATAGTATCACTCATGTTAAATATACGACTACAACGAGTTGGACGAAAGAATGACTCATCTTACAGATTGGTTGTGATTAATTCAAAGTATGCCGCAAAGAGTGGTAAGGCTATTGAAGTACTTGGATCTGTAGATTTTCGACGAAAAACTATTCTAGCTGAGGGTTTTAAAGCTGATAAGATTAAAGACTACATGTCAAAAGGTGCTAAACCATCAGGTACAGTTCACAACCTATTGGTTGATGCAGGTGTTGTGAAAGGAAAAAAGATCAACGTTCTATCAAGAAAATCTCCAATAAAAGCTGAAGCTAAAGCCTAAATATAAAAAATAAAAACGCATCACTATGCGTTTTTATTTTTGAATCCATTTGCGTAAATACAGAAAGTTACATACAATTACAGTATTAGTAGTT
The DNA here is from genome assembly GCA_964424465.1 of uncultured Candidatus Saccharibacteria bacterium. GTDB lineage: Bacteria > Patescibacteriota > Minisyncoccia > Phycocordibacterales > CAIZLB01 > CAIZLB01. The sequence continues at coordinate 7,384 of CAYRJE010000034.1, forward strand.
TTTAACAGTAATCAAATAAATATATGTCATCATCAACAGAAGCAGACGCACAATTTCTAACATTTATCATTAAGTCAATGGTGGAGAATCAGGACGCCGTTAAAGTAAGTCGAACAGTAGATGAGATGGGGGTATTGTTGAATCTTGAAGTTGATAAAAATGATATGGGAAAAGTTATTGGACGAGATGGATCAACAGCTAAAGCAATTCGAACTCTCTTGCGAGTGTTTGGTATGAAAAATAATGCACGTGTGAATCTAAAAATAAACGAGCCTGCAGAGTAGTTGTCTTAAGTTATTCACAATCGAGGTGTATATTTAATTTGACACTTCATACAGACTACATGTATACTAACTATGTTCTTTGCGAACTCGAAAGTCCCTGCCGAAAGGCAGGTATTTTTGTTTATAAAACTATGCTATATTCAGAGCAATGTTCCGAAAATTCTTAAAACGACTTATTACATCACGAAGTAAATCAGGCGCTGGTTCAGGTATTGGTATTGACCTGGGTACTACCAATACATTGGTGTATGTTGAGGGTAAAGGTGTTATTCTTGATGAACCGTCAGTGGTGGCATTAAACCAAAAAACACATCAGGTGGTTGCAGTCGGCAATCAAGCAAAAATAATGCTCGGTAAAACTCCTGGACACATTGCAGCTATTCGACCTTTAGTTGATGGAGTGATATCTGATTTCGAAGTTACTGAAGAGATGCTTGCATATATTTTGAGAAGAACTATGGAAGTGTTGAAAACAACGTCGATACCTCGAGTGGTTATTGGTGTGCCGTTTGGTGTTACAAATGTTGAGAGGCGTGCTGTTCGAGATGCGGCAAATAATGCAGGTGCAAAAGAAGTATATATTATCGAAGAGCCAATGGC
>CAYRJE010000035.1:0-7896 GCA_964424465.1 uncultured Candidatus Saccharibacteria bacterium
CCATACGACGACACTCTTTAATAGATATAGCTACACCATCAGTGTCTCCGGCTTCGGCACTGAGTATGGCAGCCATGTATTCACTAGGGAAATTGGCCTTCAGATATGCGGTAATATACGCAACACGCCCATAGGATACAGAATGGGCCTTGTTGAATCCGTATGAAGCAAATGGCTCAATCCACTTCCATACATCACGAGCTTTTTGATCACTCCATCCGCTGTGTGACACACAGCCTTTGATGAATTTCTCCTTTTGCAATGCCATCTCTTCTGGAATCTTTTTTCCTACAGCTTTTCGGAATTTATCTACTTCACCCCAACTATAGCCTGCAATTTTATGAGCCATCATCAGCAAGTCGTCTTGGTATACAAGAACCCCGTATGTTTTATTCAAGATTTCTTCAAGAAGTGGATCGGCATAGGTGATAAGTGAAGGATTGTGTTTTCGCTCTATGTACAGTGGGATGAATTGAATAGGTCCTGGTCTGTACAAAGCTACCATCGCGTTGATATCGTGTATGGTTGTTGGTTTTAGGTCCACTAGATATTTGGTCATACCATCTCCGTTAAGCTGGAATAAGTCTTCAGTTTCTCCTCGTGCTAGCATTTCAAATGTTTTTTTATCATCGAGAGGAAGGTTGTCAATATCTAAGTCAATGCCATAATTGTATCGAACCATTTTTTTACACTCGTAAATAATCTTCAAGTTCTTGAGACCGAGGAAGTCGAATTTGAGCAAGCCGGCTTCTTCAATCGAATACATGTCGTATTGACTGATGATTTTGTTTTCTCCTTTTGTATCATATTGTAGCGGGGTAAAATCAGTCAATGCAGTAGGAGATATAACCACTCCAGCGGCGTGTACGGAAATGTGGCGCGCACATCCTTCTATTTTTTGTGCCATGTCGATGACTGTTCGTACATCAGGATTACTATCGTACAATTCTTTCAATTCCGGGGTAATTTCCAATGCGTGTTTGATGGTCATGAGAAATCCTTGTGAACCCAAGGGAATCATTTTGGAAATCTGATCTCCAAGTGCGTATGGGTATCCCAAAGCACGTGCTACATCTTTCACACTTCCTTTGGCAGCCATAGTTCCAAAGGTTCCGATCTGAGCTACTTTATCAACTCCATATTTGCGTCGAGCGTAGTCTACCATTTCATCGCGGCGATTATCGGCGTAGTCCATGTCAATATCTGGCGCAGAGGGTCTTTCAGGGTTTAGGAAACGCTCAAAGGGGATTTGAAACTCTAGCGGGTCGATATGGGTGATGCCTGATAAGTACGTAACCATTGATCCTGATACGGATCCTCGAATGTTTGAAAGTATTTCATGTTGTTTTGCAAAGGCGAGTAGATCAGATACGATCAAAAAATATGGTGAATATCCTTTGGTCTTGATCACGTCGAGTTCATACTCTACTCGCTTAATAATTTCCTCTGTCTTGGGCACGTTTCGTTTTGCAAAACCTGCGTACACAACATCACGTAATGCTTCATCGGCGTTTTTTCCTTCTGGCAAATCTATTTTAGGAAATACCCATTTACCTAATTCAATTTCCCAATTACACGCTTGGGCAATGAGTCCACTGTTTTCCACGGCTTGTTTGTAGAGCGTATCAAGCGCAGGATTTTGTTCATCGGTAAAGAGTTCGGTAATACGATCTGGGGAAACAAAAGAATAATCAATGTCATCCTCAGTGTATCGATCTGGAGATGAAGATTGTACTGACATCATGGTTGCCCGCGCTTTTTTATCTTCGGGATCCATGTAATACACATCGTTAGTGGCAACTACGGGTATATTGTGTTTTTGTATAAATGCCAATACACGACCTTCGGGCTGGTTAGGGTCTGTGACATCTGTATGTCGTGTTATTTCATAATAGACAGAGTCTGCGCCGTATACACTACGTAACCATGATAATTCTTTTAATGCGGTTTCTTCATCATCCATTTTGAGTGCCTCAGAAACTTTGCTGGTTAAAAAGGGAATTATACAAAATAAATCACCTGCATATTTTTGTATCAATTCGCTATCGAGTCTTGGTTTATAATAATATCCTTCAACGTATGAATCGGTCACAAGTTTTACCAAGTTCAAATATCCTTCATAGTTTTTGGCAAGCAATACATGACGAGTTCTTTTGGTATCCAATCTTCCTTCTTTATCAAAACGAGTTCTGTTTGCTACATAAAAATCAACTCCTAGTATTGGTTTAATTCCAGCGTCTTTACATTCTTTGTAGAATTCAATTGCACCGTATAGGTTACCGTTATCAGTTAAGGCAACTGAATCCATTCCGTAGGCTTTGGCTCTCTTTACAATATCTCCAATTTTGGGTACTGCCTGTAGTAGACTGTAATGACTGTGTACATGGAGATGAATAAAAGACATGGTGCTTATTATACCGAAATTTTTGCTAATAAAAACCCTGTACAGACGCGTGTTTTATGTGCGTGTTGTACAGGGTTTGCGATAGGAACTGTGCATTTTTGGTAGGCTATCAGGCCGTCTTGAGGCGACGCCCAAATCGTTCCATTAGTCGTTCTGCCACCTCTGCTATATGGTGGAATTCTGCCGCTGTCAGCTTCTTGGGCACGTGATGGTTGTCACCCTCATCTGCTGAGGGTTCAGGTGTTACTCCCTCAACCGTAACGACGGGAGGTAGGGGTGCTGTAACTGTCTCGATTTCAGCCGCCGGTGATGTTGTCACGACAGGTGTTGCTGGAGCTGTTTCAACCTTAATCACAACCGGTGGCACTGGCGTGATCACAGGAACCACTGGTGGTTGTGCTGCGGGACTGGTCAGAACCGCTGTATTGCCGGTGGTGAGTGCGCGGTGTAATCCGTGCGGATCATATGCATCCTGGTGCAAGAGGAAGGTGAAGCAGTAACCATTGTGGACCACATGTTTAAATGGGATGCGCCGGCTTTTCATTTCAGCCATGCATGCAACAGCATCATCTGGAGATGTATTGCTTGTAGAGTCGGTGACACCGAAGCTGTCCAGTGTAACCTTACAGAGTTCTGAAGCGAGTACGTGTCGCACAGCTTCTTCGTTCGTCTGCCGTAGGAGTAATGGAAGTATGACTGCGTTTAAGGCGGCTAGTGAAAGTCTTGATGTCTCACTTGTCTGAAACTTCTGGGATACATTCCCCCCTAAACGAAGGTGTTTTAGTTCGAATTGATTAGTATTCATGTCTTTGATAGGGTGTCGGGTTGCAGGTCTGGATACGAAAACAGGTTCCTACATGTAAAATGTGCGGGACCTGTTTTTATTTATCTCATATTTATTATCTTTTCGCTAATAGCTCATCAGTGATTCGTTTAAATATTTCAAACGGGAGAGCTCCTAGGCTGTTACCTTGTTCATTCACAAGAGGTATGTATTGTCCTTTGTAATATACGACAGTATACGGTGTGCCTGCTCCTCCAGCTTTCAAACCTGCCTCATATGCTTCTTTTATCTTCTTCTCATACTTACCACTGTCAAGACATGTTTTAAATTTTTGCTGATCAACACCTTGCTGCACTGCCACATCAGTGAGTAGGCTGAGTGGCATAGGTATTCCTTTACTATGATCTATTGAGGCATATAGCTTGTCTAGATATTTCCAGAAAGCCTCTTCGCCTGCAATTTCAGCCACACATTCAGTGGCTTCTGCTGCTTTATCTGCATTTTCATGCAGAGGATTTTGTCCATACGCAAGAGGGAGGTGTCTGTATACCCAAGCTACCTTGTTGTCTTTTCCATATTGGGTATAGAGTTCGCTCATAGTTTTTTGAAATACCTGACAGAATGGGCATTCTATGTCTGAGTATTCGATAAATACGATCGAAGCGTCTTTGGAACCTCGTATATGATCAGATGAAGATACAGGTTCAACTTCAATTTTTGGACCGTTAAGAGCGGCACCGATAGTGTCTGACCCATCAGTAGTAACCTTTGGAGCTCGGTAATACAATGCGAATGCGATCAATATACCAGCCACTATAATAGATATTGGAGTAATCCATTGGTTTTTACTATTGGTACTGCCACTAGCGGTTGATGATGTAGATACTGTTGGTGTTGGTTCCATGTGTAATATGTTAATTTAAAAAATAATATGCATATAGTATACACTATTAAAAAGGCAAACTGTATGTCATGCGCACATCTTGATCAGGTCTTTGTTCCCAATTTCTTGGATCGAGTGGTACTGTTCTTTTTTCTTTTCCGTCCATATAGAACAACTTTTGTTCCTTGATTGCATATTCATATACATCTTTAGTGACTTGCACATCAGCAGTACAGTAGTCAATAATTTTCTGTATTTCTCCTTTACGCCACCAAGTGATAGCCTCCAAACCATTTCCTGTTTTACCTTTGTTTAGTGTCGCTTGGGCAACAGAGTCCAATCCAACACGCCGACCGATAACTTTTTGTATCTCTTTCAATAAATCTATATGTCGGAATTTGGTGAGATCTCCATTGTAGTATTTGTTCAATATCGGTAAATCAAAATGTTCTCCGTTGTATGTGATCAATAGATCAGCTTTCTCTAGTATCGGCCATAGGGTAGGTAGGGTCTCTATGCTGTAGCTACTATAGGTGTTTGTATCTGATTCGTAAATACACATGATTGATAAATCCAATGCTGTAGGGTCATTCTTGCCGACTTCTGCAAAGGTGTTTTGAGTTTCGATGTCTAGTACTACTTTTTTCATAGGCAAATTATATCACAGCTATTTTCGATTGTGTTGTTCACTGATATAGAGTTCTTTGTACACTTCGCAAGTCTTCAATAGTTTCGTATGTGTTCCGTCGCCGACGATATGACCTTTATCGAACACCAAGATACGTGTAGCTGTTAGTGGGACATCTGCCATATTGTGGCAAACAAACAGAAGGATTTTCTTTGGGTCAAATGTAGACAAATTTTCGAAAATCTTTTTGGCGGAGATAACGTCGATAGCTGCTGTAGGCTCATCTAGAACCATGATTGGTGCATTTTTGTAGAACGCGCGAGCTAAGGCGAGCTTCTGCCACTGGCCTTTAGAAGGTTTAACACCTTTGAATGCAACTCCAAGTTGTTGAGTGTACTTGTCTTTCCATTTCTCTATAAACTCAGTTGCAGTTGCTTGTTCTGTTGCCCAGACAACTCGTTCCATGTTTGGATTTTCGATTTCTGATAGAGCGACGTATTCATTGAGCTTGAGGTTTGTTTGAGAATAGTCTTGAAAGAGAACGGAATAATAGCTTTGAACCTGACTTTGGTTTAACACCTTAACATCATGTCCAAATAAAGAAACTACACCGCTATCTGCTGGGTATAAGTTAAGTACCAGTTGAATAAATGTAGTCTTACCGTTTCCGTTCTTGCCAACCACCGCTATTCTTTCACCAGGTTTAATCTCAAGATGAGGAATGGTAAGTTTGAAAGACTCTTTGTTTTCCTTGCTGAGTGTCTCCTCCTCTTTTTTTAGTTTGAAATATTTTTCCGAAATGTCATCAAGTTCTGTATTCAATTTTCTCATACCTTCAAATCGTACTTCAGGATAGGTGAACACTACATCTGAAAGCAAAATACCTTTATTTAAATCTGGTTGGACTGTTGGAAGTTCTATAGGTTCAATATTTTCTTTAGTATTCAAATACAAGAATAAGTATTTTGAAGCAATTACACTTTCATATTGTCGAGGAAGAAAATCTGCTAGTTCTTGCATGTTAACTTGCAAGCGAAAGACTTGAGCAATAATCAAAGTAGCTTGTCCGATTAGAATACTACCAAGCACTACGTCTTTAATAACCATAAACTGAATCGCACAACCAACCGCTAGTGACAGAAGGTTGGCAAAAAAGCCAATGTTCAAATATTTTTTATATAGACTAATGTGAGCATCAAGTACCCATTCTCTTCGTGTTCTAAAAATATTCACAATCTGAGATGCTGAGCCGGAAGCCTTGGTGTCTTTTAGTGCTGTGTAGTTACCGAAATGATTTTCATATGTACTTGTATGTCTCATGTATGTTAGATTTTTCTCCCAGTTTTTTCGTATGGCAAATGTCTGAGTGAACGAAATTGCGAATCCTGGAATGGTCGAAAGGATAAGTACAAATGTCATCCAATGATTAAAATTGAAAACAATTATACCGGCAAAAATAATGTTAATAACAAATTTTACGACATCTGGAAGGCTGCTGATGAGTTGAACTTGTGAATTGAATCCTGCGCCAGCGTAGTCGATTCGTTGGTGCAGTTGGTCATAATCCTCCGAGTCAATAAAAGGTATTGTAAAAGTAGATTTCTTCTTCTGTCGCTCAACCGTCACAAGCTGGGTAACTTTATGCCTCCAAACTACGCCGATCGTACCTCGTAGCCAAGTAAAAATCTCTTCTATAACTTGAATTCCGACTACGACTATAAACAATGGAACAAGTGCGGATATAAGTCCTGTCCCATAGTTGTGCTGCATGCCATCGGCAAGGCGTGCTGTCGCCACACTTAAGGAGTTGGCAATGATAGGGAAGGCAAGTACGATGGCTAGTCGGGCCACAGTACCTTTTTTATCGAATTTGTAGACATACGCGAGACATAACCACACAGCTTTTAAATATTCTTTTGTAGTGTAGAAATATTTCATATCCCCTTAATATACAAAAATTTCTACCCCCTTGTCAAAGGGGGACTTGTATATTGTTATTGGTATGCTATAATACAGCTATAGCAAAAAAGCCTTGATTTACCAAGGCTTTTTTGTTTACTCGCTACAAAGGCTTAACTTCAAACTTCTTTTCCGCAACCTCTTTTTCGCCGACCATAACCATCTTTCTAATACCTAATTTTTCAGCAAGTTTTACATTGTCTGGATATTTTCTTGAAGTATAATTTATTGCAACGTTGTTGCCTTCAGTTCGTAGCTGTGCGGCAACCTCATCAGCGTAGTCAAGAGTTACTTCTTCTTCGTCCATAACACAGACCAATATGCCGGCTTCGGCCTTGTACTCGGGAATAAGACCTCGAGATTCTAGAAAGTTTTGCATTGGGACATCACCGATACCAAACCCAATACCAGAGATATTGTTTTCATCTACAGCACCGTCAAAGATGTCCACCAGATTATCGTACCGTCCACCACCAAAGAGTGCTCGGTTGTTTTGTGGGTCTGTATCCTTTACTTCAAATACAAGTCCTGTGTAATAATCCAAGCCTCGTACGACGTCTGTATCGAAGATGATATTTGTGATACCTGATTGTTTTGCCAAATCAATCGTGTGTAGTAATGCATCAAGTGATTCTTTTACTTCAGGCATATTTTTCATCAGTGTCAGGTCAGAAGAATCGTTCACGTCTAGAATCTTTTTATCGGACAATTTCGTATATTCACTCTGGAATTCCTCGACTGAAATTTTACTTTTCTTGTCTGTTAGTTTTTGGAATGCTGTTTCAATCATTTCATTCCTATGAGCATTTTGAAAGAGAAATTTCAGAAAAAAAGTGCCATCATAAATACAATTCAAAAGCAGAAATTACGCACCAGCACCACAATTACGACCATTGTTTTGAGGTCTTTCATACCGAAAACAGTTTGGAATAGAAAAAAGTCGCAACGGAAAACCAAGTTCGCGTTTTCGAGCTGCTACCATACGTGCAAGTGACGGTGTCATCTCTGGGCGTAGAGTAACCTCACGATCACCTCGATCGATGAATGTGTATGTTTGTTCATTTACAAGTTCTTGACCTGACTTAGCTTTATAAATATCTGAATTTTCCAAAACAGAAGCATCATATTCTTCGTATCCAAAAGACTGGACGGCTTTTTTCCAAACATTGAAGATGAAATGTTGAACAAAAAGATCGGTAGGATAAAAATCTCGAACCCCTTTGTAGGATTCAGTTGAT
>CAYRJE010000036.1:0-5182 GCA_964424465.1 uncultured Candidatus Saccharibacteria bacterium
TTATATTTTTAAAAATAAAAAATCAGTTGTTGTAAAAATATTATTTTTTCTTAACTGTAGTAGTTTTTTTAGGAGTAGAAGTAGAAGCGGGAGCAGGTTCTGGAGTAGGAGCAGGATTTTCTATTATATTAGTTTTGTTTTCATTATTATTTAATGGAGCTATTTCTATAATCTTATTTATAGACTGTCTATATAGAATTGCCTTTTTAGCTTGAGAGTAAATCAATACCTTGTCCCCTTTTTGAGCATTATTAAAAAATGATTGATCTTTTAATGCTGCAGGATCAGATACAGTAGCAATAGTTGGGATCTCCCCTTCTGGAAGAAGTACAAACTTACCAACCAACTCATTGAGCTCTAAAGCTTCTTTTTTAGCTTCTTCTTGAGGATTTTTGTTAAGTGTGCGTAATTGCAAATACATAAATACCGCAGAGCCTATAGCAACAATAGTAATTATTGGAAAAACATATTTTTTTATTTTTTGAAATATTATTTTTTTGTTCATAAGATTTATTTTTTATTAAAAAATTTTTAATACTTTTATGTTATCACAAAATAGCGATCTATGTAAGTATTTTTATTCTGTTATCTGTTGATATATATATTCAGAAAGATCTGCAATGAAATGTTGTTGCTTAGCAAAATCTTGTCCTTTGGTCATCACACAAAGAATGTATGGATTTTTGTCAGCGTATACTATTCCACAATCATGTAATTGGCGCTCTTTTACAAAAAAAGTACCGTTAATTTCTTGTTCGATAGATCGTTCTCCGTATTTGTGAGCAACGACAACATTAGACGGCACACCAGCAACAATACCACCTGTAAATGTTGTATTAGACAAGATACCTAGAGTTGTTTCTGACATTTCTCGAGATAAATAAGAAGCATTGTATAGAACTCTAAAAAAAGCAGCGAAGTCTTTAACACGTACATCAATATCTCTGTCTACCTGTTTTTGATCAACACCTATGGATTTAAACAGTCCTTGATAATCTTCTTGTCGGATATATTTTGAAAGCATTAACGCTGCCACATTATCAGATTGAGTTATCATTATTTCAGCAACTTGTCGTAATGTATAAGTTTTGTCTTTTTCAATCTTGGTACTGATCTTAAAGTTTTGATTAAGAGAATGATCAAAATATTCTTGACTTGCAATAATCTCTTTATTAAGAATTTCTGGATACTGCTCAGCTCTTTTCAAAAATGCAATAAGAAGTGGAGTCTTCATCATACTAGCTGGAGAGAAGAAATCTTTTTCATTAATACCGAGCCACTGACCTTCATTAAGTTTACGGAAATATAAAGAATAAGAAGAGATATTATATTTTTTTACTAATAGCTCAGATTTTTTTTCCACTTCAATATGAGACAATGCTTTTGAATCTATTTCTTCAACTAATTCACAATCAAGAATTGGACTCGTTAACACAAAAGAATTACCATTTTCTCTAGTTATAATATTTTTTATATCTGTATTTTTTGTAACAATAATATACGTAGAGAATATACCAACAAATAATGCAAGAACTAAATGGAAATAATGATTAGTATATATATGTCTCATATAAATAATATTTTAAAAATTTGTTGTTACGGGTGTGGCTGGATCTTGTGATACAGTCTCTTGTATTATAACCGGTATTACTTCTGCCGGCAAATTATCAGGAGCTGCAACATCAGCAGTATTTACAGTCGAAGATTCTAATACCTGAGGCAAATTTGTATTGTTTGTAACTGAAGAAGATTCTAATCCTTCTGGTAAATTTGTACTATCTATAACAGAAGAAGATCCTTCTTCTGTATTTTGATCTGATGGAGCTGTTTGTACTGGTAATGATGAATCTTGGGATTGATTTTGAGGTGATGTTGGTTCTTCTGTGATTGGCAATTCAGATGTTGGAGATAGATTGATATCGTTTAAGGGAGTATTTATTATAGGAGTGTCTAATACTAATCCCTCAAATATACTTTCTACCATCTTTGGGTCTCGTACACCGAGAGCAATCCATGAGAAGCGAATATTTTGTGGAGCAGGTTTATTGAGTAGAATAGTAAAACCTTTTTGATCTTTATCAACAATAATATATCTGACATCTTGATCAAATAATCCTTTAGCTATTATATCGTCGATACTATCTGATGATTCAAATGTAACTTGACCTGTGACCACTGGTGTTAAGGCATACTCATGATCAAATACAATACGAACCTTTTTGTCACCTGTTTTAATAAGTGCGAAACCAGCAGTATCTTTATTGAAAAGTGGAGGTAGTGTAAATTCAGTACCTGCATTAAAAATAGTACCTGAATCAAATGTTGTTATATCTGTGAAGAAAGATAATCCTTTAAAATTAGCTTGTCCTTCAAAACTACTTTTTCCTGATACTTTTAAGTCTTTATCTATAGTTAGTGTAGTAGCATCAAAAACAAATGCTTTAAGGTTTGATTCTATTGCTGTGATCTTGTTAAGTAGATCATCAAATCCTTTTATTTTTGCAGAATCGATTTCAGAAGCTGTAATTTTTCCATTAAATACTGCATTACCGAGAGCGTCGATAGTGATAGCTGTAGAACCATCACTAGATTTCTTGATCACGAAACTACCATCGTCTCCAAGAACAAGTGCTACACTACCTCCTTCAAAAGCATTGATTGTCTTTGTGTATATATCGTCAGCATACAAACTAGGTGTAAGTATTTCTATACCAGCTGCAACACGATCAGTAAATATACTTTGGATATCCACAGAACTATCTGTGCGTGCACTCTTTACTGAACGAAGGAAATTTAATATTGATGATTGTGTACCAATAGCACCACTAACACCATCAGCAGTCACTTGTCCATTTTGAAGGTCTCCAAATTCTTTAGCAAGCAATTCTACATTTTGACCAAGAGATTCACCGAGACCTACGAAGAGCATTACATAACCACACTGTGGACCTGGAGCAACTGATACGGAATCTCCTGTTTCTGTAGATACTGTTTCCGCAGTTCCATCAACCCATGAGCCATCAGGAGTTACTGTTTGATCTAGACTTGGAAGAGGAGCATCACATGAAGTCATCGCATATGGCTCATTAAGCACTCGTCCCAAAACTGGACCGGCTGTTGTCGCACGCATCGCATAACCTGGTTTAGAAGATGATGTAAGCAAATCTCCAACATGGATTTTGCCATTTTCTTCAGTAATCTTTACCGGAATACGTCCACCGAGCGCTATTGGGTATGCGTTGTCAGCTCTTGGACCAAGAGTTAGACCTGGTTTAGTAGATACAATACCAAGTAAATTCTTTTGATAGCGATTAGATGACTTATCAATACCGGCTGGCTGATCAGGTTGTATTGCTACAACATCTCCCGCTTCAAGCGGTGTATTTGAATAATAATATTCAGCCAAGTCGGCACCTTGTCCGAGACCCAGAACATCTTGTGTTGCACCAAATAGACCACTGGCAACCATGTTCATACGAATATCATCAAGAGCTACTTGTGTTTCAGCTTGCAACTGTTTCAAACTGAGATCATTACGTTCGACGCGCATAAATGCTCCGTTAGCTATAACTGACGTGTCTGAATATGATGCGATTGCTGTGATATTGTCAGACCCTGTACCTGAATAAGCTGTGCCAAAGTCATCCGCTTCTACTCCAGCATCAGCACTGTAAACTTCTGTCATCAGTCCACCAGCTCCAGCATTAGTAAATTCTGATACACCTCCACCATCAGCACCATCATTTGTCCCAACATATATATGTCTAACTTTATTTAGTTGTGTTGGAGCTTCAACTGCAATAGCAGTAACATTATTTGTTGATCCATATAGTTTTGACGGTGCGACACGATAAGCACTTGTCGCATCAGGAGTAGTCGTCCAAGCAGGATATACAGTAAAAGTAGTAGCAGAGTTTGAAACAATAGTTCTAGCTTGACGTATACCAGTACCAGAAGTAATCTCAACAACAAGTCCATTGAATGAGTCAGGAATATATGATTGTGCTGTACTACCGATAGTGTTAGCACTAAATATATCAGGAGTAGCAACAACGGTTTGTGGCCGTATCAGATGTGTACGACCATCTAAGAACATCTTATTGACCGATGCTGCCACTTTACCATCAATAGTAGTACCTCCGTTTGAACTCCAAGTAAACTCATCAATAGATCCATCCCAGAAGTTTGCTCCTGTTACACAGTTCGCACCCGCACAAGTTCCTCCAATTGTTAATACTTGAGCAGCGTCCATTGTGGCGGTTGCGGCTATAGCCGTATCACAGGCAACTGCTAGACGACCATCAATATACATACAAATATCTGTGTCTGTATTTGTGACTACCAGATGATGCCATTGATTATCATTGTACGATGCAGTAGAAGTAATCAAGTCATCATATGTGGTGTTGTATGTCCATGTAGTAAGACTGTCTACAGCAAATCTGATTTGTCCTGTTGTGTGCATACCAGCATAAATACAACCGACAGCAACTGCTGGTGTTGCTGGTGTATAACAACGCTCAAACAGTGTGTCAGCAGCAGCTGTTACACCATGCTTAAACCAAACAGATACTGTAAAACTAATTGTACCTGCGTTAAAATCAGTGTCACTGTCACAGGTACCATCCGCATTGGCATCAGAACAAAGCATTGAGTTATTATTAAAATTTATAGAATTACCACGAATTCCTGCTTGTCCAAAGGTTGGATTGAATCCAGTAACAGCACTGTCCATTAGATTACTAGTTGATCCACCTGCACCAACTGTACTTGTTGCAGCAGTTGCTCCAGCTGCCTCATCAAAAAGATACACAGCTCTCACTGCACCGTTCATGTATGGTGTAGCACTATCTTTTGTAGTCACTTTAGCCCATGAAGCACCAGCAAGCAGACCTCCTGATGTATGAACTTCAGCAAGACCTTGATTTGTACCAACAAAAACAACATCTCCAGAATCTATCTGACCGGCAGCAGAAGATTCTTTTGCTGCAGAAGCACGCTCGATAACTGCAAGAGCACTTGGTGATGTAGAAATAGTTGGCACAGTACCATTAAGTGTGATTGGTGTACCCCCAGCTAGAAGTTCGTCGTATTTACGAGTTGGTGTTCCATTTGCTTGTGTTGTAAGCACTGTATCAACAGCACGCCACTCTTCAAGTTGTCCTTGTGTTTCGTTGGTTGC
>CAYRJE010000036.1:5213-7872 GCA_964424465.1 uncultured Candidatus Saccharibacteria bacterium
AATAGTTTGTTACTTTTCGACTTCCCATATTCACAAGAGAAACACCGGAGTCAGTCGCAGCTGCAATCAATGTTGCGCCTCTAAAAGGTCCACTTTGTGAATCGATTGGCGCAAGTAATGTACCTCCTAAGTTTTCAGCAGATGCTGTCTGCATTGCAATAGAAACATCGTTGACAAGGTTGTTGATAATAGCAAAACCTGTTTCTGCATTTGTTGCATATGTTGCCGTAGTATTACGTGACCCTATTTTTACATCAGCTTGTGTGCGGTTGGTGGTATTGTAGCGATACATCGTATCTTGCTTGAAATCAAATGCATACATTCCAGTACCCGCACTACCATTGGTCCCGATAACAATCACACCGTTTTGTGCTGCAATACCTGAAGGGTTGTTGTTGAGATCAGCACCGAGAGCATAGGTGCCCGCTTGGGTAAACTTCATCCATAATGAATTGTCTTGACCATCAAAAATGTAGACTTCACTGGCTGTTGTTGCAATAATTGCCTTACGTGGGAAGCTTGCATCTCCGCAGCGATCATCTGTAGCGATCACACATGGATCCCCTACACCATCATCTTTTGTTTCTTGTGCCCATGATGACTGCAGTGCGAGCAAGTCATTGCGCCACTCACCACTATCTGCATCGGTAGCAGTATCGTACACATATACATCGATGATACCTGTCACACTACGGATGGTATTCATGCCTTTCATAGTAATATCACCGTACACAAGTGCATTACCACGACTTGTCGCAGTGCCCACTTGGAAAATATCGTTTGTGGTAGAAGATCCGTCAGAAAGTACAAGTGTACCATTATCCGCAATACTCATTGTTGGGGTAGTGTCTATAAACTTAATATCACTATCCCACCCTGTACCAATTTGAAGTCCGTTTTCTGTAGCAGCACTGGATGTAATGTTTGCTATAGTGATACCATTTATCACCTCATCTCCTGATGGTGTGTTTACAGGTGTCATCGTAATAGTGATTCCTGAGTTGGTATTTGCGGTTCCATTACCTACCTCCATTGCAATAGATAGTCCATCAACACCGTTAGTTACGATACCTGTAGTACCACCAGTAAGATCGATACTCATTGCGTCTGCAGTATTGATAACATTGTTTGTAGTATTTTCAATTAAAAGTTGAGTATCAGCAGCATCTCCATAAGAAAGCACTAGTGAATCAGAGGCAGTCGTCTTACTAATAACACCTGTTGAAACAGTAAAAGGTGAAGATCCTGCACCAGCATCTGCTCCACAAGCCCACACATCAGTGGTCTCATTCCATTTTAATATTTGACCATCGGTACATCCTTGAAGCATGGCAAGTCCTCCGGCGAGACTTTCAAGACCTGAGCCGCTTGATGTAGTCACAGAAGCAGCATCAACAGCTGTAAGTAAATCAATATCCCATTGTGCGCCAGTACTTGATACCGTAATGTCGCCTTTGTCTCCATCAGAAATACCACCTCCTGCGGTTGCCCATGAAAGTGTCGCATTACCTCCTGATGGTGCAGTAGATGAAAGAACCTGCCCGCCGGTTGGTGCAGTAGTTGGCAAAATATAGTTGATAGATGCACCAGGATTGCTTCCGGTAAATGTTTGTGTAAATGCATTGGTTGCATTGCTAAATACAACTTGACCTGCAGTTGCTGATGCTTCACCCAAAGTAAATGCTCCACTCATCGTACCGTTACCTGTAATCTGAAGTGTCGCACCAATATCTGCTGCACTATTTGAAATAATTCGACCATTTGCCGTCACTCTCAAAATATCACCGTCAGTTGCACCACCACTAGTAGTAAGCTGAAGATAATCTCCTGTTGCAGAATTAGCAGATTCAATACTAAGACCAATGTTTGCTGCAATCGGGTTGATAATACGAGTATTGTATTTATTACCTGACCCGTTAACAAAGCTCAATGGTGAAGTTGAAGTTCGCCCTCCTTGAAGTATCACTTCATGATATGCTGCGAGTTGCATACCAGATCCTCCGGCAGCTTGCCAATAGAAGTCTCCCCCATCACCAAGAATTCGAGCAGCTCCTCCAACACCAGGATACGACCCACCTCCTACGTTGGTAAATAAAATATCTCGAGTCTGACCGGTCACTGCTCGCAAATACGTATCGCCATTAACCTGAAGTGCAGCAGCAGTATTAGGAGCAGTGGTGCCGATACCGACAGTACCTCCGTTAAATATCGCAGCGTAATTATTTGTTCCCCCACTTGCAGATGCGTATAAACCTACGTTTGTTGAATTGGTACCTGAATGAGTATTAACGATTTGCGCTCCATAGGTAGTGATATCTGTAGTACCGTTTACTCCTGTAGTTAAAATATTAAGTGCTGTCTGTGATGCTCCTGCTGCAGTACCTGATACTTGAAGATCAACAAGTGATCCTGATGTAAGTGATGATGAATTAACATATAAACCAGTACCACTTGTGAGAGAGTTTGCATTAAGTACAAATGCTGAAGATGATGTTGATGTTGTTGTATTGGTTGATGTAAGTGCGAGATTGGCACCAGATACAGTACCAGTGAATGATGGAGATGCAGTCAGAGCAAGCTGAGTACCACTACCACTTGTTGTCATTTCTCCAACTATTCCTCCGTTGTTGTAAAGTACTCTTCCTGTAGATCCACCTGT
>CAYRJE010000037.1:0-5710 GCA_964424465.1 uncultured Candidatus Saccharibacteria bacterium
TTTACCAGATGACGAGGCGTCTTTTATTTTACCCTATCAAACCATCTCTCATCTCTATAACCCGATCAGCAACTTTTGCGTACTCTGCTTCATGCGTCACCATAACTATAGTTTGACCTTTGGCATGAATATCTTGGAAGATTTTTAACACCAACATCGAAGACTCGGTATCCAAGTTCGCAGTAGGCTCGTCAGCGAACAGTATTGCAGGATCATGGGCAAGAGCACGAGCTATACTTACTCGCTGTTGTTGACCTCCTGAGAGTTTTGCTGGCACGTTATTATATTTTCCAGCTAGTCCTACCATATCGAGCACTTGAAACACATATCCAAGTTTAGACAGTCTAAACTCCCCTCTCTTTTCTTCTGACAGTCCATGGACATCACTACCATCTATTGTTATTTCTCCTTCAGTTGGAATATCAAGCAATCCAAGCTGATATAGCAATGTACTTTTACCAGCTCCAGATCGTCCCATGATAGCGACGAATTCGCCTTTTTTGATAACCATATCAATACCTTTCAACACTCGAGTCTCTTTTTCACCGTCAATAAAAACTTTTGTTAAACCTTTTGTTGTGATGATATGTTCAGTATGCATATATATGTATATTCTAGTAATAATTAGCGACCTAATATTGAATCAAGAGTATTTTTCTTTACAATCATCCGAGCTGGTATGTATCCAGCAATAATAGTTGTAACAAACAACGCGATAACTCTACTAATAGTTCCCCCGATTGGGGCATACAGGATTCCATCACTGAATGGGAAGTTTATAGGATGAGCGTCGATAAATGGAACCAAGAATCCGTACAGTATGAGAACACCCAACGCAGCTCCTACAACTGCATAAAAAGCAGATTGAATAATGTATGAGTATTCAATTGATTTTGATGTTATGCCTATACCTTTCAATATGCCGATAAACTTTCGTCTTGTAAGTGTATTTACGAAGATAACAATAAACACTGTAATAGAAGCAACCACTAGACCAATACTTCCCATCAATGTTCCGAGTAGTCCAAACAAATCTTTCATATCCTTCAAAAACTTTGGTTGCGCCTCAGTCGCTGTTTGTATCTTCGCATCATATTCATATCCATTGGCTTCAAGCACTTGCTTTACCCTCACTGCGTCAGCTTCTGTACTACCAGGCACAAGCTTTACTGCAATCTCACTCACATTCACATCACTTCGACCAAGTAATTTTCGCATCTCTGATTGAATCATGATCACACGAGAGTCTATATTATCGATTTTAGATTTGAGAAAACCGCGTATATACACCTCTTTCATATTCTTCCCTACTGATACTCTCACCCGATCACCAACTTTCACCTGTCTCAATTGTGGAAATCCAATTACGTCAACAGGAGTTAATTCATTTACAAGAAATGCTCCAACCAATACACCATCTTTATCATTATCATCAAGATATGTTCCATCTATCACAAATCGTGATAGACCTGTGGCGGCATCCTCTTCACTTGGATTTATTCCAGCAATAGATGCACCTGCCTCATTTGGAGTTTCTTCAGCACGCAAAATACGTCGATAATCAGCTTCTATTTTTCCACTAGCCAGTATACGTGGGATAACATATTCTGTGTTTTGAATATTTCGCAACACTTGCTCAATGTTTGTACTATTCTCAATGGCTGTCTTTTGTCGTAATGTAGAAACAATAACATCTCCAGTATATCTATCTCGACTAGCCTGAATAGAGCTTTGAATAAGTCCAACAAGGATTCCATTTACTACCACAAGGTTTAGAAACGTAAGCATCATCACAGCAACAATCAACGAAGTAGTCCAAAGACTTGCATGTTTCAGTTGTCTGAATGCTAGGTACAAACCTATTCGCCAATTACTTGCTTTCTTATGTTTCATTATTTTGTTTCTTTTACACTGTAAATAATAGTTGAACCTGGTTCAATACCTCCCAATATTTCAATTTCACCTGTACTATTTATTTGTCCTGTCTTTAATTCTGAAACACCTTTTTTAGCTTTTAGTATATCCGCACAACCAGCTGCTGATATAGGTGTTGATGTGGCCATACTGTTACCCCCAACACACTCTAGAGAATCTATAATGTAAGTCTTCTTTACACCTCGTTCAAGAAATAAACCTGATTGCGGAATAACCAGTACATCTGGCCTTCTATCTGTTTCTATAGATATGTTTGCCGTCATACCTGATTTTATGCGGGGATCTTTATCGGTAAATTGTATCTTAGTTCTATATGTTGATACACCATCTTTAACTGTCTCGGCAGGATCAACTGATATTACAGAAGCTGTGAAGAATACATCACGACCATATGCATCTAGAGAAACTTGTGCAGTTTGTCCCACAACAAGCTTGGCAATATCATTTTCTGAGACATATGTCTCAATCTGATACTCACCATCATTTAACAATGCGATTACAGGTGTATTAGGAGAAGATATCTCACCCTCTTTAATATCAACTTTCGTAATAACACCATCGAATGGGGCTCTGATAATTGTCTTAGCAACAAGCGCTTGTGCACTTTGTAGGTTAGCACGTTGAATATCAAGATCTGTATCAGATCCGGTAGTCTTAATAGTTAGACGTCGCTCTGCTAACGATACAGCACTTAGACTATTGTTGTAGGCAATCTCTGCTTGATTCAATGCAGCAACTGCGGTAGAAAACGTCGTTCGTGCAAGAGCGATCTCTGTTTTCTTAGCTGCAAGATCTGCATACGCCGAATCTCCCGAACCAATCTGTTCTGAAGCTGTAGAAATAGCTGTATTTGCATCATTGATAAAGTTTTGAACCGATACGATATATTGTCGTATCTGCGCTATATGAGCAATGCCTGTGTTTGAATTCCAATCCACAAACATCTCACTTATCTTTAATCGTTGGGTTCCCAAAGACTTGGTAAGTATAGGATTTCGATCGACTGGATATAAAAATTCTGGGTTTACGCTTCTAGGATTCCTGAATGAATTATCAATTTTAAACCGAATTGCATCATCTGCTTTTGTATAGATATCTTTCAGTTGATCAGCTAAAGCTTGAGTGTTTAGCGCTAATTCTCTTTTAGCATTTTCTAGCTCATTTTCTGACAGCCCAACCTCTTTTTGCTTACTTCCTGATTGAATATCTTTGAGCAATGCATAATTCTTCTGCAGAGAGGCTGTATAGTCACCGTTTTCTAAAGATGCCAAGATCTGCCCTTTTTTCACAACATCTCCAACCTTAACAGCAACCTTACTCACTCTACCAGCAGCCTCAAAACCCATATCGACGTTCTTGGCAGCAATAACCTTACCAGTTAGCTCTACTTTCTGTACAAATTCTCTCGGATTGACTGTATATATGTATACACCAGAATCTTTTGAACTCCCTCCCATGTTCATAAATATGAACAAAACTATAATAACGGCAGGAATCCAGACCTTTTTTTGACCTTTTCGAGCCCAAATACCTGTAAAGATACCCGCTATTTTACTGAAAATTGACGCAATTGTTGATTTCATGGGTCGAGTATAGCATAAAAAGCTGATATTTACAGATTATTTGACGTTTTGTATATAGCGTGAGTATACTAAGAGCACTTCGAGGGATAGTCCTTCGATTTATACTGTTAATCAACCATGCCAACAAACACCGATACCGCTTTTCGAAAGGGCGATCTTGTTACCCCGACAACACAACTCCAAGGGATACCTTTTCCAGAAGGTGTAGTTGGAGTTGTTGTTGAGGTTCACAAGAATTGTGAACAAATTACTGTTGAGGTCCGCCATGACAAGCTATACCCTGATGGAACTAACAAAGACTTCCCTCCTGAATACCTCCACAGATTCACCGTCTACCGAGATAGGCTCCGCATTGCCACGACAGCAGCGACATGAGATCTAACCCACTCTCACTAACTTCCACCACTCCTTCGTACAGGACGTAGTGGATTTTTTTTTATTTTTATGTCACAATGACCCGATGCAAAATGATATACGAAACATAGCAATTATCGCTCACGTGGACCACGGCAAGACAACACTTGTTGATGCCATGCTTAAATACACTGGCGCCATCAAGGATGACGCTGGAAGTATGGACTCTAACTCTATAGAACAAGAACGAGGTATTACTATCTATGCCAAAAACGCCTCTTTGGTATACAAAGGACACAAAATCAACATCGTAGACACACCAGGTCACGCCGACTTCGGTTCAGAGGTTGAACGAGTACTCCGATCTATTGATACAGTGCTTCTACTTGTAGACGCCCAAGAGGGACCTATGCCACAAACACGTTTCGTATTGAAGAAATCTCTAGAGCTTGGACTACGACCTATTATTATCATGAACAAACTGGATAAGCCTGCTGCTGATCCAAAACGAGTTCACGATGAAATCCTTGAATTGTTTATCGAGCTTGGTGCCGAAGATGCTCAGTTAGACTTCCCTGTTGTATATGCAATCGGAAGAAGTGCAGTAGCAAAACGAGAGCTTACAGACGAATTCGTAAATCTTGATCCACTATTTGATATGATTCTTGAGCATATTCCTGCTGCAACACCTACACGAACAGATGATATATTCGTTGCACAACCATTCAACCTTGCGTATGACAATTTCGTTGGACGACTTGCACTATGTCGAGTATGGAATGGAACAACATCAGTTGGTAAAACAGTTACTGTTCTCAACAAAGACAAAGCTCCACGTACAGGAAAAATAGTTAAACTTTTTAACTTCGAAGGTCAAACTCGAGTTGATGCAGAGCAAGCGCAGGTTGGAGATATTATTATGGTAGCAGGATTGCCAGATATTTTTATCGGAGAAACTATTACATCTGATGCATCTATAGAACCTCTTACATCTATTGGTGTTGATGAGCCAACTATTGCCCTTAACTTCTTGGTTAACAACTCCCCTTTTGCCGGACGAGAAGGAAAATATGTTACATCACGACAAATCCGAGATCGACTAGAAAAAGAACTTGAAGTGAACGTAGGACTACGTGTTGATTTTGATACAGCATCTGGAGATACATTTAAAGTATACGGTCGAGGAGAGTTACACGTTGCAGTTCTTCTAGAACAGATGCGACGAGAGGGTTTCGAAGTTCAAGTTTCAAACCCTGAGGTTATTATTAAAGAGATTGATGGAGTAAAATCAGAACCGTTTGAAGAGGTTGTTATCGACGTTCCTGCAGAATTCTCTGGAGCTGTTATTGAAAAACTTGGAAAGCGAAAAGCGTTGATGACACAAATGAGTGAGCGAGATAACATCACACGACTTGTGTTTGAAATGCCAACTCGAGGACTACTTGGATATCGAGGACAATTCATGATTGATACAAAAGGTGAAGGAATTCTTTCATCACGATTTATCGCGTTCCGACCACACGTTGGAGTTATCGAGAAGCGAGAAGTGGGATCAATGATTTCTATGGAAAATGGAAAAGCTCTTACATTCGCCCTTGGAAACCTACAAACTCGAGGTGTTCTATACATCGGACCAAGTACAGAAGTATACGCTGGTATGGTTGTTGGAAATACATCTAAAGGTGAAGAAATGGAAGTTAACCCAACTAAAGGTAAACAACTTACAAACATGCGAGCATCCGGTACTGATGAAATGATTATGCTTGTACCACCATACACAATCACAATCGAACGAGGACTAGAAACTATGCAAGATGATGAATATCTAGAAGTTACAC
>CAYRJE010000037.1:5865-6898 GCA_964424465.1 uncultured Candidatus Saccharibacteria bacterium
TGTGGTATAATATATACACATCGACAAAGAGTCGATATCACAGAAAAACCAACTCCTACCTAACCTAGTCCTATGAAAATCGTTCAAATTCTTTTCTTTTTCTTTCTTCTTGGCCTCACCGCCGGCCGCGCTGCAACGGTTTTGACCGTGGGCGGCACCAGCGCCGTAGTCAAAGGGAAGATCTTGGAATTCCCACACTCTCCCTCGGACACAGGGTTCTACGAGAACAGACTGAGCGGAGGTAGTCCCTTCCACTCACTGTCCTTCTACGTATTTACCCCAGGGCACTTGAGGGATTGGCAGATCACCTTCACTGCGGCCGGACCGACCACAAGCATGATGTCGAACCTAGTGCTCGGCATACAACCGGCCCAAAGGTTCGCCAATGTAAACATGATGGGGTTGGCCATCAGCGGTGATGGCTACTCCGTCAGTGGAGGTACAGGTTGGGTGAACATACTCGAGCTGTCATGGACAGCGAACAACCTGCCTGATCGTGTGGCAATAGACTTCTACATAACGGACTTTGGTGACAAGTTCACCCAAGGCTCGCTCCGCTTCAACTCCAACATCCCAGTTGGCCAAGTGCCGGAACCAGGTACCACCCTGCTGACCCTCGGCACCCTCCTCGGCCTTACCCGTCGCCGGAGGTAATCAAAAAAAAGAAAAAAATCGATCCTCATCAGACTCGTGCTGATGAGGATTTTTTATTTGACACACATACAACAAAATGTCACAGTACAGACGTCGGCAGTGTCCGATACTTCTGAAAACTCCAACAACTCATTATCCATGAAAGTACTGCTAACCCTGCTCTCTATCCTTCTGTTCAGCACCCATTCGGCCCAAGCCGCCACGTTCACCGTCACAACCTACGGCCAGACGTCGATCCTCACCTCCACCGAGGGGTATGACTTCCAAGTCGAAGCGATCGACAGCAGGTTTATCCGGCTGGTCGTCAGAAAACCCGAGGGTCAGACATGGGCGCTCCTTCTTGGGGGTGGTCCGCTTGGTCATGGTGCCGAGGTGGGCC
>CAYRJE010000037.1:6979-7341 GCA_964424465.1 uncultured Candidatus Saccharibacteria bacterium
ACACCCCTGTGCCGGGCAGCGACTCGTTCGACGCCTACCCCAACATGCTGGGCGCAGGTATCAGTCTGTCAGGGACCGACCCTTTCACAGGGACCATGTCGGGCGCCAACACAACCAGCGGCAGCTTCACCATCTCAGGTCTTGAATTGACCGGGACCACAGTGAATTCCCTCAATCTCGACTTCGACGTCCGTGCCAACGGTCGTCAGATCGGACATCTGGAGTTCAGCAACGTCATGACGGTTCCCGAACCGGCTGGCGGTACCCTCCTGATTACAATCGGACTGGCCTGCATCACGGCTGGACGCAAACGGCGCATCTAAAAAAAGCGTCGCGCAACCAAACAATCACCTCCCCGCTAC
>CAYRJE010000038.1:0-1341 GCA_964424465.1 uncultured Candidatus Saccharibacteria bacterium
AATGAAATCTTTAAGGTTACAAATCAAAGCTTGCGCAGAGTCAGGAAAATCACTCAGATTTATGTCTAAATGATCGATAACTGTGATTATATATTCAGCTATCTCCTTCTTTGGTAGGCCCAAGCATTTAATATCATTTTTGATAAAATATTTTATATCTACCCCATCTTTTACTTCAACAATCATTTTAATTGCCTCTCCAATTTTTTTTGAAGTTAGGGCCATATTAAAATCCTTCTCTATATCTCTAATTTCTTCGAAATTTTCTTTAAACCGAATTTCTTTTTGTGGATAATCTGCCAAAATCTTTCTTATTACTTCAATCCACACTTTATACGGGATAAGATTTTCAATCTCAATATGTTCATCAAAAACACTTTCTCTCCCAATAACAGATTTAATATTCTGACGACGCTCAAAACGAGATCCTTCGGACTCCCCATCAGAGTCAATGATAATATAATTTGTCCTTGATATCGCCGAAACTCTTACACCTACATCTGATTTGATAGTAGAAAAATCAAAGTTCTCCAGGTTCCCTCCTCCGTACTCCGCAAATGCGTACTGCCGATCTTCAATGTATTTAAAAGAAGGATCCAATGATATAAGTTTTCGCAGTATTATTCTATCTGTCACACCTTCCGTCCATATCACACAGTTAGACAGAAAAACTGATGAATTTCTTATCCCAAGTAAGTCAATAATTTTAACATGATCAGCAATATCGCTGATTTCAAACTTTTCTTTTCCTTTTTCTTTAAAGGAAAAGATTGTTACACTGTCTGGATAATCATAAGTAAGGTCGAGAAAATGGTTTGAATGTGTAGTTAAAAACACTTGCAGATTGTCAAATTTATTAACCAAGGTTTCAATTAGAATTCGCTGTACTGAAGGGTGCATCATCATCTCAGGCTCTTCAATAAAAAGAACCATCCGCTGATCTTTGTATTTAAATGCTTGAAAAGTGTTAATAAGAACAGATTGAATACCGTCACCTATATTATAGATTTCTCGATCATGTTCTCCATCATTTATGTTTAATTTAATATTATCTGTATCATGATCAGGAATTAACGTGATACTTTTTCCATCAAAAAACGACGTTGCAATGAAGCGCTCAAAATCTCTTACAAACTCTCTATCCCTTTTAGATCCCAACAACATTTTCTTAAATTCAGAATACATTGCCAAACCTGAGAAAACACTGATATCATCAGTGTCATGAGGGATCTTATAATCATCTACAGTTCTATTTGAATATATATCGTCTTTACTCTCAGTTTTATTAACTAAATCAACATGTCGTAAACCTCTTAAAATAGGAATGTAAACTTTCTTATA
>CAYRJE010000038.1:1351-6613 GCA_964424465.1 uncultured Candidatus Saccharibacteria bacterium
CCTCACTCTCAAATTTTTTAAATACACCCTTGAGAATCATCTGTAACCGTATAGCTTGAGCAACATCATAGTCCCAAACAGTAGGAGTGCCCAGGCCTCCACTTCTAGTTTTTATTGCAGTTATTTGATCAATAAACTCATTAAAACGAGAGATATAATCACCCGTCCGAGAATTAGCCAACCGATGCAGACCCTCCATGTAGAAATAATCTTTTAGTGTGGGGTACAAATCACTATATATATCCATCAAGACGGTATTTACATCATCAAAAAAAACAAAGCGATCAACACCCGCTTTTAGCATTTGACGCATAAAACGACTCTTTCCAGAGTTATTAGCTCCAACGAATATATTTATCTTTTTAAATGGACCTATAAATTCTCCTCCATTAGGCATCGCATAGTCAGAATTCTCATTATGATATTCTTTGATGCACATCTGCGGAGGATGTGAGATTCGAACTCACGGGGCAGTTTCCCACCCGACAGTTTAGTAAACTGTTGATTTAAACCACTCATCCAATCCTCCATGCCTGCCAATATAGCATATGGCAGACTTCCGCACCACCCTACATATTATACCTGCGCCTTTGATGTAGTCTGATTATTCGCCTCATAACTGGTATTCTGCACCTCGAAGAAGTTCACCAGCTCATGCACATCCGTTGCTGTCGCCATCCATTTTGCGGGGTTTGTAGCATTGAAATGAGCCTCAAATCCAAGCTCCTCCAATCGTCGATCGGCTACATATTTTACATATTGATTTACATAATCTGAATTCAATCCCAAGATACCATTTGGAAATAGATCTTTGTTGTAATTCACTTCCAACTCCACACCTTTAATAATGATAGCCTTAATCTCTTCGGCGAATTCTGGAGTAACAATATCTGGATTCTCTGCAAGTATCTCTGTAATCAGGTTAATACCGAATTTGAGATGCAGACTCTCATCTCGTAGTACCCAGTTAATCATTGATCCAAAGTTTCGAAGTTTGTTTCGTTGTCGGAATGAAAGCGCCACCATAAATCCGGAATAGAACCAAATACCTTCAGCGACTATGTTTGTAGCTACTAGGTTACGAACCAAATCCTGTTTGCCTGACACTGATTCTATATTCAACTTCTCATCAGTCATTCTATTTACAAAATAATTGATGAAATCTTCTTTAGCTTTCATTGAAGCTACTTCAAGGTGTGTATTGAAAATTTTATCTCGATCAAAACCAAATGTCTGTAACACATATTCAAAACTCACGCAGTGATTGGCCTCTTCCCACATCTGCTTAGCAATATACAAGTGACATTCAGGAGCTTTAAGATATGGATATACACCGAGCGCAAGAGATCGGTTGATCATCAATTCTGCAGGGTTAAAGAATGACATCAAGAATTTTACAGCATGCTGTTCATCTGGAGTCATGTTTTTAAAATCCATAACATCTTCTCCAAGAGCAATCTCATGTGGAAACCATGTGTTTCTTACTGCTTGATCATATAAATCATACGCCCATTGATAACGGATTGGATGAAGATTCATATCTTCTGGTGTTGTTTTTCCTACTAACATATGTTTGTTTTGATATATATTAAGTTATTAATTCTCTCTTATTGACAACTATCACATTGCAATAATTCCATCGGATCAGTCGGACACACTTTCACAGGATTCTTTGACACAAATACTTTTGGAGCTACTGTCTCAACAGATTGTGCTTGGGTACGTGCGAATGGACCACTGCCTGTTGGAGCTTGAGCACTTGGTACTGCAACGTGTGATGTCGTCTCCACAGTAGATGCACTCATAACGTCAGCTGTACTTGTAACAGGTGCCACAGGAGCAACTGGAGTATCTAGGATAATTTCTGGGATATTCATTTTATCAGCTACCGAACTCTCAACAACTGTATCTTTCTGCAACTCTGTGGTGTTATCAAGAGTATCCATAGCATTCTCTTCCGCATCGGCAACAACCGCTTTTTTCATAGCTGTAAATGCACCGAAAGCTGTTTTACCCAATTTGTCAGATTTATTCACTTTAGTTGTACTCTGCTCTGCAGTGTGTCGAGGCTTCATATGTAGATAGTATGTAGACTTCAAACCTTTCTCCCATGCAGTCATGTATATTTTCATAATATCGTCGATGTCTCGAGTCTCGAGATACATATTTCGTGAAAGTGCTTGGTCTACCCATTTCTGTGCTCGAGCTGCAACTTCGATGAATCCGTATGGTGATGTGGTGAAGGCAGTCTTGTATACATCTTTGATGTGTTGAGGTATACCTGGGATTTGTGAAATATCTCCCATGTGTTCAATGATTGAATCTCGTACACTGTTCCATAGACCCATATTTTTTAGATCTTTCACCAAGTTATGGTTTACGTCCATGTATTTTCCAGATATTTTATTTCGAGAAAATACTTGCGCAAATCGCGGATCAAATCCCGGTGTTGTACCAACAAGTAATCCGATGTTGGCATTTGGAGCCACAGCCATCAATGTCGCATTTCGCATGCCGAGTTTAACTTTGGCTCTGAGATTATTCCAGTTTAAACCTGGGTTAAGAGAACTCTTTGAAACTTGTACTGCAACACCTCGCTCTTGTTCCAAAACAGAAAGGGTATCTATAGGCACCATTCCTTTTGACCATCGTGAGCCTGCGAAATTTTGATATGAACCTCTCTCACTTGCCAAGTTTGCACTTTCATCTATAGCTATATAGCTAATGAATTCAAACAATCTGTCAGCCAAGTCATACGCAAATGTAGTATCGTATGCCAAACCGAATTGTTCCAATAGATCTGAGAATCCCATCACACCTAGACCAACAGCCCTGTTCTCTTTATCGGACTTACGAGCTTCTTCAATAGAAAGGTTGTTAATGTCAATAAGGTTGTCAAGATGTCGCACAGCCAGTCGCACAGTCTTCTCCAGTTTATGCCAATCGATTTCTTTTCTATTTATATGTGCAACAAGGTTAATAGATGCCAAGTTACATACAGCGATATTTTCTCGGTCTTGTGGAAGTGCAATTTCTGTACACAAGTTAGACATGTGAATTGTTCCAGTGTTGTTGTTGAGCGCACGCACGTTAAATGAATCTTTCCATGTAATCCATGGATGCGATGTGCTTTGTAGTGAGGCCAGAATAGATCGATATTGTTCTTCTGCAGGAACTTTCTTAAACATGCGAAGTTGACCTGCCTCAGCCATGTCTATGTATTCTGCATATCTCTTACTAAAATCAGCACCGTACAGTTCAACCAAATCCGGTGTTTCTTTTGGATCAAACATATACCACATTTTCTTCTCTTGTACTCGCTTCATAAACTCATCTGAAAGATAGGCAGCTGTGTTAGCTGTTCGCATTCGAAGATAATCATCTCCAGCATTATGTTTCCAGTCTACAAACTCAGGGAAATCTATATGCCAGTTTTCCATATAGAAACAACATGCACCTTTTTTCTTTCCTCCTCGAACAACTGCACGGATAGCAGTATCGATGATTTTAGCAAACGGTGTCGGACCCGATGATACTCCACTATTTGAGAACAATGGTGATCCTGTAGCACGAAGCTTTGTGAGGGACATACCAATACCGGCTGAGTCCTTTGAGAGATTCAATACATCTGATACACATTTTGCAATATGTCGCATATCATCTTCCATTTGAATCAAAATACAGTTAGACAATGACGCTCTAACAGTTCCCGCTCCCAAGTTAGTCGAACCACCAGCAATATATTCAAATGAAGACATTTTGTCATAAAACTTTTTTGCCCACGCAGTTGGATCTTGTTCATTAAATGACAAACCCATAGCTACTCGCATAAAAAAGTATTGAGGAGTCTCGAGTGAATCTTGAGTTTGAGTATTTTTTAGTGAGTATCGATTCTGCCATCCTGAAAGTCCAGCATATGTAAACTGATCATCTTTAGCTGGATCAAGGTGTGAAGCCAATTCTTCTAGATTAAATTTCTCTGCCATTCGTGTATCCAATTTTCCTTCTTTTATACCATTCAAAATATATGGCACAAAATGTTCCTTGTGACGTGCTTTCAAATCTTCGAACGAATCTTTATTGTAATCACCGATGACTTTTCGATAAATAGTTTTAAGTAGGAGACGTGTAGCAACTTTGTCATATTCAATATCATTTTGAATATTTTGCACTGCGGCATTAATTGTTGCTTGATCAATTTCTTCCGTCGTTATGCCATTGTATAACGTAATTTCAGTTTCAGTTGCGATTTGAGTTACTTTTGCTACGGGATCAGTCAATCCAGCAGCAGCTCGTTCAATAGATCGGTTAATTCGATCGGCATTAAAAGGTTCTTGAGTTTTATCTGATTTAGAAATATTAATGTTCATAACGATGTTGGTTAATTATTTGTAAGATTTATATACAGTCCCCCTCTGTATTAGATAAAGAAAACTTCAACTAATCAGCGGACCTTTATAGTACCATTACGCACTCATACCCCTGCAAGTGTTTTTGTTGGTTTTGGGACGTTTTTTACTCATCTCGATAACAAAATCCTGGTTTGTAAAATTGGTGGGATAAAATCGCTGTTTTAGCCTTTTTTTGGTACCCGTTCGAGATTTAAAGTTGGCGTCAATGTTTACACACATGATTATGTCGTGTTGTTGTGAACGATAGTTCACTGTATCAGACGTCGTATTCAAGCATGACACATAGAGACATACAAAAACTCCCACTTTCAACAAAGGAGGAGTTTTTGTTTATCTGTGCACTACATCTACATATATACAGTGTTACTACCGAAAAGGATTTTGCCCTTTGATAATACGAATCAGGAACATTATCAAGGCTATTACCAACAGAATATGTATAAAACCCCCAATAGCAATCTTAGTTACTAGCCCCAATATCCACAGGATGACCAATACCGTTGCGATTGTCGTAAGCATGGATTTGTTATGTTTAAGTTAATGTTAGTAATTGACCTTCGATAAGGCTATACTCAGCCTATACCCTATATCATCCCATTGTCTAGGTAAACATAAAACCACATGCAGTCTTCATGTGATAAGTGTATACTTCTCATCTCTACTCATTTTCTTGATAGCCCACTCTCGTTTTAATGCCTCACTTTTTGTGTTAAAAGATTCAGAATATTTGAGTTTTACAGGCCGTCTTGCCTTGGTATATTTTGCAGCTGCCTTACCAGAGTTATGTGTTTCTACACGCTTTTCTAAGTCAGTGGTATAGCCGGTATATAGCGTCTTATCAGCACACTCG
>CAYRJE010000039.1:0-2742 GCA_964424465.1 uncultured Candidatus Saccharibacteria bacterium
CCCGGCTGATGTTTTTTGCAGATGTTCCCGGCTTAGGTCGTACGGACATCCCTGTCCACAAAGAGACCATTCGTGAGTATTGTCCCAGGCCGAGGCATGCACTCATGACTCAAGCCTAAGAGATCTGCCATGCGACCACTAGATACCACCACTATCACCAACGAATTGGGATATTGAGTGTCATGCTTCTCCATGAATGCGTGAACCTGTGCCCCTGTGTAAAATGTATCTGGAGCAATACAGGTGGGACCTATCAAATACTTCGGCCGTCCTGGTGTAAGGTCTCGCTGCAAATGACTGTGCACAATATTCGCCGTCGGTTCCGTCAGACATCCTCCCATCGGTAACACATAAAAGGTGTGCACTCCGATATTTCTCGATAACCCCGTCAAGGCGAAACCGTGGAGACCAAGAATCCAGTCGTATGCATAGCCAACGGCCAATGCTCTATGATCGGAAGAATCAGCTGGCAAATCGGTGACGAAAACGAGGTTTTTGCGTCGACTAAGAAGTTGTACGTTGTACATAGGTTGTGTCAATGGTTGAATGTTCAATGCTCCCTCGTGGGAGACGATGTAACCATACCATTCATATGTACATATGTCACGGAGTATATAAAAACCTCCTGTGGCGGACCACAAGAGGTTGAGGGGGGCTATTTGACGAAGTTCGGTCAGTCTTCCGAGATCGAACGATTGACCCACAAGTCCTGGCTGATGATTGCACCTGGTTTGATGACGATGTCGGGGTCGATGTTGAGAAGTGTCGACATGTATTGAGCTGTCGTGACGATGATGATCACAGGGTTGGGAGACGATGAATTACACGATTCTCTGAACTCTCCTACAAACCGGTCGGCTGCATCTTCTGAACCCAAAGCTGGTGCTGGTACACTGCCAAACACATACTTCCATCGGGGTATTGATTTGAGTTGCAAATGGTCAAATATTGCTTGAGCCGTAGACTGCACCGTACCGACAATAGCTGTATCGTGGTACAAAACTTGGACATGACGGTATCGGACCAGACTTTCGAGCACATTACCAGGGGTTTGGCGTAAGTACAGAGAGGCAGTGTGCTGATGCAAACTATCTCGCTCTCCTACCATCGAAGGCAAAGCAGCCACGAAAACCAGCCGAGGATACTTTTTCAAAATTGATCTATCTTTCATATTGTGAGTCAAATGTAGAGTTAATGTTCAATGTTCCCTCGTGGGAGACGATGTAACCCTAGCATGTTATTTACTTGTAGTAAATCTTGTGGGGAAATCTAACATCTACGTATTCAAGTGTCTGAATATCGACATTGCGAGATTCTAACATGTTCAAATGTCTGAGTGTTGTTGTAGTATCATTGGATGCTTTTATAAAATACGAATACACACTGCGTAACACCTGTGTATCAACACCATATTCTACAGATTGTATTTTATATGCAGATATTCTGTCTATATATGCTCTATCCGTACATGATGGTGTACAGATGACTGTATCACCCAAACCAACAGTGGCACCTGGACTATGCCAACGAACAAATAACGCGCCAATGAAATCAAAACTACGCTTAAATATCACACCTGTGTCATCGAAGAAATAGCAATCTGTTAATTCTGCAGTATTACACCATATACCGGTAGCTTTTCTATCTTCTACAGATATTTGCATGTCTTTATGTGAATCAATATCAACCTGCACTTCCGCTACCCCTGGAATACCTTCGAGTATAGCTTTTGTAAATTTCTTGGTCGGGAAAAACAAAAGATTGTCTTGAGGAAACATGAAGAAGCGATGTGATTGTAAATACTCCGCACTTATACCCGTATATTCTGCAGTCACTGTGTGTGTGTTACCTACGACTTGTACATCATTAATACGCAATGGTTGACCATATATCAAATACACAATCCCTACAACTAGAGATGTATACAAAAACCAGCGTATC
The DNA here is from genome assembly GCA_964424465.1 of uncultured Candidatus Saccharibacteria bacterium. GTDB lineage: Bacteria > Patescibacteriota > Minisyncoccia > Phycocordibacterales > CAIZLB01 > CAIZLB01. The sequence continues at coordinate 1,942 of CAYRJE010000039.1, forward strand.
ACCTTCTGATGCATACGTTTCTGTCTAATGCCGGAAATTATACGTTTTTTACTTGATGATTTTGATGCCATTCATGTAAGGTACTAACACATCAGGAACTACAATACTTCCGTCTGCTTGTTGATTATTTTCAATAAGAGGAACGAGGACTCGAGGTGTAGCTATAGCTGTGTTGTTCAGTGAGTGTACAAATCGCATTTTACCCTCTTCATCTCTATATCTGATATTAAGTCGTCGTGTTTGAAAATCATGGAAATATGAGGCTGAATGTGTCTCTCTATATGTATTTTGACTTGGCACCCAAGCTTCAATATCGTATTTTTTAACATGACCAAGTCCAATATCGGCAGTACACATAAGTAACACTCGATATGGCAAGTTCAATGATTGCATCAATTCTTCAGTATTTCTCAACAATTCCTCGTGAAAATCTACAGATTTCTCGTGACTTGCTTCGCATAAAATAACCTGCTCAAGTTTGAAAAACTCGTGCACTCGAATCAAACCTTTTGTATCTTTACTGTGACTACCTGCCTCTCGTCTAAAACATGGAGAAAACGCAATGATTTTTTTAGGTAATTCTGATTTTTCCAACACTTCTCCGGCATAATAACTCATAGTAGCCACCTCACCTGTTCCGGCCAAATATTCATTGTCTTGAGTTTTATACAAATCCTCCTCACCTTGTGGAATATACCCTGTTCCAAGCAATGTCTCACGTCGTACCAAAGACGGCACAATCATTGGATTGTAGCCTTTGTTAATTAAAAAATTCATAGTGTATTGCCAAAGAGCAAACTC
>CAYRJE010000039.1:2908-6494 GCA_964424465.1 uncultured Candidatus Saccharibacteria bacterium
CTTCGACTTTAAGTGCCTCTTTAACCACCTTCATCTGCTCAATAAGCTCACTTTTTTGATATGCAGAACCTAAATGCTGAGGATTCGCAATGAATAGACTCATCTTGTTCTGCTCTGCTTTCTTGGCTTCGATACTAGTCAAAAGTGCCTTTCGCTTATCGTCGGCGGATATAAGTTGCTCAACATCAAACCCGATTCGCTTCTTTCGGGCTGCTTCTTTGATAATGTCTTTGTGTTCTCGGATGAATTTGATATCGAGCATATGTTTTATTGTGTAATACTTTAACCTTTCTTTATGAAGTCATGATAGCAGAAAAGGTAGGATTGGGCTATATGGGGAAAATAACAAAGGTGATGAGGTTACCGAGGTTGTTGAGGGAGATATCTGATGCACCTAGGTATTTATATGCTGAAGGAAACACAAATCTTTTATATAAAGAGAATAGTCTATATATATGTATAGTAGGTGCTCGTAAACACAGTTTTTACGGGAAAGAGGTTACTGAATTTATTATTACTTGCCTTTCTGATCTAAGTGTTGTAGTTGTCTCAGGTGCTGCTTATGGAATAGATGGATTAGTACACACTCTCTGTATTAAAAATAATATACCTACTATAGCAGTTCCAGGTTCTGGGATTTCAGACGAAGCATTCTATCCAAGATTACATCTAGATCTTAAACATGAAATATTGTCTGCTGGAGGGTTGATCATTAATGAGTTCGATCCAGCGACTCAAGCAAGTGTGTGGACTTTCCCTGTTCGAAATAGAATAATGGCAGGAATGTGTCATGTGACAATAGTGATTGAGGCAGAGAAAAGATCGGGAACACTTATCACAGCAAATTTAGCAGCTGATTATAATAGAGATGTCGTAGTTGTTCCTGGATCAATATTTTCACCAACATCTACAGGCACCCTTGATTTGGCAAGCAAAGGTGCTATCTTATTGACAAGCAAAGATTCATTGATCAATATATTACGAGATTTGGCTAAAAAAGAAGGTATAGACATTCTGAACCGACAACAATTGACTATAATATAGAATATAATTATATTTCATTCATAGTAAAAAAATATGCCTATACTAGAAGTTGTTAGACCTTTCAAAAGTTTTGATACTCGTATAAAATTTTTGATTTCTTTTACGTCAAATATAACAGTGGCCCTCTCATTAATATATCTACTATTACTCGTGTATACAATGTTGATTGGGTCTGCAACGGAACAGATGACTTTGGGTTTTACAGTGATAATTGTGGCGTTATTTATTTATGCAAAATATCTGAATAATAAAGACTATACTCAGCCTGCTTTATTTATAATAATTACTACTATTGTAGCCGTGTGTTTCTCATCAGGGATTAAGTGGGGTTTTGATATGCCATCTGTATTACTTGGATATATCATGGTGTGCACATTATCTTCTGTTGCTACAAGTAAAAGTACAGCCATGAAGTATCTACTAATATCTGTATTGTCTATCTTTGTGGGACACTATGCCCGTATATATGGTCAGATATATACCACATGGCACTCTTTGCCTGTAACGATTGATGACTTGGTGGAATTTAGTGTAGTTCTCTGTTATATAATGACACTCCTATTCTTCTCTAATAGAGAGCAGTATAAGTTATTAAACAGATCAATTAGAGGTGAAACTTTATTACAAGCAGAACGAAATCAATTGCAAGAGACTTTAAATCAAAAAATATCTGAGATCAAAAAACTACAATTAGATAAGATGTCTCAAGTTTATCATTTTGTAGAGTTTGGCAGAATGACTAGTGGATTGCTCCATGATTTTACATCTCCTATACAGACCCTTAAGCTTCAGGTTGAAGCGGTTGATGACTCATTTTTTGAAATAGATAAGATAAAAAAGACCGCCTATAGATTGGAATCTATGATGAAATCCCTTAGACGTCATATCAGTTTCGATGAACATATTGATTTGATTGACCCAATCTCGGAGATAAAAGATATTGTTGATATAAACAAATATATCCAAATCAAGAACAATATATCAGTCCTTATAGATACAGATTCCGAGAGTTGTTTATTTAAGACAAAAAGATCCATCTTCAATCATGCAATCCAAAATCTTATATCGAATGCGTGTGAAGCCTGTACAGGTGTAACAGATCGTGATCGGATTATCTCGATATACGTTAGGCAGCAACAAGGTAAGATTTTTATATCCATAACAGACACCGGTGTAGGAATACCAACCGATAAAATAAATAAGATATTTGAACCTTTCTATTCTACCAAAAATACAAACGGTGACGTAAATAACTGTGGTATAGGACTATCTTCTGTTAAACACTTAGTTGAGAAACAGTTAAACGGCCAGATACTCTGCCAAAGCACTGTAAACCAAGGCACCACAATGACCCTGATTCTCTAACCCCCCCCACAAAAAAACACCCTACGCGCAGAACGCGTAGGGCTCGATAGTGTAACTTTCTCTCAAGACAGCGGGTGGAAAACCTCACCAAGATCCCCATCCGGACCGATCACTTTTGCCTTACCCTCTTCCGCCGGGTACGGGTTGTCGAACACTCCATCAGCAAAGACGAGGTGCTCGTACAAGGCTCCAAAAGTAAAATCGGGAGCCTGTCCACCTTGCCGGCACATGACTTCGACGCGCCGGACATTATTCGCCATCCACGCCGGGATCTCTGTCTGGTATGGATTTCTTCGACATTCGCCGACATGGAAACTGGTCCCAGCCATCAAATGACCGACCATGGTTGGTGAAAATCCGACCAGCAGATTTGGATTTTCCATCGCGCGCCAATACTCGGCCAGTACCACATGACACCAGAAGTCAGGATGTCTTCTCTGCATCTCGATCAAAGCCTTCTGACCAAGTTGATGCCCGCCGATATGACTACTGTTATAGTCGTCATCATGTGGCATTATCACGATTGCCGGTCGATGCCTCTCGAGCAGTGCGACGGTTGCTGCCAGGTTAGCGGCGAACACAACAGGCACATCTATCTCCGCCGAGGGTGTGACACCACTCATGCCGAGCGTTGCCGGGTCTCTGGTGTTCACGTTGTCGAATCCTGGGGGCAGATCCAGATCATACCCAGAAAAGCGACACGAATTTTGAAGTTCGTCGAGCCTGCGGAAGCGTTGAGATACGTTGCTGCCGAAAGTCATGGCAGCCACGACAACACGCATACCCATCGCACGAAACCTGATGGCAAGGCTGCCATACAGGTGTTCATCGTCAGGATGTATGGTAATAAGCAGGACATTCGGTGCATCGTTAGCGATCTCAACCGCCGGCAGGGGATCAAAACCCCCGAGCGGTAAATGGCGAGCCATGGCCATCATTCTTTCAAAAGCATGTGCGTAATCTACGTAAGGATTGCTCATTTGGATATATAGGTTGGAATGTACTATCAAATTTGAACCATCATGATTCAAACTGCATACAAAATATCACGCATATACACCCCCGTCAACGACCCCTACCGCACCCACCCTTCCCAATCCTTAGTCGTCACCGCAACTTTTTTAACAGCATTGAATACTACAAGTGGATCAAACAACTTTTTAAGAACAACAAACAC
>CAYRJE010000040.1:0-6182 GCA_964424465.1 uncultured Candidatus Saccharibacteria bacterium
CAGTCCAACATCTATCTATGCTATGGTTTTTGTAGATAGAGTCTATAGTATCGTATCTACTCGTACGCTGACAGTGACACTTCTCCATAGAGTCTGGTGTGGGAGAGACTGATTCTAACTTAGGGATTAAAACATCTCTAGGTCTTGGTCCTCTATTTGGTCCAACTATTCCTCTTTTTTCAAGCTCATTCATGATTTCACACCCTTCGACATACCCGATTTTTAGCTTCCTCTGTAAAAGAGACACGCTTGCAATTCGTTGTGCAATCACTATGTCTTCTGCTTCTTTTATCTTCTCTTCCTTGTTGTTTGGTGTGGTCATGTTGTTTTATCGTAGCTAAACTCATCGTGGTTAATAAGTATTGGGGCAATATGGTCAAAGTTCCAAGAGCTTCGACAATGACAGTTTTCACACTCATAGCGTACTAAGTCAGTATCGCTTTTGAAGCTATTGTTTGAGCATAGGTCTTCATTACATGAGGGGCAAAAACAAAAAGTTCGTTGTTGTCTTGTGGATTTTCTTTGCTTCATAAAGCGTTTGAAATCCTGCCACCACCCACCTTTATGATATTTTACGTCTTCTTGTGTCATATACTATTTCTCTTGGGCTGACCCGTTATCTGATTTCTCCTGTATCTCTGTTGTTGGCATGTTAGGCAGGTAATACGATTAAAACTTCTACGACCCTTACTGTTTTTTTATGCGGTGACTTACTTTTCATTTTTAATGCAGTCTTTTTTTCACTGAAGATTGCCCATGGCTCAACACCAATAACTTTTCCATTCTTATCCCGAGCGTTAATATCGCAGACTGGAATTCTATACCCATCTTGAATACATGCGTATGCTGTAAATGTTTTCATATTATCTATTCCTCTATGATACCTGCTGAGGTATCTCTAATAATAGCTTGGTATGCGGTGATGGCTTGGTTAAAAGTCATCTGTCCAGGACATCGCACTTCTGATATATGTGTCTCTCCGCTGTGCCCGTTTTCTCTACAATTACATTGCTCTCTCATCTTCTCCCCCTCAGAGATTAGATGAGACTGATAGGCTTTGATGGCATCCATGAACATCTCAGCGAACATCACATCAGTACCATTTTCATTTTCGATTGTATATTTCTCCCAAAGCTCTTCTGTAAAGGTATTCATGTTATTTACCAAATATCTCTATTAATGTGATACATATCATTAAGATAGACATAAATGTCCAAAAGTTTATATTCATGTTTATTGTGCGTAAGCTGTTAATGCTTTAGTAATGTAGGAGCAACTGTCGTAACGAACGCCGTGGGAATTTGTGCCTTTGCCACACTTCTTTGCTCGTTCTCCAGCATTCCATGAAAGGAAGATTTGTTTTTCACTTCTACCCTCATTAAGCCATTCTTGAACTTTCATAACGGCGACATATTTTGAGTTGATTTCAGTCATTGGTGGTACATAGCCGATGACTTCCATTGCGTATTGCTTATAGGTGTCTGGTTTGAACTGATGACACCCTATTTCTTTTGATGCCCCCCGTATACTTTCACAATCCTTGCCACCTGTTTCTACGTGTGCGATAGCTTCGACGATTGCAACAGCACGAGGGGTTACTTGAAAGACATTTCTTCCGCTCGGATAGCTTCTAGCTCTGCTTCAAGTTTTGCACTCTCCGCTTTATATTCTGCATCGAGCTTATCCTTTTTGTTAGTAGCGATGACTTTACGTTCTGCGAGATATGCCTGTTTTTTGAGCATTTCACGCTGTTCGGGGGTTATGTCATCCTTGACTACAGAAACGCTTTCTGGGGCATTCTGGAGCGATTTAGAGCTATCTAGTGCGATAGTTACGCCGAGCCATACGATAATGATAAGTATTACCCAGTTACGGAGTACTTTCCACTTACTTTTCTTTTTTGTTTTGTATTGGTTTGAACCTTTACGATAATCTGTGGTTTTCATATTTTGATCTAATTAATGCTTTAGTAATAGCTTCTGCGTATGATCTTCCAGATGTCTTGATAGTGCCCCATCGGCAATAGAAGACGGTTTGTTTATAATTTGTTAGGTACATTTTTATTGATTTTATTCTTATAATTTTTGATCCACTCTTCGTAGCTCACACCGATCAACTTCTCCCAAAATATTTTTGTGTGTGGCTCGTACACCTCGATCTCTTCTTCAATTGTAATGATTTTGTTTTTCATATATTTTATATCCTCCCGGATATGTCTATAGTATACGCTCATCATGCACACCTGTGCAAGTGTCAACTGTGGATAACCCCTCAAGCTCTTTTTGTAGGTTTGCCATAGCTCTCCATGCAACCTTTGTACTATGTCTGATCCCATCAGTGTCAACGGTGCCAGCCTCTATAATATGTCGCATCAGGGCATCAAGCTCATCGCCCGACTTTGCACGATTCCAAAACATCGGTTGCCCGGGATTATGTTGTTCATTTGCAATGTAGCTACAGTTTGATACGGCCATACACGCATCAGGGAAGTACATGAGTAGTCCCCTATAGAGTGGGTGTTGCTTTCGTTGTTCTGGTGTCATACTACTCCTCCTCAATAACTGCTATCTTCTCTGCGACTGCATCCCGGATGAAACCCGACTGCTCCTGTGGATCAAGATGTTTATTCATCCACTTTTTTGTCTTTACAGTTTCAATATATGTGATCCGTACCATGTCTTGTTTCTTTTCCATATTATAATTGCACGATCCCCTCGAGGATTGTATTAACTTCTGCTAAAAATATCTTCTGCTCCTTCTCAGCCTTCTCAATACGGCCCATCATCTCACTACGCGTGACATGGATAATATGAATCGGATGTATTGGTATGTCCGGGTTATATGCAACAAAGTCGAGCCATTCCAGTTTTTCATTTATCACAAAGTATTGCGTACACTGCCAGATATACTCATCAGGTACTTCATTCGTGATCCAATACTTCACATAGTTCTTATGCTCCGGACACTTGATCTCTACCGCACCACTCTCTCCGATAAGACCATCAGGGCTACTCCCCATATGTTCACTTTCATCACTCTCACAGAATCCTATAGTCTCTACTTGATACCCTGTCTCAATTTCATATGTCGCGATTGCCTCCGGTTCAAGTCTATTACCACGCTGTATAGGTGTCTCGTAATCATCATAGATGCCTACCATAAGACGCTCCCCAATAATATCGTAGATCGCTTCTTGACGGGCCTTCGGTGTCCCCATGATCGCTTTCAGTTGCGTACCCGAGATCACTCCCTTCTTAATAGAAAACCACTCAGGCGTTTGCTGTTGCATTGTGTGCTTTTTCATTTTTCAACTCTTGGGCTACCTTACTAACATCTTTGTTCGACCGAGCATCTTGTGGAAGTGATACCCATACCTTCTTCAACTCTTCGATCGTCTTCGCAGACTTCAACTTCTCAATGTATATCTTCGGATCAGCGGTCATTCCAATATTCGCGATCACATCTTTATAGTATTCATCATGTTGTTTGATAAATATATTTTTATACTCTCCAACCTCACTAATTGGGATCACTCCATGAGCCGCCAATAGTACTGCATTATTCAATGCGTTGAAATATGCGATACTCGCTCCCTTGCGCCATTGTGCATCTCGTATCAATTTCTCATCCATAATAATTAAACGATTATATCTAGTAAGTCACTATCGTCGTCCATATCGATATCGTCTATATCAACCGGTACATCATCACCGATCCACGCGTCGATGTCTTTATCTGTTACTCCCGGTGGTAAATTATCATTCATATATCTTGTCCTCGTTTAGCTGGTATGTCTAAAGCATAGCACCCCTATGCTCCTATGCAAGTGTATAAGGTGTGGATAACGTGTTGACTACCTTCCATGCTATCTCAGTGGCCCTACTGGACGTTAGTGACTTCCGGGGAGATCTCCCACGCTCAAGGATCCACGTATCGATATCTATAAGACAAAACATGTCCGGGTATTTGATCACAATAAAAGCAGGGGCATTTTTATAAAAAGAATAGTCTGGAGCGCCAACTGTCCCGGACTCATTGCGGATCAGTACCCCTTTCTTCCCCCATCTGATTGCCTCAGAGAAGTCTTGCTGATGGATCTCAAGGGCCGAGAATGGGATAGAGTCTGTTGCTGTTTGTTTTAATTCAAACGTGCACGATATAAGCGCATCGTGATTTGCGAGTACCCAGTGTCTAAATAAAAGAGAAAATTTAGATTCACTTTTAATCATATTCCTTTAAATACTTTACAGCACTTTTTAAAATACCAATATCATCTTTAAGAAATCCTAATCCACTATTACATATATTACATAAAATTCCACGAACTTCTCCAGTTTTATGGTTATGATCTATATGAGTTGCTTTGTTTATTTTACAAATTTTACATAAACCTTTTTGTTTTTCTTTTTTTATATTAACTTCTTCAATTGTCATATTAAAAGCTCTTTTTATTCTACTCGCTTCATTTTTTGATTTAAGATATAGATAATTCTTTTTATAATACTCCCCCGTTCTCTTTATAATTTTATCCCTATTTTTTTTATAGTATTCTTTCCCTTGAATAGATTTTTTCAATTTGTTATTTAAATTATATTGTTTATCATATTCTTTCTTACTAAGAAGATTCTTATTTTGATATGCTTTTATATATTTTGCATATTTTAAATATTGTTGATGTCTATATTCCCTAGTTCTTTTCATAAGTAAATTATATCATATAATAACCAAATGTCTGAATAATTTTCACTTACTTTCTTTCATAGAGTCTCTCAATAAAATCTTCTTTATTCTTAATTGACTTATAGACGGCTTCATCGATACCATCCTTCACAATCAGATCGATGTATAAATTCTTCTTCAAATTATTAGCGCGTAGTATACGTCCTTCACCCTGTACACGATCCACAACACTGTAGGACATAGAAGCAAAGACCATCACTGGACAATCCGGAAGCTCCCATCCAGCAGAGACTTGTGCTTGTGCAATAAAAACATAGGCATCGCAGGTCTTCGCTTCTTCGAGGAGTGCACCACGATCTTTTGTATTACCATCAAGTATAAATACTTTCTTCTTCATTGCCTTCGCGATCTGTTCTATCTGTGCCGTGTACTTCGCAAAGACAATCATCCTTGGAAACTCAATAGAGAGATCAGTAAGAATATCAATTTTATTATTCTCAAATGATTCTGCTGGAGAAAATTCATCACCCTTTAGTACTCCTTGCTCTACCTGATGTCGCTTCCCTACCTGCACTATTGGATCAGGGTACTCAGTGCGGATCTCCTTGATCCGCTTCTTCTGCTCACCGGTCAGTTCTACATGGATCACTTTATACGTCTGCCCGGGGACATCAAAGTAGTCTTCGAGTCGTCCGGTATACCCGATCTTCTTCACGTATTCTGCAATTCTATTCTTACTAAAATTGTCACTTCGTGGGGCCCACACTTCACGCCCCGGCATTGGTAGTTGTGTATAAAATTCTCTACGCCACTCTTTAAAATCGATAATATGTCCCAGGAGCTTTGACGCTGCCCAGACTGTCAGTGGGGATCTGATGATAGTTGCCGTCACGAGGTAGAGTCTCTCCGGTTGTGTCTTTGTAATAAACTTATCGATCTCTTCGAATATCTGAGATGTCTTCGGAACCTGTACGCGTTTGACGTATTTCATTGTCGGGGAAACTCCGAGGCAGGTATGCGCTTCATCAATAATGATCGTATTGAAACGTGCTACGTATGTCGGAGCGATCTTCTTAAAGTCTTCTTTTGATTTTACGGTCAGAGAGTATGCTAAGCCGAGCTTAGCATACTCTCTTTCCCAGTTCTTATCATCCCGTTGTGTCTTCGGGCAGATCACTAGCGTATTTCCTTTTGCAAGCATCAGCGCGATCCGTGTCTTCCCGGATCCTGTACCGAGAAATATCCCCGTCTTCTTTTTATCTTCTGCAACAATTTTCTCTTGATGGCTATACATGCAATATAGTATAGCAGACAACGTATGTGGGGTTTATCCACAGATAGAGTATAGACGCTTGTTGTGGGTATTGTATAATTTATATGCAAGGATCAATATGAACGATATAATTAAAACAAACAACGTTCAATGAAATACATAATCACTTCGATTCAGCTTAATGGAAGAGTAAACAAAAACTTACTCACCAATATGCTCAACTTTGCCA
>CAYRJE010000041.1:0-1867 GCA_964424465.1 uncultured Candidatus Saccharibacteria bacterium
AGAATTTATAAAACTACTAAATAAACCTAATAAATTACAAGACAGAAGTTCATTATGAGGGGTAGTTGGCCAATCAATGATTTATCTCGAGATATACAAAACAAAGTTAAAAATGAAAGACCTTGATTGTTTCGTAGCCCTATAAGTTTTACAAAGGCAAACATACCAACAAATATAAACATCATGTATATGACGGGAAATTTAACAGCTTGCTCCATTTTCTTTTGCCAGCTCTCTCTACTTCTGCGAAATATACCTGTATCCATTATGTGACCCCATACCCATAATGGTGATGTAATAAACAAATATATAATATTTGCCATACGACTAAAGAATAGGACTGCTCCAAATAGAAACGCTAATCCTAAAATGATCATGAAAATAGATCCAAATATTGCAACGGTGATAATTGTACCATTGGCACTACCACAACCTTCTATTGTCTCCCCACTAGCTATGTCACTAAAATTATACATAGTGGGCATACCTAAAGTGTCCATTATTTGCGCTGATATTGGTGGTCTAGTAGCACTTGTACCACCTTTAACCGCCTCATATATTTGTAGTGTAAGTAAGTTTGATCCATCGATGAGTAATTTTGCTGCAAATAAGCTGAAGTTTATCAAAATAGCTACAATTACAACTTTAACTACATTTGATCGTACTGTGTAGTTTCTCTTACCCAATATGATGTTGGCGGCAATCCACAACAAAATAAAGATAAAAGTCATGTTCAACATGTCTCTGATGAATGACCAGATAGGGTTGACTACCCCAATACGCTCAACAAACTCAGCTGAGTTTACAGCAATCTCTATTGAGAAATCAAACAGTGTACCAACTAGACCTAATGCATAAGAGACTAGATTCAAATACATGTTTGCAAGGACAGCAATAAGAGCTTGCATACACTCAAGTGTAATGATGCTGTACCAATGTTCATTACATGTACTTGTGTTTATTTTGTTGTTGTTTGTAACCTGGGCAGTTTGTAGGTTTTGAGTTACTTGATCTAGTTGTTGTTGTAGGCCGTTTAACTCTGTTTGCAACTGTGCTTTTTTTACAGGATCGGTTGTTTCTGCAAGTTCTTTTTTCTTACTAGCTATTTGCTCATTGAGACCATCTTGTTGCTGAAGTAGGTTGTTGATGTTGCCAGTGTCTCTTGATCTAACAAGATTGTTGGTTGTTCCTAATTCTCGGTTCTCTTGTTTATCAAACCAGTTGTTTGCACCAGCTTCTGTATCTGTATCTAAAGTTGAAGTTTCTAGACTCCTATCAGTAGTTAGTTTTTGTATTGGTCTTGGGGGGTAGAAAAAACCATTGTCTCTAGCAATACCAATAAGCATCGCCTCCATTCCAAGTACTCCTGCTTTTACATAGTAATTTGATTGTTTACGACCGTCAGGTAGTAAGGTTGTTATCTCATATATTTTATCAAGTGGATAGTTTGTACCTAAAATATTATTAATCCCTTTCGCAACGTATCCATAACCAACAACTGTAGGTCTTGTTAATTCTCCATCATCTAAATCTCCATAGCCAAGTCTGTTTCTCAATAAACTGTAAGGGAAACTAAGCTGTGCCTCCTCTGAAGTGCCTAGTTTTCTCGGAATCACTTCATCTACAACTTGCCAACCTGGAGGAGTTACAGTACTTGTTGGAACTGATCCTCCGTTAAAATCAGCCGCACTCTGTGCAGAGGCTGTCAAAGGGATCAGTAATGGTAGAATTATTGTTGCAAATGAAATACCTGAAGCAAGAGCAAAAACAAATAGTTTAGAAATAAAACTTTTTTTTACAACCTCATAGATATTCATATACTAGAATAAACTAAACTAGTATATGATATTTATCTCAAATATTAAAC
>CAYRJE010000041.1:1985-2427 GCA_964424465.1 uncultured Candidatus Saccharibacteria bacterium
GACACTTGCTCTGATCGGCTGTAGGTGTCTTTTCATCACATTTTCTGAAACTGAGAAATCCTCTACCCCATCCAAGTTCAACATTAGCCAAATCTTTTTTCTGCTGCACTTGTCCTCTGAGTTGTGCACTTAGGTTTAGGTATGTTGTATAAGGGTTGTTTGATTGTACTCGTGTAAGTTGAAACCAACTGTTCCAACCTCCTTGGTTGAAATTTCCACCAAGAAAACCCTTTAAATTACTGTTTATTTGATCCAGAGTACATCCTCCGTAAGTATAGTTGGCGCTTTTTGAGGCTAGGTTGTTACCACCTACAGTGGTAGGTCTTGTGTTGCTTAAAGCTCCTGGTTGGGTACCACTTGTACCAACGCGTCCTGTTGGTAATGCTGCACCGATGAAGCCTCCTGTGGTATATCCCCCATTGACACCTCCTCCAGCGACCTG
>CAYRJE010000041.1:2527-4891 GCA_964424465.1 uncultured Candidatus Saccharibacteria bacterium
ATAAACTCACGCTAAATATTTAGCACCATCTGGGCTTTGAATTTCTTACAAATTTTTTGACCTAAAGTTCCTTAGGCTAGATTTTGTAGAAATGTACTAGCCTCTGTATCTGCAAGTTGTTTGAAAAATTGTCCTGGATTCTCGATAAATGAAGGGTTTCCCTGGAACCCTGATCGTGCCCAAGCAATAGTTGATCGGGCGATATAGTCGATCATTGAGTTTACTATACAATACGCTATAGAGTCCCAACTGATACCTGCCAACGCGTTAATACCCGCGATGCCCACACTGGTACCTACAGTTGCTGAGTTTTGTAGTTGAATCTGCTCTTTTGTTCTCTGAGTATCGTATTTGGTTGTTCCTAACTCGTTGGTTGGTATACTAATAACTGCACCAACAAGCGCTTTTCCTCTATCGAGGATGGTTTGACTTAATCTGCCTACAGCACTGGTAATGGTTGAAGCTAGGAGTTTGCCGAGAAGTTGGCTACCTATACATGACGCCGCTGGCAATGTTGCACTACCTTGTGAGTTTGTTGTTGTTGTCCCGTTTCGTGCCGCTCCCGGAGTTCCGGAATATATGTATCCTTGAGTGCCTCCACCTTGTGCATTGGCTCGTTGAATGGCTGATCTGTACTCTACTGATGCGTAGTCAGCATCAGCTTGAGCGCCTGGTAAGTCCCCAGAACCACCATCTATACCACCTCCATCAGGAAAAAGACTAGGGTCTTCCTCTCCAAAATATGCCTCAGAGAAAGGGTTATCTGTTTGATCTTGAAACACTGTGTCTGTAATAGGGTCATAGTACCCGTACTCAGTTGGTGTCGAATCAAGGTTTGGTGGCATGTCGGCTACAGGTGCGCCTGGCTCTAATAGGTAGTTTTCAGGTAGTGGATCACCAGGTGTTACTGGCATAGGTAAGAGATCTCCAGGGTTTTGAAACTCATAATTTGTCTCTGCAAAAACTTCCTTGTTGGAAATATACGGTGCAAACACTAAAAAACAAATCAAAAATACAACGGTTTGTTTTTTAAGTAATTGTTTTACCATATATCTATTGTTTACTCTACTTTATTAATAGTACTATTTTCAGTTGTGTTTATCCACTGAAATGCAGGATCTTTAGGTTCATAAGTGATTTTATTTAAAATTGCAATATTTCTGATGTTGTTAATATTGCTTATCAACTCATCCCCTGCCTTCTTGGCCATATCAACACCTAATAATGCACGAGCAGGATCTTGTTGTTGCATCTGCATAAGATTGAACGCTGTTACATATTTTCGATAGGCATTGATAATGTTGGCATGATAATCCCCCATTGAAGAAGGTACAGCTTGTCTGTAATATAGGTTTGAGGCTGCTATATATAGATTTTTTATGTATATATCAGGATTTGGTTTGTTGGAAATAGATGCAATAGCTTTATCTAACTCGAACTGTATTGTGGCAATTTTGTTTATGTATATTTTCAGGTTTCCTATTGTAGGGGCTGACAATTTTAAATTGTTGAGTCGGACTGTCGGAGTGTAGGGTATCTGCCCCGCCATGTTGTTTACGGTCATGTTTTGCAATGTTGCAGCATCAAGTGTTCCGGAGGTGTTGTACTCTATATATTGCCCAAAGACATCTTTGGCGATTTTGGCACTCAAAGTATCAGTATCTTTCTTCTTGAAAGAATCAGACACTTTCTCAAAAGATTCTAATTGTTGTTTTGTTATTGTGTCTATGATTTCCTGTTGATAATCTTCAATCTGGAGTGTTTTATTGACTTGAGTGTTCTCGATAGATATATTATTTTGTTTCTCGATAGCTGTTTTGTTATTTTTCTGTACATAAAGAAAAGTAACCAATAATACCACAACACACACCGCTGCGATGTTTAACGTCTTCTTATGCATTGCATATATAATATCACAAATTTTATAAGTATATATTTTTAGTGATCTCTACCCAATCAGCAACAGATAACTCTTCAGGGCGTCTCTTGGCCAATATGCTCACAGGTGCTGTGTCATTTTTTAGTATTTCTTTTAGCACTGTTCCGCCGATCTGTTTTCTCTTGCTGTTAAAACCTTTTTTGGCCAAAGTCCAATATGTTTTTTCAAACTCACCAGGGTTTACTGTGTTCTTGAAAGCGTTTTTGTTTATTGTGTCTATAACCAACACTGACGAGTCAACTTTTGGTGCTGGTGTGAAATTTCCTTTTGATACATGTGTTAAAATAGATGGTTTCCCATATGTATTTGCACATAAGGATAATAGGCTTTGTTTTTTGTCAGTCATACGCAACGCTACCTCTTTTTGTATCATTACCACCAATGCGAGTGGTTGGTGATCAGATTCTAGGAATTGTCTGAAAATA
>CAYRJE010000041.1:4901-5940 GCA_964424465.1 uncultured Candidatus Saccharibacteria bacterium
CAACTAGAATATATGGGCCGGACACATCGTCAGGTGTAAATTCGCGTATATCTGTATGTATAAGTGATAATAACCCTAAATCTAGGTCATGTGTAAGCTCTGTATTAAGGAATTGAACCATTCTTTCATCTGTCTCTATTGCTACAACTGGGTGTCCTAGTTTCAACAAGGATTTCGTCAGCGCCCCTTTACCTGGCCCTATTTCTAGGATTTTGATGGTTTCTGCATGGTTTTTCTGCTCTCGTGTAAGTAATTCTTTGGTTTTATATGCTATTTTATCGATAATAGCAGGGTTTTTTAGGAAATTTTGACCCAAAGACTTTTTGGCACTTAGATCTTGTTCTGTGTTGATTGGGTGTGTATCGTCCATATAGATAGTATGTATCTACAGTATAACTAGAAATCTATCTCTGACAAATCTAGTAGGCCTCCTTTTCGCCTCTCTCCTGGTGCATATGTTGTTTTTCCAGATGAAAATGCGTTTGTGTTGTCTATAGTTTCTTGTAGATGTACAGGTATATCATCCAGAAATTCAGACTGTGTCCTAAATTGACGTGCGCCAAAGATCGTCCGCATGAGTACGTATGTGAGGTACAGTTTCTTCTTTGCTCGAGTTACTGCAACATAAAATAGTCTTCGCTCCTCCTCTTCCTCCTCAGGTGTTTGGTTGTCAGATTCCCCCATGCGCTCATAAGGGAATAAATTCTCTTCCATACCTGTAATAAATACGGTGTCATACTCCAACCCTTTCGACGCGTGGACAGTCATGAGGCGAACTTTGTCTTCTTGATCTTTTGCATCCAATTCATCTTGATCTGACATAAGACCTGCTTCTTCTAGAAATAACTCAATCCCCTCATCAGGACTTAAGGTGTCGTATTTAGATGTTAGAGACACGAGTTCTTTGATGTTTTCCAACTTTTCACGATCATCATCATTACCCTCCTTTAATACTTTCTCAAAACCTGATGCTTGTAATATAAATTTAAAGACATCGGATAATTTTTCAGTCTCAGTTTTAGTTTTGAAAGTATCAAGC
>CAYRJE010000042.1:0-2141 GCA_964424465.1 uncultured Candidatus Saccharibacteria bacterium
TACCCTCTTTGTATCTTTTGAGCATCTTTTGGCCAAGCACATCGATATCTTGTTCTTCTGGTATCATATCTATGAGATTTTGAGCATCTAAGATTCGCGGTACTGGAAGTTGTAAAACTATACCATCATATTTTTTCTCAATGATTTCCTTCATCGTCCTACGGGCCCAATCCATTGATAGCGGTGTAGGTTCGTGATATACATCAACTTTTATACTGAGACTTTCGGCAATGTTCTTTTTTCTTTTTATAAATGCAGTACTTGCAGGATCGGTGCCGAATTGGACAAAACAAACTTTCTTTTCATAATGAAAAGAATATGCGAGCTTACTGAGTATTTTTTCTGCAATGAGTTTTCCTTGGACAATCATATATTTATTTTTGTATTGCATTTTTTAAAATAGTGTCTATGTGCTGAGCTAGTTTGATCATGTCAGCCTCCGTCTTACCTCGTGTTGTTTCGGCCGCTGTTCCAAGTCTGATACCTGAGGGACTTGCAGGTAATCTAGTGTCATACGGTATGGTGTTTTTATTTACGATAATACCAGCTGCTTCCAATGCCTCACTGGCGCACTGACCGTCTATACCTTTTCCATTCATCCAAACATCTACGAGTATGAGGTGTGTATCTGTACCACCTGAACATATTCTCCAGCCTAACTTTTGTAATTCTCGAGCTAAAGCTTGTGCATTCTTGATAACTTGTTTGACATATACAGTAAAATCTTCTGTCGCAGCTTCTTTAAGCGCCACAGCCACTGCAGCGATCTGATTCATATGTGGTCCACCCTGCAATCCAGGAAATACAGCTTTATTTATTTTCTTGATAGTGTCATATTTTGCAAATAGCAATGCACTTCGAGGACCTCGTAATGTTTTATGTGTTGTGGTCATAACTGTATCAGCATATGGAAATGGTGATGGGTATTGATTGCCAGCGATTAATCCTGCAATATGCGACATATCAACATGCAATAACGCTCCGCATGCATCGGCAATACTGCGCATACGCGACCAATCTATGGTCCTTGAGTATGCAGTGTATCCAACAACGATCAATTTGGGTTTTTCAGTCTGTGCAGTCTGCAACATCGCATCATAATCTATACATTCAGTTTCTTTGTCTAATGTATATGGTATTTGTTGCCACCATATGCCAGTGTATGAAGCTTTGTGTCCATGGGTCAAATGACCGCCATGAGCTAGTGACAGTCCCATTATTTTCTCACCAGGTGGAACTAGTGCTGCGTATACAGCTAGATTGGCCGGTGATCCTGATAACACTTGTACATTTACAAACCATTCTGTTGTATCAAGTTTAAATAGGTCCAGGGCTCTTTTTTGACATAAAAGCTCTAGTTCGTCTGCGTATGTATTACCACCATAATACCGGGCACCTGGATATCCTTCAGCGTATTTGTTGGTGTATTCGCTACCTAAGGCTTGTAACACATCAGCAGAGACATAATTTTCAGAGGCTATAAGGTTTATCTGATCATGTTGTCGTGATTGCTCTTTTTTTATCAGGTTTTTGATTTCAATATCATGCATAGTGACTCACACGCTATATGCGTGCGTGAAGTATTAAGAAAAATAATGTTGTAGAGAGAGTGAAATGACAAAAACTATATTATGCAAAGCTAGACCAAATAGTTTTTTTAGATGTCATTAACATAGATCTGATGATACCTTGTATGTGTGATGATGTCAAAGGTGGATATCGGAAAGAGGCAGCATCTCACCAATTCTTCTTCGGATATTCACTCCAAACTCGAGCACTGATAGTATCACAACAGTGCACAAATGCAGCCAATGGTTTTTGTATGTTCTCAAATGAACTATACATATCTCCTTCACCATGTACGTATAAAATGGCGTTCTTTATACTGTCAGTAATATTGATTTCATATTCTTTCATGAGCTCAAGAATGAACGCGATTTTTTGTGAGCCAGATGTAAATGTTTTCTTAGGCTCAGTATAAGTAAATATTTTCTCGACATCGTGCCAAAACAAAGATGTGTATGAATCTGAAAGAGAAAAACTTAGCGGACGAAAAGTAGAGAGCGCATCGTAAGTCACAGTGGATATACGCATAGTTTCCTCTACATGATCAATATACCCACCCTCCCATGCTTGATGTT
>CAYRJE010000042.1:2351-5481 GCA_964424465.1 uncultured Candidatus Saccharibacteria bacterium
ATGAGAGATGAATGTGAGGAGAGGTTGCATAATAGATTAAAAAAGTTTACTTCCATTAGGAACTTTCTGTCCCGGTTGAGCCAAGACCACATCGCCGTGCTCATTTGCAAAGCCTGTTGTGAGGCATTCTGAGACAAAGGGTCCGATTTGTTTAGTTGGGAAATTGATCACTGCTATCACTTGTTTTCCTACTAATTCGTCTTTTGTGTATAGCTTTGTGATTTGGGCACTGGATCTTTTGATGCCAAATTCACCAAAATCAATAGTGAGTTTATACGCAGCTTTTTTAGCTTCGGGAAAATCCTGAACCTCAAGAATCGTTCCAACTCGGAGTTCTACTTTTTCAAATTCTGGGTATGTAATTGATTGCATATGTTGAGTATAACAAATATCCTCGCTTGATTCTCGAATTGACGAATATTAAAAAACATGTAGTATTTATCTTAGCCAAACGAGCACCTTGATATATTCGGCTATTTTCTTAGGCATCTTTTATAGAACAGGTCTAAGAGAAATTAAGGTCACAGATACACCAGACTACGAAATAACTCCATGAACACTGCTGCTGAAAGTAAACCCAAATCCGCCTTCTTCCTGCCCCAGCTCGAACAACTGATGATGGGTAATCAGAAATACAAAATCAGTACCAGGGACGACATCTGTCGTTTTGCGGCCGACTGTGGCATCGAAGGGATTGATATCACTTTTGGAATGCTTCCTGAACCTTACAAGATGCTGCACCGTGATGATTATCGACAGGAGATAGTTGCGCATTTTGCCAAACTTGGCACACCAATCGTCCGCATTTCAACTCACACAGACGGCCAGCTGGCCAGCCTTCACAGCGTTTACAGGCTGCGGTTTGCCAAATTCGGATCTCCGGGAGAGTCTGCACTGTCTCGTGATCATGTTGAGTTGGCAGCCCGGAAGAGGATTAAAGATGCTCTATGTCTCGGGCATTTGCTCGGGCTCAAACATCATCAAACATTCCACGGCGGGCGTGGCATTCCCCACCACGATCAATGGTCCACTTTGCCAGCGCACTGGCATGATTACGAATTGCTGTTCCTGGCAATGCAATGGACTTCAACCTATCAGGTTGCCTATGATCACGGACAACAGGAAATGGGGGTTGAGCTGGGACACGTCATGGGGTCGCTGCAAACCGTTGCCGACATGATCAAATTCCGCAGCTACCTGCCTGAACATCTGAGGCCTCTCGCCAAATGGGGTGTCGACACCTCTCACTTTGACAAAGAGGATGATAATGCATGTGCGTTTGTCGATGAGGCGATTGTCGCCGACCTTGATTCTCCTGGACATGCCAAAGACGCTTGGTTCAACAAGAATCAGCCCGGTGCGCGGCACCGTCAGAACGGTTTACCGTTCGCTCAACAGGCCGGAAAGTTTGAGGTCTTCGGCATGGCTAACCCCGGAAGCGCACGCAAGTTCGCCGAAGTTCTCTGGCGGGCGCACCGCGCGGGACGGTTCTCTTATGGGGTTATCGAAGGTGAAGCTATGGGGGACACCTTATGCCCATTCCAAGGCCTGCAAATTGCAGCAGAAAACCTTCGTCGTGTTATCGATGGCAAAGAAGACCTGATTACTCAGGAAAATGTTGAGGCTGCGGCCTGGACTGGACCGACATTCGAAACGTTTGCTACGAGCGACGTGCCGCCGTTGGTATTGCTCGAGGCGAATGATGATGAAGCGGCACGGTTCCGTCAACTCTGCGAACAGCACGGCCTGCCTCAGCCGAACTAACAACTGATCTTTTTTCGGCACATGTACCAACCGGACCGCTACAGGTTACTCTGTGGCGGTTTTTTTTTTATAAAAATTTGACTTTGTAAATGTCCGAAATATAATACGTTAGGTGGTAAGGCTAAAGCCAAAAAGATCGCTCTGAAAAGAGTGGTTTTTTGTTTTTATGACATACATTGGTAAATGTCGTGTCATGGGCATGCAATGGCTTGGAGCTCTAGTCTTACCACCTAAAGCTTGTGGGTTCGATCCCTGTCATGTCCATTATCGGACCTAAACAGCCTCCCCTATCAACTTTTTGTACGTCGCTATGGCAACCTCAGCTTTTATTTTAGCTTCGCCACCCTTGAAATAATCTTCAACGTTGTCGATAAGGCCATTAATGAGTGAACAAGTCACAAGTCGCATGTAGGAAAGTTTATTTCCTGACTTTTCCTCGTAGGCAGCAATGATGTACTGAAAATGAGCTGGAAAGTCTCGTATGTAGCGTGAAAACTCCTTAGCTATTTCACCGTATTCAGCATTACCAAAATCGATGATCCCGGATATTTTCTTATCCTTGATTAGGACGTTTTCATGATGAGCGTCGTTGTGCAAGAACTGAAACACAACATCATCATGTGTAGTATCAAATATTTCTTTAGCGTTTCTAGCTAGAATTTTAAATTCTTCAGGAACATCAGGATTTTCCAGTATGGAAATATAATCCCTTGAAACTTCAGGATGGACATCAGTAGAAGGATCTATCACAACACCTAAAGCTTCTGCATCATCTTTAGAAAACTTTTTCCCTATCTCGGCATGAAATTCTCCTAGCGATTTGCAGATGCTAATTTTCTCATCCTCCGAAAGTGACGGCCATAGTCCCCTGAGTAGTTCACCTTCGATATATTCATATCCGTACATTTCAGGATCTTCCGAAATGAATACAATCTTAGGTATAGGAAAACAAAGTTCGAGAGATGAGAGATTCTGGATGACATTTGCCTCCACGACTAGATTATTCTGAGGCTGGAATTCTTTATCTTCTCGTTCTTGCTTTACTATATATTTAGAGCCATCTGTGGTTTCAATATAATATGCGTTATTGACTGCACCCTTACCTTTGAGGGTAAATGTCGTAATATCCTTTTTTAGTAAATCTTGAATCGTAGATTTTATATTTTCTAACTCCATATGAGAAGTGTAGCACGAAGTTTGTTTACTTAGGTTCGTTATCGAAAACAAACTCGCACTGACGTACGGATTTGTTTCATATTTTGTGACCCTAGGGAGAATCGAACTCCCATTACCGGCTTGAGAAGCCGATGTCCTAACCGTTAGACGATAGGGCCGTGATTCCCATACAATATCACACAAATTCACC
>CAYRJE010000043.1:0-960 GCA_964424465.1 uncultured Candidatus Saccharibacteria bacterium
GAGGAAGGTACTTGACAAATATGATATATGTATGCTATAATATACACATGAATATAAAAACAACAAAAAACTTAATAGCCTTGTTTGCTCTAGCTTTTCTAGTTGCGGGTGTTAACCAAGCTTCAGCTTATGTTCCAGGTGTTTGGGATCCTCAGCCTCGTATACCAAACAACGAACCTGCTTTCTATAAGGTTCCGACTACTTACGATGCTCCTATAGTATCTCAAGGTGCTACGACTTATACTTACACAACAACTCCAGCTCCAAAAACAGTTGTAACTACCACAACACCACCTGTAAGAACTACTACAACAAATAGCAATAGCACATCTTCAAATTCAGTTAATACCAATAATGATTCTCGTGAACTTAAGCCAGTAATTATCGATAATGGTCCATCAAACAATAATGGTTTGACAGCATTATCACTTCAAGGGTCAGGAAGCTTTATGCCGAGTTCAATATGGCAATGGCTTCTAGTTATATTCTTGATATTGGTAGTTATTATAATTTCTCGTATGCTAAGTAAATCTCACACTCATGAGGTCCATACAGTAAAGGCACACTAATTAAAAATGAAACACCCTGACTTAAAAGTCAGGGTGTTTCATTTTTGAAAAGTTATTAACACTTTATATGGACAAAATATTTTTATTTCCTGTATAATTAACTCATTATAATCGTAATAATATATCTAAATGCGCAACATGAAACATATAAAACAGTGGCATCAGAATTTGGAGAGTAACGTGTCTTGGTATCGTAAATGGCATGAAGGTGAGTTTCATAAAATAGTACATTTCGGTATCCTTATCTTCTCAGTATTATTCACAATACTATTAATTGTTTCCTCTACAAATGTTAAAGCTATAGGTACTACATATTATGTTTCCTCTACTGGTCTCGACTCAAATAACGGAACATCTACATCCACTCCTTGGCAGACATTAGATAAAGTAA
>CAYRJE010000043.1:1006-2653 GCA_964424465.1 uncultured Candidatus Saccharibacteria bacterium
CAAGAATGGCGCAGTGGTATACAAAGGGAAAGCTTAAAGCAGGAGATACATTCACTGGAACAATTATTCCAACAGCTTCAGGTACATCATCAAACTCTATTACTTACGGTATGTATGGTACAGGGGCAAAACCAATCATCACTGGTTTTGCAAGTGTTTCAGGGTGGACAAGTCTCGGAGGTAACAAATGGGAGAGTGCTGCTCTCTCATCAGCCTTTTCAGATATAAATATTTTATCTATCAATGGTGTTAACTATGCAAAAGGCCGAACTCCCGATACTGGATATTGGGCGTCGACTAGTGCCACATATACCAAGAGTTCTAATGTTGGGACTATTACTGATACTGCTAATCTGAACGCAAGCTCAAACAATTGGACTGGTGCACAAGTAGTATTTCGAAGTCAGCGATGGGTCCTTGATAAAGCGAAAATTACTGCTGCAAGCACCAATAAGATTACCTTCAATGGTGAACCATCAACAGCTCCTGGTTGGGGTTACTTTATTCAAAATGATCCACGAACACTTAATCTTGCAAATGAATGGAGCTATAACTCAACATCTAAAAAAATAACCATATATAGTACGGCGACACCAAATAATGTAAAAGCCCCGGTCGTCGATGTTGCAGTAAATCTTAATAATAAAGATTACATAACATTTGATGGAATAGATTTCACTGGATTTAATTCAACAGGTATCAATACAACCTCTGGAACTGGCATTACTGTTACAAACTCAGCTTTTAATTTTATTGGTATTGATGCTATTTATGCATATCCAAATTCTGTTAATTTAAAAGTTACTAATAATACTTTTAGTGAGATAAACAGTCGAGGTATTCATGGTGGCTCTTCTGATAATGCTTTTATTTCAAATAACATCTTAAATAAAATTGGAAATCTCGCTGGGATGGGAAGTAATGGTGATGATAGTTATACAGGTATTATATCTATGGGAGACAATGGTATTGTATCTTTGAATTCAGTTACCAATGCTGGATACGTCGGTATTCGTTGGGATGGAAAAAGTAGTCAGATATTAAAAAACTTTGTTGATACTACTAACTATATAAAAGATGATGGAGGAGGTATTTATTCATACCCACAACAAGATGGTACTGCGTACACCACAAGATACCAAGGCTTTCAGAGAACTGTCGCGAACAACATTGTTATGAATTCAATTGGTGCTGTTGCTGGTGGTGAACCTTCTAGTGATTATAGTCAAGGTGAAGGAATTTATGCTGATGGATTGAGTCCAAACATTGATTTTACAAATAATACTATTTACAAAGCAAAGCTAGGTTTGTTTATAAATGGAGGACATGAAATTACTGCAACAGGGAATACTATCTATGATACAGAGAGAGGAATCAACTTCATGGCAATCCCTGATCAAAATGGAGTGCAACAGCGTGCTCATGATGTTAGCTTGCAAAGCAACATTCTTGTAGCCAGAGAATCTTCTTTATATACAGAGTATCCAATATATCTTGAGTTAAAGGCTCCAACTCTCGCAACATGGATGGGAGGATTCTTGGCAAATAACAATGTATACGCACGTGTTAGACCGTCTAATGACCCAGGTCTAATATGGCTTGATGTAAATAGTGGATCAGATGTGTTTAAGTCACTTTCAGAATGGA
>CAYRJE010000043.1:2725-3180 GCA_964424465.1 uncultured Candidatus Saccharibacteria bacterium
CAGCTAGTACTACAGGTACAGGGATCACAAGTGTAGCATTCTACCTAGATGGTACAACCACTCTTCTACCAGGTTGTACTCCAAACCCAGACACAACATCTTCATATGGATGTATCTGGAACACAACTGCTGTATCAGATGGTACTCACACAATCACAGCTAAAGTATCTACTGCTACTACTTCTTCAATATCATCTGTAGTTACTGTTAATGTAAATAATAATGGAGGAGGAGACACTACAGCACCAACCTTCCAACCAGCTTCTTCTCTAACCACTCCATCTGCAAACACTTCGGTCCCTGTAGGTACTACATACACAATATCTGCCACTGCTACAGACAACGTAGCTATGTCAAAGATTGAATTCTACAAAGATGGGGTTCTCATCAACACAGACTATACAGGACCAGGTTCACTCTTCTCATATGATTGGAATACTACCGGTCTAACTGTG
>CAYRJE010000043.1:3210-4262 GCA_964424465.1 uncultured Candidatus Saccharibacteria bacterium
ACTACAGCGAGAGTGATTACGATTGGAGCAGCACCAGATACAACACCACCAACCGTCACTCTCACTGCTCCAACAGGAAGCTACTATAGACCAGGTGCTACTATAACTATTAAAGCTACAGCAACAGACAACATAGGAGTTTCTAAGGTTGAATTCTATGTCGATGATGTTCTAAAATGTACTGATGCTACATCTTCATATACATGTTCATGGAAAGTTCCTTCTTCTCCTATTGGATCATTCTCTATCAAAGCCATTGCCTATGATGCAGCTACAAACAATACATCATCCATCCTAAAGAAGGTAAAAAATACAAAATTGACCGTACCAACTTCTTCTGTCAACGCAGGTCCTGATCAGACAATTACACTCCCTACAAATTCAGTTACCTTAAATGGTAGTTATACATCTGGATTATCATTAGAGAACGTATCTACTTGGTCTAGAGTCTCAGGCTCAGGTACAATCACAGATCCTTCAAACGTTGTCACTACAATCACAGGTCTTACCGCAGGTACATCAGTCTTTAAATTGAGTTTGAATGATGGGACGACGACGGTGAGTGATACGGTGTCAATTATAGTGAATCCCGCTCCCTCAACCTCCAAATTCACCTTCACAAATCTTCGTTCCAACGAAACATCAGGAACAACAACTGTTCTTGTAGATGTAGCTAGTACTGTAGGTGCTACTATTACAAAAGTTGAATTCTTTGTTGATACAACAAAGATAGGGGAAGATCTTACATATAACACATATAGTACTACCTGGGATACTACTGCATTCTTAAATGGAGATCACAGTATTACAGCAAGGGCTACCGATAGCTTGGGTAATGCAGAGACTTCATCAGCTGTGGTGGTTAATGTGACAAACTAAATATTTTAAACAATAAAAGCACCCAATCGGGTGCTTTTATTGTTTATTTATAAGGTTTATTTGTCTATTGACAAAAGTCTCTATATAGTATATAATGCTCCTAGATGTAGTTCTCTGACAAAATTTGGTTTGGATTGGTTTGCGTATTGCTCTATGGACATCAGTTCTCTGGT
>CAYRJE010000043.1:4272-5163 GCA_964424465.1 uncultured Candidatus Saccharibacteria bacterium
TCTAAAATCCCAAACCTGGAAATCATTATGCAGAAAATTGAAGGCGGGCAACCGCTTTCAATGGAAGATGAAAAATATGTTGATGAGTACGAAGCTACTGAACAGGTTGCTTCACGGGGGGATTCCATTTGGTTACCGACCCTAATGGGGTCCGGTTCGACCATTCAATTCTTGCCCGATTACCTGCAAATGAGTAATCGTGCGACACTCGGCTTTTATTTCCCTCCAAGGGATATTAAAGCACTGATAACAATGAAAGTGATATGGATTGAAAATGGACGTCAAAAATCCAAAAAAGTCAATAAGGTTATTCATAAAATGGGTGACCCATATGATATCTGGTCGCTTTATTTGAATGCCGTAATAAAAGTTGATTACGGTACAAAAGTAAAAACAATAACGAAGGGGATAAACAGTAAAGGATGCGTAAAAAAAATAGAAGAGGCTGGCCCCTGGGTTTATATCCCATGATTTGCGTCAAAAATGCCGGAAAAAGTTTCACAGGATTTGTTTTTTGCAAAATAAAAATAGGCTGTTGCTAACTAAAAAAACACACAAGAATATAAACAGAGCTGTACTTCGGTACAGCTCTTTTTTATTTGTAAATTTTATTTAAACCAAACATTTTTTATATTAACAAATTCTTTTATTCCGTATGTGCCAAGCTCTCGGCCGTATCCGGACTTTTTCACTCCACCAAATGGAGCCCGAGGATCCGATTTTATCATGTCATTTATGCACACATTACCCGCATCGATATATGGAATCATTCTTTTGGCTTTATCTATATCAGAAGTAAATATTGATGCTCCCAATCCGTATCTAGTATCATTGGCAATAGCTAGAGCTTCATTCTCGTCTGTAAATGAAATAACCGAAAGTACTGGTCCG
>CAYRJE010000044.1:0-4904 GCA_964424465.1 uncultured Candidatus Saccharibacteria bacterium
GTATCAATCCATCTCCGTGATCTGCACTGCTATTACCTTTTAATTTCTTAATAATCATAAAAACCTCAGTCATAATTACTTCTATCAACGTTAATGCTTTTTTCTTATCAGAAAAATCAAATACAGGGATAATACGCAATGCTCCGTCTCCAATGTGGCCGTGGAAACCGTATTCGATGTTGTATTTTTTGAGAATACTCATAAGTGCAGGCACAAAAACATCAAATCGATCGATTGGCACTATAATATCTTCAATACAAGGCACCGCTCTTTTATGTGGATTATCATATGTTGCATCGCGCATCACTCTAAATGACGATCGACGAATCGCCCACACACTTCGTATCAGTGACGGCTCGGTAATGAGTGAGACTTCTCGAGTTACTTGCTGCAAAGCTTTATAAACTTCATTGACCTGCGTGTCGGTTTCAGCTTGAGTTGCTTGGCTAAATTCAGCAATCACAATCAACGATACACCTGGGGCAAAGAATTCCTTTATTTTTTCCGTATCTTCAGGAAGGAATTTCTTGGCATGCATGTATGTGTGTATATCAAATGTCTCAACTGATTCGGGGTTGAAATTCATGATTGTCTTAAGTACCGCAGGAAGTTCTGCCAAATTACCTATCGGTAAAACCATAGTTCGACGATATAGTGAAATATCAACCAGCTTCAGTCGAGCGCTAACAATGATTCCAAGTGTTGCTTGTGCACCAACAAAAAGCTTGGCCAAGTTCCATGTTTTAGTTTTAGGATTATATATTTTTTCCAATCTGTACCCTGATGCAGCTTTTTTGACTTTACCTACCGCCTCAGCATACTGTTTTTCGTATTGTTTATATATATCAAGTAGATGTTTGCATACATGACCGAGCGTTGTTTTAGCTTTAGCCAGTTTCGTAAATTCGACATGACTCATTTCTTCGAAAGAGTATATCTCACCATCGAATAGTACAACATCAACTGATTGTACATTTTCTATAGTTGCACCATATCGAATACTTTTCTCGCCTGACGCATTGTTACCAAGAATACCGCCAATACCACATACATCTTTAGAAGACGGATACGCTGCAAACATCAAATTGTGCTTACTGATCTCAGCTTCGATGTCTCTGTAAAATACACCCATATCTACAGTAGCAGATTTTGCATATGTATTTACTGAAATATTCTTAAAATATTTAGTAAGATTGAGAATATACCCATCTGTAAGAGAACTACCACTCATACAACTACCACCCGCTCGTACCGAAAGTGTTACTTTGTGTTTTGTGGCTAGTCGTACAATAGTCTGAATATCTTGTACAGTCCTTGGATACAGTACACCCTTAGGGGCTCGTTTAAATATACTTGAATCTTGGCTATGTATTGCCACTATATTATCTGCATCAGTAAAGATGTCAAAAGATAATGCCTGAGAAAGGTCTTTTACAAAATCTGTCATATACCTCTATCTTACTATATAATGAGCGTACATATAAAGTCTTATGCATTGCATCACTGTATTCCCCATTCTCAAAACAACCTTTTCTGACACATTGACCTATTGGACTAAAGAATTGTGCCATGTGGGTGACATCATACAGGTTAAAATCCAAAATCGTACAGTTTGGGCGGTGGTGGATTCGATAGTGCCGATACAACAAGCCAAAGAATATATAAAGTCACAAACATTTACTATTAAAAAAATAGAGCAGATAGTACGGGCACACAGCTTTAGTCGCGAATTCATACTAGCGGTGCTTGATACTGCACAGTACTACGTAAAACCATTCGGTGAAGTGCTTGCCGAACTTGTGCCGAAAAAGATTTTAGAGCATCTTGAACAATACATTGCTGTACCGGCAACACATATAGACAATACCAAACTCAAAACTCGATACATGCAAATACCCTTACCTGCACGTGTAGAGGCTATCACACAGATCTATACAGAGAATACCTGGACACTCTCACCGATCAAAACTCATGTTGCATATTTAAAAAAGGCTGGTCTAGAACACGTTATTATGCCAATAGATCTATATAGATTAGATCAGGCGCATTCCCCTACGCTTATTATGGAATTGGCTTCGTCAGAATATTATCGCCATATGCGCAAAGATTTTGATTATCGTTTTTTTGTCAGGTCTTTTGCCAAACACAAAAACATACAACTCATAGAGAGTGACGCGCTCTTACCTCTATATACTGAGAATCACACAGATACACTTGATTACACTATTCCAAGTAAGCCAACTATTCATTTGGTAGATATGACCGAATCAGGCAAAACCAAAATAAAATCTAAAGAAAAATTAAACACCAAATTGCATCATATTTCACCTGGACTGGCTGCATTGATTAAACATTGTGAAAAACATGATCAATCCTTAATGCTCTACACTGTACGAAAAGGATTCAGTGCCCAAACAGTATGTGCCGACTGTGCCACAGTTGTATCATGTACTACATGTAAAAGACCTCTACGCATCACCGAAACCCCACATGTTGGTAAAATATTTACCTGTGATACATGCAACACTACAAATACAACCAATAGTACCTGTATACACTGTGGCGGTTGGAACCTTGTGTCTCTTGGTGCGAGCACAGAAAGTGTACGAGAAGAATTACAAGCACTAACAGATCTACCTATTGTTCTTATAGATAGCAACAATCAAACAAAAAGTTCTGCTGCCAAAGCATTGAAACAGCACAAAACAGCCACTATATATCTCGGTACCGAACTTCTGCTTACACAATCTCATGGTACGGTTTTTGACTATAGTGCGATTGTGTCATTGGAAAGTATGTTGGCATTGCCAAGTCGAACCGCAGAATTTGATGCAATACGTGTCATATATACACTTATGGAACGCACCGAGCGCGATGTGCTTATACAAACACGTAATCCCAAACATCCTATATGGCAGGCCGTGGCACAGAAAAATTGGAAACCTTTAGTCGACGACATACAGACCATAGCCCGAGAGACACAACAACCACCGTGGAGTGTACACATTCAAATCCATTCAAAAACTCATATAGATACCATATACGAATATCTTAAACGTTTTACTACGGTGTATAAGACGATGCAGGCTGATCACACCACACTACACCTATTCTTTAAGCCACAAGAATGGCCTCATCCGGCAATATATCCGTATCTAAAATCAGTCCCTAAGTACGTACATATATACGTCGACAGAACTAGTTTTATATAGTATAGTGATTTCACAATGACTCAATTAGCAATCGTAGAAAAAGGAGATCCTATTCTTGAGACGCCTGCCAAAGAATTAACAGCAGAGGAAATTAAGAGTGCACCAATTCAAAAATTGATTGCTGATATGAAAGAAACTCTTGATGCTATATCTGATGGTGTTGGGCTTGCTGCCCCACAAGTTGGACACGGTGTACGTATTTTTTTGGTGGCTAAAAAAGTATTAGCTCGTAAAGTCGCCGGTGAAGCACTCAATATAGATGCATTAAAAGATATTGAAGATTTGGTATGTATTAACCCAAGAATCGTTAAAGCATCTAAAACAAAAAAATGGATGAATGGCGAAGGATGTCTCTCTGTACGTTGGTATTATGGAAAAGTATATCGTTCTACACATGTATCGCTTGAATATACTGATGAACATGGTCAAAAACATGTACGTGGCGCCGGTGGACTACTTGCCCACATTTTTCAACATGAATGTGATCACCTAGATGG
Source organism: uncultured Candidatus Saccharibacteria bacterium (assembly GCA_964424465.1). GTDB lineage: Bacteria > Patescibacteriota > Minisyncoccia > Phycocordibacterales > CAIZLB01 > CAIZLB01. The sequence goes on from CAYRJE010000044.1 coordinate 3,710, forward strand.
ACATTTATTTATTGATAAAGCTAAAGATGTAGAATGGATTGAGCCAGAGGAGAGTGAGAAATAATTGTATAAAAAAAGTCCGCAAGCATGTTTGCCTGCGGATATAGTACCTCGAGGATGGAGACTGTCATCGCTTGGACCCCTGCTGTCTAGCCTACAAATGTCTCCACCCCCGAGGGTAATACTACTGTATCACATATAATCATATAATAAAAATCCTGCATGCCGTGAAGCATACAGGATATTCTGCACGGAGAATGCCGTGCCATGATTATTATATTCTTTTATCCTCCTCTTCTGGAAGACCTAGTCGCCTATTGACTGGATGTAGAAAACCATCACAATCGAATCGGTAGAGATTACCAGGTACCAGCAACCTGCCAGAGACATCGACATGCGATGCATGCAGAACCTTTTTAACACCACCGTCAGGACGCCTCCATCGAGGACCTTGGAATACCAACACAGCGTTCTGGATGGGCGTATCATTATCCTCATCAAAAGCATTTACCACATCTGCAGGTAGTGTCACCATATGCGTAACTAACACAAGCTCGCCTTTGAACAAGTGTCCGGCGTCACCTTTGAAGAGTATGTTTCCGATATATGACGATGTTCCTTGATTAAAACACCTGTCTCCGGTGATGATATATAACACAAACACCGTGAGCCAAGCAGTCTTGCTGGCGAAGAAATTTGGCGCAGCCGCAGCAGAGCCGTACTGAGACTCATACATAGTCCAGATCAGCGCGATAGACACAAGCACCACTAGTGATCAGGTGCCTTAGTGGTGTGGCATCAGGTACAGGCCTCCTCGAGGCCATCATCTGCAGGATGAGCAGTACCAGAATAGCCAACGCTTGTACATGCATGTTTTTCAAAAGCTCTAACATATTTTTTATTCTTGTTTTGAAGGTTTTTGTGCAATGTCCACATCGATACGATTTCGAATAAGACCCTATTTTAATACCACACAGATATCATTTTAGCAAGTAAGATACATTATCTAAACACATTAAAAAAAACCGTGGCGGCAGGGATTGAACCTGCCTGACGCACGGTCTATTTGCCAAATATCTGACAATATAGCAACCACACCCCAAGAACAGCGTAGAGTATGAGCATTATTGTCCACAACATGCAAAGCCTGGTATCTCTAACTGTCCGAGGCTTCTCCGCATACACCTTGCTTACA
>CAYRJE010000045.1:0-3873 GCA_964424465.1 uncultured Candidatus Saccharibacteria bacterium
GGTGGCACAAATGTGAATGATGAACTACTGACAAAACTATTAGAATTTTTCAAACATGAAAACGCAGTGTACACGTATGTAGATGCACGAATCGAACATGATCTTAAAGATTTTGAAGGTGAAGAAAAAGAAATGTTTCGAAAAGAAATGGGTGCAGATGACGATGGTGTAAATGATTTGATTAAGGCTGGGTACACACTTCTTGATGTGATTACGTATTTTACAACTGGAGTAGAAGAAACTCGAGGATGGACTATTAAAAGAGGTTGGACAGCACCACTTGCAGGAACTGCTATTCATACAGATTTTAAAGATAAATTCATTCGGGCTGAAGTTGTGTTTTGGAAAGATTTAATTGATGCAGGATCATATGGAGCCGCTCGAGAAAAAGGATTGGTCCGAACGGAAGGTAAGGAGTATATTGTGAAGGATGGTGATGTGATGGAGTTTAAGGTGTAAAAGAAAAAATCCCACCCGGTTTGAAGGGGTGAGATAACGTTCTCGGCGGAGTGGCAGGATTCGAACCTGCGATCTTCGGGTACTAACCGCTGCTCTACCAGCTAAGCTACACTAGCCGAGAACTTTTTATTTATAGCACTATCATGAAAGCATGTCAAGTAAATACGAGCGGTGGTGTAAAAAAAAGGGGCTCACCAACGCAAGGTTGGTGAGCCTGAGTTACCTGAGATATTGAATCACTTCCACTCCGTGGCCAGAGTCTGGTAATTCTTCGCTCGCCACTACTTATCTAGGCACCAAAAATATGGTAGCACATGAATATAGAAGATGATAGGGTAATTGACTTCCAATAAAATAATTTTCTATTTCTATAAAAACTTGCATACGAGCAAGAGGGGAATATAATTGCAGTAACAAAACACAACTACAAGACGCAAATATAAACATATTATAAACCCTAACTATAATAGAAAAAATAATAATGATAAAAGAAGTAACCTTAGATACTTTGGCACAGATGATGCAAGATGGATTTGGGGGTATGCAAAAACAGATTAACGAACTCGGTGAGATTATGACCCGAGGTTTTGACCAAGTTCATGAAAAATTTGAACAAGTTGACAGTAAGATAGAAAATCTCCAGACAGACATATCTGAAGTAAAGAATGATATTTTGGAAATGAGAGGAGATATATCTGGACTAAAAGACGATGTCAAAATCCTTGATTTAAAAGTGGATTTGATGGGTAGGCATTTAAAACATGTAGCTACAAAATCAGACTTAGATATGGTGGAAAGTAGGGTCACTTTACTCGAGGCAAAGGCATAAAACAGGCTTGAAAAACTGCTCCAAAGTGTGGTATACTACTAGTCATGCAAAAAAAAGAATACGTCTCACAAGAAAAATACGATGAACTAGTAAAAGAGCTAAATGAGCTCAAAACCGTACGCCGAAAAGAGATCGCTCAAGACCTTGAGTATGCTCGATCCCTTGGAGATCTATCAGAAAACGCAGAGTTTAATAAAGCCCGAGAAGACCAAGCTATTGTTGAGGATCGTATTGCACAACTTGAAAATGTTATAGCTAATGCTGAGATTGTTAAGGTTCATCATTCAAATACTGTAGAGGTTGGAACAAAGGTTCATTTACAGAAAAAAGGAGAGAAAAATGCAGTAGTATTCACTATAGTTGGTTCGGAAGAAATAGATCCATATCAAAATAAAGTGTCATCAAAATCACCTATTGGAATCGCTGTTATCGGTAAAAAAGAGAAAGATGTTGTCCATGTGAAGACTCCAAAAGGTATACTAGTTGAATATACTATTGTCGATATTGAGTAATAGTGCTTCTGTGAGTATAGTATATGCATAACGTATGTCCTCAACTCTTGCAGAAAGAATAAAAGAAAGATTAAATATTGTTGACATAGTTGGTCAATACGTAAAACTTACACGTGCAGGAATCAATCATAAAGGATGTTGTCCATTCCATCATGAAAAGACACCATCTTTTTTTGTTTCTGAACAAAGACAAACATTTACCTGTTTTGGCTGTGGTGTAAAAGGTGACATGATTGAGTTTGTGCAACAGTTTGAACGGCTCGACTTTCGAGAGGCTTTGAAAATGCTTTTTGATAAATCAGGGCTACCTGAAAGTGATTGGGAACATTCTAAACAGCGAGATCCGAAAGCTATAGAAGAAGACCAAATTAAAAAACGAGTCTACACAGTTATGCATGAGGCAGTTGAAGTGTATCATCAAGAGCTCTATAATCCTGAGTATAAACGGGCGTTGGACTATTTATACAAACGTGGTCTTAAGGAAGAAACAGTGTCACAATGGCGCATTGGTTTTGCTCCTGATCTGTGGCAATTCATAGAGGCTCGAGTAAGTAGTACATACAGAGAACAAACACTATCTCGTGATTTGATCACTGCAGGTTTGACAAAGGCACGTGATCAATCGGGTTCATATGATTTTTTTCGTGGACGAATAACATTTCCTATATTCGATGTCGCAGGAAAACCTGTGGCTATTTCTGCACGTATTATTGATCAAGGGGAGCCAAAATATTTAAATAGTCCTGACACTCCTGTATTTAATAAGTCACATGTATTATACGGATTACATAAAGCTAAAGATGGTATGCGTAAATGGAAATTTGCCTTATTGGTTGAAGGGCAAATGGATTTGCTTCTGTCATCAAGAAGGATTTGATCAAACAGTCGCAACATCTGGCACAGCATTGACTGACGATCATTTGCGTTTGCTTAAACGATATACAAATAATCTAATGTTAGTATATGATGCTGATCAGGCTGGTATGAAGGCTACGGTCAAAGCTTGGTCTTTGGCTCTAAAACATGGACTAGAGGTGAAAGTGGCATTGTTACCTAAAAATGAAGATCCTGCTTCGTTACTGCTGGAAGACAAAGGTATGTTTGTGCATGCTCTTAAGAATGCTATGCATGTGATTGAGTATGTCCTGTCTAAGAGCGACATTGGTAGTAGATCAGGTAAAAAAGATACTATGGAAAAACTGATACCATTAGTAGCCGCCCTTGACAACAGTGTTGACAGAGAGCATTTCACTAAACGCATTGCTGATGTATTTGATATGTCTTTAGACAGTGTATATACCGAAGTACAGAGGTATAAGAATGCAGATTCTGGACGTAATATGGATGGACAGAGTACGTTTACGGTAGGGTCAGTGATAGAGCAAGGGGGCATACAACTGGTTGATGGTCAAGACAGATTGGTAAGCATACGCCAGTCACTTGCAGAATTCAAAGCTTTGTTGTATATTTACACACAACAACTCAATAGATCGCAAACCCAATCTGATGGCGCAATGCGTCCAGATATTTATGAAAAAATGAAGACCAATATGGTCGAATATAAGACAGATGTGCTTGGTAAGGTACAGAACGAGTATTATCCTGGTTTCAATGTGGATATAGATACATGTATACAAGAACTTGAATCAACCCAGTTCACAGTGGATGAGCGTCTGGTATACAACATAGAGAACATTCATTCAGGCAAAGAGACGAATACTGATTTTTATGAAAAAGAGATTAATATTGCGTATGCAAATGTGATACATAAGATATTTACACTGATGTTTGATGATGTAAAGAATGCTTTGAAGAAAGCTGAAGCAATAAAGGATACGCAACGTATCGATATATGTTCTGACTACATTTATCAACTTTCAATATATAAAACAAAAATAAAGTAATGCCTAAAAATACTAAAAAAAATACTAAAAAAATAGTAAAGAAAGTTGCATCTAAACCTACCGCTAAGAAGATTGCAAAACCAGTCAAAAAAGTTGCAAAATCTACAGTAGTTAAGGCAAAGGTAAAGAAAAAAGGTAAAACATCTGCTCAGGCCAAGGTTGTAAAAAC
>CAYRJE010000045.1:3883-4864 GCA_964424465.1 uncultured Candidatus Saccharibacteria bacterium
GGTTGTACCTTTGAAGAAAGACCTGAAACCACTTTCTCCAGAAGAAAAAGTAAAGTTGATGGCTCCGGTTGTAGATCCAAAATACGACAAAAAAGCTGAAAAGCTGATGCATAAAGGAAAAGAGCGAGGGTTTATCACATACGATGAGATTCTAAAAGAGTTTCCAAATATTGAAGAAGATATCGACTTCCTAGACTACTTGTATCAAAAGATGCAGGGAGCCAATATTGACGTGCTTGAAAGTGGAGGAATGCTTGATGTTCAAACAGAGCCAGACGAGTTACTGAAGAAATATGGACAAGGGCATGGAAGAGATGATCAGTTTGATTCAATCCAGATGTATCTAAAAGAGATTGGACAATTTGATCTTATTTCCGCTCATGAAGAAAAGGAGCTTGCTCGACGTATCGAAGCTGGTGACCAAGAGGCTATCTCACTTCTTGCTCGAGCCAACCTCCGACTTGTGGTTTCTATTGCTAAAAAATATGTGAACCGATCACAAGATCTAACACTGCTTGACCTTATTCAAGAGGGAAACATTGGTCTCTTTAAAGCTATTCAGAAGTTCGATTGGCAACGAGGGTTTAAGTTCTCTACATATGCCACATGGTGGATTCGACAATCAATCACTCGAGCACTTGCTGATCAATCACGAACAATCCGTGTTCCTGTGCACATGGTGGAAACAATTGCTAAATATAAGCAAACAGTACGAAGACTCTTCCAGGATCTTGGACGAGAACCTATGCCTGAGGAGATTGCTCTTGAGATGGGTGTTGAAGTTGAAAAAGTATACATGATCGAGAAGATCGACCAATCAACTGTTTCTCTTGACACGCCTGTTGACGACGAGGATAAGTCAGTATTTGCCGACTTTGTACCTGATGACAAAGTGATGACACCTGATCAAGATTCTTCACGACGAATTTTGCAAGATCAAGTTCGAGAAATCTTGAATGATCTTAATGAAAAAGAGCGAGA
>CAYRJE010000046.1:0-4140 GCA_964424465.1 uncultured Candidatus Saccharibacteria bacterium
AACTGTTTCAACAAGAAGTGAACGAATAACTGTCACATCTTTTTCAAATGTACTTTTTACAACTGCAGCATCTTGTGGGAGTGCTCGAAACTTTACCCAACCAAAATATCCATCATTGAAACGCTTGTTTACATTGTCGATGACACGAACCATTTGATAGGTCATTTCTCGCATGTAAGGCGCCTCTTCAGAAATGAACTCTCCTTGCGCATCTGTAATCACTTTTTTAAGGCGATCAAAGTGTGCAGGAAGCTCCGATTCTGAAATCGTGGGCACGAGCCAGAAAGACACCTCGTATACACGTGGGTCGATTTCACTCGTAGAAAGGTCTTCCGTTACTTTTTTCTTCATAGAGGCTTACAATACCAATGTTTTATGAAAAAGTCAAAGAGGATCCTATTGCAAAAGACTACTTCTTTTCTACCACCTGAACTGTCCGAGCTGATCGCTTCATAGTTTGAAAAATCAACGTAAGGCCAAAAATTCCAAATAAGAAAAACTTAACTATATAAGGGAACGCTATCTGCGGCCACGGAAGTACAATAAGGGCTACTCCTATAATAAATATGAGTTGTCTGTTCATACCTTCATTATAACAAAAACCCGCAAAATGTGGGTTTTTGTATTTCTACACAAGAAATAAGTTACTCGATGACGACACCGTTATCGAGTCGTACAGGTTCAAAACATCCTAATAAATCATTCGCTGTCTTTTTTGTTGATTGATACCACCAACCAGTTGATCGTAGAAGTCCCCAAGGAACAAGTACTCGTGGTGTATACCTAGCCTGAAAACGCTTAACCGCTTTATCTGTTTCGGTATCAAATACCTCTGAGAGAGTAAGACCTTCTCCCTCAAGGGCATTTAAGAATTTCTTAATCTTGAGAACCTCAGGACTTTTGTCTCCTTTTATTTGATATTGTGTAAAGAAAGGACACTTAATCCCTGTTTCGTACTCACACTGTAATGTATTTATTTTTTTTCTAGTAGTAATGAACACCGATCCGGTTGGTTTATTCAAATTCCAAAACTGTAACACTTCAGGATTGTTTGATTGAAAACGCTTCACGGCATTTACATCTTCTATTTTATATTCACCATCAACAACAAGTCCCTCTGTTTGCACTCGATTTAAAAAAAGCTGCAAACGACGAACGTCTTCAGAGTTATTTTTTCTACCGAAATCTATATTCGAAGTAATATAAGGTTGACATACAATTGGCACGTATTCAGGAGGAGTTATTGGAGTCACAGGTGTAATAGGTGTGACTGGTGGTAAAACAATAGGGGGCGTTGTAGTCGCAGGAGTTGATGTGGAACTTATACTTGGGTATATACAACTTCCATTACTCTGAGTTGCCCACTGATTATAATTTGTTGCCTTTGGATCCATACACCCAGGAACTCCGCCACCACCAACACAACTACCAACACAAGGTGGAGGGGGGTATATACAACTTCCGTCGTTTATTGTAGCTAAAGCACTGTAGTTTGTAGCGACTGGGTCGGTACAGCCAAGGATTGCTGGGCCGCCACCAATTTTAACACCTTTAGTAACAAAGCCGGCGTATGTACTCTGCAAAAAAGGCAGGACCGCAAAAAATCCTAAACTAAAAATAGTCACCGTAATTAGAAATTTATTTTTAAACATATTTGAAATCATTATGGATTATTCACAAGACCCATCACATGAAGAGTCATCTGTAAGGAAGAATATCCTTCCGTCATCAGAAACAGTGACATCGGTCCAACTACTACCGCTCAAATGCTCTTCCCATGTTGCACCACCATCCGCAGACAAATATACTTTTCCACCAGAGCCTGAACTCAAATAAACCACAGCAAGAGTTTCTCCGTCCGAGGAAGACGCTACCGCAGACCAGAGTTGAGCACCGAGTGTTGTCTGCTCTGTCCATGTTGCACCACCGTCTTCTGAGGTGTAAATATACCCGCCAGAACCATAATTATAATCAGTGGCGACAACTTTAAGACCATCAGAAGAAGTGTCCACACTACTCCAATCCCTTTGGTCTGAAGCCGTTTGCTCTGTCCACGTTGCACCACTATCCGAAGAAGTGTAAATATAATCACCCTCTGGTACAGCAACAATAAAAGATCCGTCATCGGAAGAAGCAACTCCAGACCAATTTCTACTCCCTGCTGCAACTTGCTCTGTCCATGTGTTGCCACCATCTTCAGATGTATGAATACTAGCATTTGCTTCAACCGCAACTATTTTAAGCCCATCTGCAGAGATAGCAACATCTCGCCAACTCCTCTGTCCAGAGGCCGTCTGCTCTGTCCATGTTGCACCACTATCTACAGATGTATAAACATGTCTCCCCTTCTCTACCGCAGCCATCTTGGTTCCGTTTGAGGACATCGCAACAACACGACTCCCTGTCCCCGCAGATGTTTGTTCTGTTAATGTGGCTCCATTGTCACTAGAGCCATACAAATAACCTCCATTTACAGAAGCAATAACCTTTGTCCCGTCTCCAGATACCGCAATATCCCTCCATATATGGATAGACTGATCGGTAAACCCCGCCCAAGATGTACCACCGTCTGAAGACAAACTAACGTCTCCGCTTGAATTTACAGCAACAACTTTTGTGCCATCTGTTGAAGCAGCAACTCCGATCCACTCTTGGTCACCCGCAGCGACTTGCGTAGTCCAGGTTACTGGTAATTCAAAAACATATGTTCTGACCAAATTTGTAACACCAGAATGATTTTCTCCTCTCAAATATATATAACTCGTAGATGCGCTTACATTTGGATCCAATGGCACAGTATTAGTAAAACAAGATGTTGGTGTAAAAGTAATATTGTCATAACTATACGAGCAAGCCCCTGATGCTCCCCAATTTATATTTGGATTCCAACTAGGTATTGTTTGCCCTTCTGAAGGGCTTGTCATGGTGATCACCGGAATTGATGCATTAGTATCAGCCACATATATTTGTCCCGTTGTTAAAGTCACATATAATTTAAGTCCATTGCTTGTTATAGCGCCCGCAACAGCATCCTGATCAAAAGGAGAGTACTCAACCCAGGTTTCACCACCATCACTAGAACCAGAAAATGGTGTATCAGATCCATTTATTGCCAACAAAACTAAACCATCGTAGGATGATCCTAAATATAGACCACCAACCCCCGAGCCTCTGTCTGTCCACGTGGTACCACCATCCTGAGATACAAAACGTCCACCAGCTACATATATAATAGAGCCGTCATAGGACATCGCAATCCCATAGTGATAGTTCCAGAAGATAGGTGCCGCTAGAGCAGCTGACACATCGGTTTCTGTTAGCCCATCATCAGTCGATATATAAAGACGATGATTTCCAAAACCAGAATATGTTGTAAAGACAAGTTTTGAGCCATCAGGAGAGTAAGCAATGCTTCCTACGGGGTTAAAAGTAAGACCGTTTCTCTCATTCCAGGTAGTGCCTCCATCTGATGACGTGTATACAACCCCCGGACCAGAAAAACGTCTTGCTGCGACTTTTGTACCGTCGGCACTCATCGTAATTTGTCCCCATTCAGTAAGACCATTATTAAAAAGGCCGGCGTCAATAACATCAGTCCACGTTGCTCCACCGTCAACAGACTTCAACATGTAAGTTGGGCTAAATGAAAACTGTATTGCAAACAGTGTGTTCCCATCCGCTGAAGAAATTATTTGCTTCCAGACTCGTGGCCCAGACCCTACTTGCTCATTCCACGTTGCCCCACTATCTGATGAAGTGAAAACATTTCCTGTTGAGCCAGCAATTAGCTTTGTACCATCGGCAGAAGAAGTAAAAGAAGTAAAAGAATACCATTGTTGGTCAGATGGCAACATTGTAATCTCTGTCCAAAAACCTGCTCCAGCTTTTGAAAAGAAAGCGAAATTTAAAATTACGATGACCCCTATTGCAAGAGATGCGAAACCTATGACGCGTTTATCTTTTAACATTCTTTTATTATACCCCCCCTGCTTCTAAATACCAACAAAATACTTCGCTACTTTGTATAAACAATCACAACAAACTCTCCTTTTTGTTTTTGAGGATCAGTTTTAAGAATATTTTGCAGTTGTTCTGGAGTTCCCTTCAAACTCTCTTCATGCGTCTTTGTGAGTTCGCGTG
>CAYRJE010000046.1:4263-4418 GCA_964424465.1 uncultured Candidatus Saccharibacteria bacterium
TCCAAAAGCTTCATGATGCGATGTGAAGACTCGTAGAAAACAGTAACCTTTTTCTCTTCTATGAGATTTTTAAGTGCTGTTTGTCTACCTTTTTTTTGTGGAAAAAATCCTAAAAAGATCCATTCATTTCCCACAACTCCAGCAAGCGAAAGCGC
>CAYRJE010000047.1:0-4354 GCA_964424465.1 uncultured Candidatus Saccharibacteria bacterium
TCTCTCGAACCATGTCCAAAACTTTCGTCACAAGCGCTCGTGGATCTTTATCATATACAACGTATTTATTTACACGATGACTTTTTTCGATAATGGTCCGAATAATCTCATCTGTCTCCCATAAATCACTCTCCAGTATACCCATAGGGGTCTCACTCTCGAAGGCAATAGTGAATTCATGAATGGTTCCAATACGTCCTGGACCGATAATAATACCGTCACATGAACGAGTAAAAATAAGATCTCGTCCTGGATACCCAAAACCTGTAAATGAAATAATATCCATATAATCAAGCGGTAGTCGGTACACATCAGTGTGCTCTTTTGGACTGACTGCTGGCGAGAATCCTATAGAAAGACCTCCCGCATTTTTCGCTCCCATAGCTGACCAGTATGGAAAACCGGTAGATGCACCTGTAACAAGTATCGCACCTTGATCAACTATTTCTTTTCCTAATCTCTTACCAATATCACACGCCTCTTGATTTAAAAAACTTCCATCGGCTGACGCACTAACTCCAATCTTTGGAGTCATGTACGCTTTTTTAATATCACGTTGAACTGTTGAAGTAACTTTCATACCACACAGTATAGCATGTTAGAGTTGTATATTTCCAACTGGTTTACGATGTTCAAGTACATCTATAACATTTTGTGCAGCTATGCGAGACATTTCAAATCGAGCATGCTCACTAGCAGAACCGATATGCGGAGTAAGTACAACAGTATCAAGTTTTTGAAGACCTTTTGCGAGCGCAGGTTCAAATTCGAACACATCAAGACCTGCTCCTGCAATCTTCTTATTCTTTAGAGCTTGCACAAGTGCACATTCATCGATTACTGGACCTCGAGAGGTATTTATCAAAATTGCAGTAGGCTTCATATGATCAAAAGACTCCGCACGTATCAAATGTTTTGTTGATGGCAGTAGTGGCACATGTAGTGAAATCACATCAGCCTGCTTCAAAACATCTTCCACAGTGTTTAGTTCTACTGCGCCATACATAGATTCCATATTTGAGTTTGGGTGAATGTCGAAATATACTATACGAGCATCAAATCCTTTTTTAAAATGAGATGCAACCCTTTCTCCTATACTGCCAGCACCGATAAGTCCGAGTGTACATCCAGTCAGATCCCGACCAACAAACAACATAGGATCCCATCCAACATATTTCCCTTTCCGCATAAAAGCATCTGCAGCGACGATGTGATTTGATACAGCCAAAGTCAAAGCAAGTGTATGTTGAGCAACAACATCACAATAGTCACCAGGAGTGTTAGTAACATATACACCGCGAGCGATCAAGGCTTTAACATCGATATTATCAAAGCCTATAGCAAAATTTGAAACAATCTTAAGGTCTGGAGCATATTGCAATATCTCTTCACCAACCTTGTCCGTAAGTAGTGTTATGACGGCTGAATACCCTTGACCTTTCTTTTGTGCTTTCGCAAGTATCTTATATAGCTTACCTGGTGGTAGAGGTTTAGTATCTGTTCCCACAACCACCTCATAACCCTTCTCTCGCAGCATAGCTATGCCATTTTCTTGTATCGATCTTGTGATGTATATTCGATGAGTCATATATACATCTTATACGACTCACTAAGAAACAACAACAACATCGCCATCTTGTGGATGGACAGCATCAACATCTAGATAGTCTCTCAACCGCTGAACAAGAAACAACGCTGACTTACTCTCACCCATGGTGACAAATACCTTCTTAACCGAATCTGCAGTTTCTTCGATGAAACCGACTAGATGATCTGAGTCTTTGTGACCTGAATATCCATCTATACTGCGAATCTCAGCTCTCACATGTACTTTGTGTCCGTAAATCTCCACCTCTTTGGCACCGTCTCTAATCTCTCTACCTAAAGTACCGAGTGCTTGAAAGCCCATAAATAACAAAATAGTATTTTCATCATCTAGATAATTCAGTTCATGGTGCAGTATTCTCCCTCCTGTAGACATACCAGAACCTGCCATGATGATTTTGGGATTCTTGGTAAACTTTATTGACTTTGACTCTTCTGCATCTTGCACAATATGTAATGTCTTAAAATTCAAAATATCGTCCCCGTGAGCACGTCTATCTGAAGCTTCTTTATTATAATCCTTGATATATTTCTCATATATTGGCAATAACCGTATAGCCAGCGGAGAGTCTAAATACACAGGTATTTCTTTAACATGTCCATCTTCGAATAATTTATTTATCTCATACAACACTTCTTGTGTTTTTTCTAGAGAAAATGAAGGTATGAGCAGTATACCGTGACGAGTAATTGTATCTTCGATAGCCTCCTTTAGTTTACGTACTCGGTCTGGCTTATCCTCGTGATTGCGGTCTCCATACACACTTTCCATGACGACATAATCGACTCCTTCTATTTTTTCAGTATCTTTCAATATTGGCGCAGGACTGTTACCAAGATCTCCTGTAAACAAAAACTTCTTCACTGCCCCATTGAGAGGTACAGAGATCTCAAACATTGAAGATCCTAATACATGTCCTGCATCTTTGAGATACACAGAAATAGGTTCTTCTGATTTTTTTGGTCCAGATGGGAATAAGTTAAAAGATGAGTGGTATGGAATAGTCTTCCATGCCGCAAAAGCCTGTCGAACATCTTGAGCTTCAAATAGAGGCTCTGTCTTAGTATACTCAGCTTCTTGTGATACTAATTTTAAGCAATCCTCAAGCATAAAAACTGATAAATCATGAGTTTCTGCCGTACTATATATAACACCACGAAAACCATGGCGGACAAGTTTAGGTATTAGTCCAATATGATCCATATGAGCATGTGTTACAAGTAGTATATCAACATCAGCAGGATCAAAGATAAATGGCGAATGGTTATAATGCTTTGCTTTGTCTGTCCCTTGTTCCATACCGCAATCAATCAAAATCTTCCTCCGAATACCGTCATTTTTCATAATCTCAAATAAAAAGTTTGCCCCTGTTACCGATGTCACACCACCACAAAATGTTATACGTGCCGACTCTTGATTAGTATTTGGTTTTAGTTTTTGTTTATGCGTGGATGGAAACATATGTAACTAAGTATTCCACCAAATGTATCCATAAGCAAATCTTTTATTGTATCTACCCAGAATAGACCGCCGAATAATATAGAAACTTTAAAATAAACTTCTACTAATTCCCACAGTATGCCTACACATAAAACCAATACCACTGTGTACCAGAATTGTGCTGTATTTTCGTATACGCGCCTAGTATATATATTTCGAATAATACCGATAATCACCAATCCAACTCCAAATCCACCAAGAAAGTGCATCGGTGTGTCGAGCCAATTATACAAATAATATATAGGTAAAACAGTTGATATTTGATTTATTATCAACAACCCTCCCAGCAGAACAAAACCTCCAAATAAGAGCGGTTTGTATGGATAGTGTGTGTCAGTATCGATAGATTCCATATGCTTCAAGAGCGGTTAATAATATTCACCGTTCTTGAAGCCCCTCAATGAAGTTGGACCTAGTTAAATCTAGGTGGGTGACGCGAACAATAAACCAAGGTCCATTATTACGATAGTCTCCCTTATAAAAAATGTTTAAGCCAACTATGATTGAGGGACAGTAGTATTATATCACCTGCACTAGTTCTGCAAGCTAGACAACTGCTCAATTTCTTTGCTTTGTGTATCAATGATACGCTGCATAAAACTATTAGCTTGATCAAATATAGGATTAGCGTCCATGATAGTTATATTACCATCTGATGATGTTCCAGCCGTCTTCTTTGTGTGAGCAAGGGCTTTCTGCGCCTCATCTGACATAGCTATAGCCATCCTATGATGAGCAATCATTTCTTTTATATAAGAATTCTCACGTGTCTTAATATCAATAGCTGTCATTGTACGGCTCATCATCGGCATGTATGGACCTTTCCACAATGTAGAGTTTGAATCATATGCCACACCAAACCAATCTACATACCAGCTCTTCATCTGCACAATCTCAAATGTCTGAGCATCATAGATACGACCAGCCATAATACGTAAATCAGTATTATCTGACGATTCATCTTCCATTATTGTACGAGATGCATCGACAGCCTCTTGATGATGAGGTATCATTGCCTCTAGATACACCTTGATTACACCGTCTGGTGTGTCAATAGAGCTGTCAATAAGCTTATGGCTGTTAGATTTGATAAGGGTAACCACTACTACAAGTAGTATAATGATAGTGGTAAATAAGACAGTTGTACGTTTTCGCATACGTGCTATTATAGCACGTATGCCGGAGTGGCGGAATGGTAGACGCACACGACTCAAAATCGTGCGGGGCAACCCGTGAGAGTTCAAGTCT
>CAYRJE010000048.1:0-1434 GCA_964424465.1 uncultured Candidatus Saccharibacteria bacterium
ATGTACACCCCCATCTGCTTGTATGAGCATGTTTGGATATTGTGTTTTTATTGCAGGCAACACGGTAAGCCATCTTTCATCAAATGATTGGCCTTGCACCCCGATATTTTTGATAGTCATACACTGTAGGAATCGTACTGCCTCAACATTGAGAATCTCTTCAATTTGAGACTTACGCTCAATATACTGATCATACGTCACAGCCAATCCTACATCCATCAAAAAGCCTCGAGCCTGTTCACAAGTATCTAGATAAGTTGTGGTGGATGGAAACGCTGCAAGATGTAATATTACCGCACTCGCTCCAATGCGACCCCATGTATCGATAGTGTGCCATGGATCTTTGATCATAAGATCAAATTGATAATCAACTTTCTCCCATTCTGGCAACCCATCATTCTCTTGTAGTAATTGCTGAACTTGATAATCTTGCTCGATACGACCTGTAATCATTCCACTGTATGGCCAGGTCTTAGATGGTACAAATTGACCATCACAAATATCAACCTGTATTGTGTCCACATATTCAGATACTGACTGAACACATGTGTCTATTTCAGCAAATGAAGTCTCCAATATGCCGGGGATTATTTTCATACTTAATGAATTAATTAGTGTATATTATTATGCTTTGTTAACCGACGGATATGACGCTCCTCATTTGAAAATGGTGTGGAGAGCCATGTATCAATCAACAGAAAGAGGGTCTGTTCTTCAACAAAGCGAGCGCCTATAGAGAGCACGTTTGAATTATTGTGTTCTCTACCTAGTTTTACTATTGTCTCAGCCATAGACCCACCGTAACACACAGTAGTTCTTATATGCGGAAAGCGCCCAGCCACCATCGCCTCCCCTTGTCCTGAACCACCAAAGATAATAGCACCTGCAGTTTGATCTCGAGAGACCTCTTTCGCCGCACGAGAGATATAGTCAGGATAGTCATCCTGTTCATCAAAATGATCGGCACCACAATCTATAACACTATACCCTTTTTCAGCTAAGTACTCTTTCACACGCTCTTTATAAGAAAATCCTGCATGATCAGTAGCTAGATAGATTGTTGAGAATGGTGAGTTCATATATTATAAATTCTCACCAGCTTTTAATACGTGTTGCACCAATGCATGTGTGTAGCCAGCTTCATTGTCATACCACGCCAAGACCTTTACAAGGTTACCATCCACAACTTTGGTCATATGCAGATCAGCAATAGATGCATGTGGATCACCTATAATATCTCTTGAAACCAACTGTTCTTTTGTGACCGCAAACACACTCTTCCATCTATCAGTCTTTGCTGTAGACTCTAGTATAGAATTCACCTCTTCTACTGTAGTTGGTCGTTTTGAAATAAATGTAATATCAGCAATAGAGCCTGTAATAACCGGGACACGTATAGATATGCCATCAAATTTACCTGCCAGATCAGGAACA
>CAYRJE010000048.1:1609-4340 GCA_964424465.1 uncultured Candidatus Saccharibacteria bacterium
GCCGCACCAGTAGTAGCAGGAGCCATATTCATAGCCGCTGCTCTTCCCTCTCTCCAATCTTTTTTACTTGGCGCATCTACCAATGACTGGCTAGCTGTATATGCATGAGTTGTGTTTAGAATAGCTTTTTCGATTCCGATTGCCTCATGCAGAATCTGTATAACTGGACTTGCCGCATTTGTAGTACATGAAGCATTTGAAGTGATGCAGACACTTTTATCAGTCATTTTCTCTTCATTAATACCCATAAGCACAGTCGCACCTGGAAACTCGGCTGTTGGTTCGTCTTTTGCTGGTGCTGAAAAAACGACTCGCTTAGCTCCAGCTTTAATATGAGCTGAAGCTTTTTCATAACTTGTAAATAAACCTGTTGACTCTAATACGATATCAATGTTATGTGCTGCCCATGGTAATAGTGTTGGATCTTTCTCAGATACATATTTAACAACCTTACCGTTTATCGTAAATGTAGAGTTAGCCTTGTCAACTTGGATGTCAAGATTACTGCGTCCATAAGCTGAATCATATTTCATCAAATACGCGATATTTTCAATATCAGCTAAGTCATTGATAGCAACTACGTTTAATGTTGGATTTTCTACTGCTAGTTTAAGGAAGGCTCGGCCAATTCGTCCGGCTCCGTTGATTGCGATGTTTGTCATATGGACCATTATAGCATTTTTGTATATGGGGTAAGGTTGGCGAGTTTACGCTCATGTGTTGTGACATACTGATCACAGCCACGTATTCAGGTACAACTACCTAGCCTCAAACATATCGACCAAATATTCATCTATGATTTTTTGATCCATATCATAAAAATTCTTACGTTCATTGTGAAGACGTGTCGCCAATGCCACACCTACAAAGCGCCAATGCCACGGTTCATATATATAATATGCATTATTTTTTGGATACGACATGATAAAGCCGTATTTGTATGCATGTTCAGTCATCCATTTGTATTCCGGCTGATCTGCAAATTTCCCAAACGCAGCACCACTCTTAACCGTTCCGAAATCAACCGTTGTGCCCAACTGATGCTCTGAATATCCTTGATCCGCCGAAAACGTATTGGCCTTTGTTGTGCCAAATTTTACAGCATTAACGGACTTAATCTGCGCCTGAGTCTCAAATGATCGATATGCGGATGCAATACGAACATCTACACCGTCAATCTTAGCAGCCTTAAGCAACGCCTCTAAGAATGGGGAAACTGATCCATGTATTTGATACACCACACCTTTAGTCAATGAATACTCAGAAGAAATATCAGCCAAATGTGCCGGTGAATAATTTTCATTTAGAAAATATACCTTTGAATATTTTTTCAAGAGCTGTGGATCACTTTTACTCAATTTGTCTAATTTGCCAACTGTTTGAGATACATTTCCAAGTTGCTCTTGCAACACGGTATTCTTCTTCTCTTCTTCTGTAATAACATTGCTCAAAATACTGTACAGACTCTGCAATGACTCACCATTAGACGTTGAGCTCGCCACCAACTGATCAGCTCGAGCATTGGTTGCTTGTACACTTTCTCTCAAGGATTGCAGTTGTAAAACAATATATGCCAATGCACCAGCCACAACAAAAGAGAAAATCGCCAGGAATATTTTAAAATTATTTTTAGGCGGAGTAGTAACTACTGACTGTGATTGAGTTGGTTCCATTCAATTATTGTATCATCTCTCTCAACATTTGCTGAGCTGTTGCCGGGTTTACAGCACCCTTACCCTCTTTCATTACTTGACCAACAAGATGTTGCAGCAATGCTTCCTTGCCAGCCTTGAATCCAACCACTTGCTCCGGATTACTATCAATCACTTTTTGTATAAGAGCCTTGGTTGCCTCTGGATCATTTTTCAAAATCAGACCTTTTTCATCGGCAAGAGATCGAGCATCTCGAGCACGCATCGCCTGCTCAGGATTCCACAAAATCACAAGCATATCTTTGGCGCCACGAGAAGATAATTCTCCTGCATGTGTCATAGTCATAACATCGACAAATTGTTTTATGTCAATATACTTGTCAAGACTATCAGCTCTTTCTTTCTCCTTCTTCAGCATTCCTGCAATGTCACTGGCTATATAGTTAACCATCAATTTCTGCACCGCTTCACTTTCCGTTGTGTGTAATGCTTGTTCAAAATATGTGCCGAAAAATGTATCGTTGGTAAACATTTCTGCATCTTCTGCTTTCATACCCATCGCCATATATCGAGCTCTTCTTACCCACGGCAGCTCTGGTAATTGACCACGAAGCATCTCCAGATTAAATTCTGGCATCTGCGATAAATACAATTTTGGAAGATCTGGATCTGGAAAATATCTATAGTCGTTAGCATTTTCCTTAATACGTTGTGAAAATGTTTTACCACTTCCCTCATCAAAACCTCGAGTCTCTTGCACAACTTTCTCACCAGCATCCAGAAGCGCTGCTTGTCTTGTGATCTCATACTCTATAGATCTCTCAGCCGATCGAAATGAGTTTAGATTTTTAATCTCTACTTTTGTTCCCCAAGGCTCACCTTCTTTATGTATAGAAATGTTTACTTCGACACGCATTTGTCCCATATCCATGTTTGCTTCAGATACTCCAAGTGTTTGTAACAGTAACTGCAATTCACGACCAAAATTTCCAGCAGTTTTTGCATCCCTAATGACAGGATCTGTCACCAACTCCATCAACGGTACACCAGCCCTATTGTAGGTTACCAAACTAAAATCC
>CAYRJE010000049.1:0-4262 GCA_964424465.1 uncultured Candidatus Saccharibacteria bacterium
GGCTTCCGGCACCGTGTACTGCCACACGTAGCTGTTTGTGACAGGATTGTAGGCATGGATCTTGGTCTGCCAGATAACACCGTTGTGGCTCACCGACATCGCATACACAATACTCGTTTCCTCATCCACCTTGATCGCGTACCAGTAACGATCCACGTTCAGAGCGGATTTCGGAAGTACGCTCGGCGGAGTGATCTGGTTGCCACTGCTTCCATACTCCACATAGCCACCATTTGCACGAGTGATAGCAAACACGCCCCTGTTTGGATTGGCATCAAAGCCACCCGTAAAGGTTTGGTCTACCAAACTCGCGTAATGGAGAGCTGGTGTGTAGCCTTCGATATTGATCTGGGATCCATTGAGAGTGAACCGCGACAGATCGTGCACCTGAGCCTGAATGAAAGGCCCAGCAAATGGCCACGCTTCCTCTGGAAGCATCGAAGCCGCCGTCGTCTGGATGATCTTTTCGGTCATCGACGGGACACAGAACACACCTGCCTTACGGCCAGTGCTGTCCATATCTCTGGTTGCAATTTCCCAACCCGGTACCTGCTTGAGGTCGGCCATATAGGCCGCATCATTTCTGGTGCTGAACTGGTGGTTGCCGTCGTTGAAGCGCACCGCCAAAGGCACACTTTCCGGCTGATAGGGTTTTGACGCCCCACCATTGTAGAAACGAATCATCGCGGTCAGACCGCTTTGTTTTTAGTTGCCACACGCCTGAGGAAGCGGGAGCTTCCCTTCGGCAAAACCAGGAAGGGGTGACATAACAGCAAACTTCTCACCCTCGTCTCGGTAGAGGTTAGGATACTGCCGAAGGATCGTAAGCACCGACACATTGTTCCCCGGCGACGCTTCGTACATTTCGTTTGCAGCCACATAGACGTGGCTGTTTGTCGGAAGAATGTAGAAACGCGTTACAGGAAACGTGTCAGGAGTACCCAGCTTGAAAACTTTCCAAGTACGCCCACTCGGACGCCAATTTGTGGCATCGCAATCAGGACGACCCAAATTCACGCAGTTCTGGTAGACCCAATCGAGCCATTTGGCTTCCGACTGAGTAACACCTTCCCACGTCAAGGTTGAGGTGTCTGCCCCCACGACCTTGTGGTTGGGACCAATGTTGCTAGATCCATACGGAATAGCAATCTGGTCGATGTGGTACTCACGAAGTGTGGTGAGGTCTTGCGGACCCCACACATACGCCTGCACCTGAGCGGAACCCAGAAACAAGGCAACTGTGGCGATGAGGGACGCCACAACCCGAACGATTACGTTCATGGTTATCTCCTCAAAGAACGTGTGATCGATAAACCGCCGATCACTTCGCGGCGTCCCAAAATACTAACGTCGTTAGCACTCTGAAATCTGTGGTAGCTTTGGATGATTTGACTTTTCCTTAAGGTTTTAGCCTTTTGGATCGGTCCGCAACTCACCTTGACTACCTCTGTATACAATGGTACTACGACTTGACAAGTTGTCCATAAACTTATCCACAGGGGGGCATCAAGAGGCTAGGTCTAATATTTCTCAATCCCCTTTTCATTAAAATAAATAAGGTGAGTGGTGTTAGAAACATTATCTGTACAATTTAACTTCGGAGACTTTTTGTACATCTGTAACACTCTTTCTTGGTATATCTATATAATCAATAGCTATACCTCGTAGGGCATTAAATATGATTTGTACTTTTTTACTATCAATTTTTGAAATAACCCCAACACATTCGTGCTCTATTTTTTTATGGTTAAAAATAACCCGTACTATTATATTTTTTTTTGATTTATCTATAATTGCCTGAGTTATCATATACTTGAAATATTAGTTATGAAACTTTTTGGAATAACATAAAAAGTTGGCTTTTTTTCTGGATGATTTCTAACAGGAAGAGGGTACGTGCGAATTGTTTCTGGATCACGGAGTACTATGCGGTCTTTTTTAAGACTATATACAATACCCTCTGTATACATTACCGCACATATATATTGTGGTTCATTAACAATATGACTAAGATCATTCCACGTAACAGTAATTCGATCACCTTTTTTTATTTTTGAAAATTTTTTTTCTAAAGACTTATGTTTTAGTGGGTTATACGGAAGAGCTGCAGCTCTAGGGATAACAAGCCCCTCAGCAATACTTTTTTTATTATCAACCCTCAATAAGACAGGTTTTTCTTTCACAAAAACAATTACTGCGTGAATACCATTTTCTAACACATATCCATATGCTTCATGAATAGAAGGTTTTGTATTTTTTATCTTTTCAACATATACATAAAATGCATCAACATATTTTATGTGGTAGATATTTCTCATATTAAAAATATACATTAAAAGAGGTTGAGATGTACATATATCTCAACCTCAATGTGACCTCAATCTTCCTTTGACTTGCCACCGAAAATCGAACCCCAGAATCCACCAGCAGCTTTTCCGGATTCATCGTTCCGGGGAAAACGCTCGCTGTTCTTCTTGTTGTCTCCCCGACTGAAAAAGCCTGATTTCGTCGCATCGTCTCTGGCTACATGTTCAGCGGCCGCAGCCTTACTCGTTGAGACACCTGTTTCTCTGGCATTGTCCTGAACAGTAAACTTACCCATGACACTTCCCCTTCTAAAAGAACGACGCGAAGCGGCATCGCAACGCAAGTAGTACGCCTGAACTACTCTACTTACAATGCTACCCCCCCCGACACATGTTTGTCAAATATTCGCTATCTGTGGGTAATAACAAAAAACCTGCTTAAAAGCAGGCTTTTTCAAAAATGAAATAAGAAACATTCTACTCCCCCGCAAACGCTTTTGTGGTGATGAAGGCAATGAAGTTTTTTACTACTTGAAAGAAAGCGGCACGAGCATTAAGTTCTAGTGTTGGTGGTGTAGGACAAGCTGGGATACTTTCACTGTTAAAGCTTGAGATATATGATCCTGAAGCTCCAGGATTTGAAGGGTTACTAATAATACAGTTTGTGTGGCATCGAGGGGCATTTGCATCTGAAAGACCGTCGTTGTCGTTGTCGAGGGAATCGGAGCAAGTAGCGGAAGATACCGTAACATTTTCTCCGACATAAGAAAATACAGGCGATTGATAACCAGCATTCTCCATATCACCAGGTGGTGTAAAGAAAGCAGAGAAACCAAGTGTGTACTCGCCTGAAACTGAAGGCGCTATACCTGTTATGGAACCTAGTGATTGAGATGTTCCAAACGAAGGCGGACGAACAGTGATAGGAAAAATATCCAAGTTGAAATTAAAGTCTTGGTGACTATTTTGAGGACAACCCGACTGTGAACAACCAAGAGCTCCTGCGACTTTTACATCAGGCGGAGGAAGATTCGCAATCCCTCCTTGACCAGGGCTTACTGAATCTGGCGTCAAAACAAAGACTTGGGCGATTGGACCAGACCGGCCATCATCACAGTTAAGCGAATCTATATGGCAATAAATCTTTTCCACCATAAGAGTCCCTGCTGAAACCAAAGAAGGAAATACCGCTAGAAGAAATATAAAATAGAAATATTGTTTTTTAGTATCACAAAATTAAGCTTTTAGTGTTGTTTCTGCTTTATATTTTTTGAAGTAAGCGTATCCAAAAAATCCTAAAAGCACTACGCCAAGAAGAGCAAGCGCTGTTTTTGTATTATCTTGTACAGGGAAAAGGGTTTTGTGTTCTACTTCAAATACGTCTGACACAGAACCATCTTCAGCGAGCAAACTCACTGATACAAACTTTGTATCACAAGGTTTTTCGAGTTGAAATACAGCTTCTACAATTGGTTTGTTTACTTCGATGTCTTGAGTCGCACATATAGCCTTACTACTTGAGATAGCCACTTTTGCAGTCGCGACACTTGATTGTCCAAGCGAAATAACTTTTACTTTATAATTACGAGCATCTGTTTGCTCAATAAGTACATTATTGATGGTTCGCACCTGAGTAGGACCAGCATATCCAAGAGTAAAACGTTTTACCAACGAAGAATCTTTTTGATCAATAAGTATTGTTTCAAAAAAAGCATCTTTCAAAAAAACTTTTTCTTCTACTACTTGAGTGATTTCTTTCTTTTCTTTTGATCCTAGGGCAATCACCTCAGGACTAAAAGACTGCACAACAGGGGCAAATACAGAGTCACCTTGCTTTACTTGTGTTACAAAAACAACACTTTGGTCTTTAGATGTAGTGTTGGTGAGAGTACAACGAAAAATTTTAGTGGAGGCGTCTACACTACAATTAGTCATTTCTACAGACCCGGGCACTAC
>CAYRJE010000050.1:0-4232 GCA_964424465.1 uncultured Candidatus Saccharibacteria bacterium
ATAAAAATACCCCTCACGAGGGCTCAGGGCTCTCGTGAGGGTTGAATAACGGAATGATGGAGGGCGGGCGCGCATCAACCAACAGGGTTATACTTATCAACAGTGCCTTGCCGATCAGGCACAGGACCCGAAGGTGGTTGAGCGGCAAGATGTGGGTGTGTCCTGAGAGATACCGACGACAACCTGGGGTCGGTGACAGGGGTCGAATCAGGACGCTGGGCGGCAATAACCGCCTCATCAGGAGGACAATATTCGGGTGCTGACGGTGAAAGAGCCATAATAAACAGTATGGGGTAAAGATATAAACACAAACGTAAAGCCACGCAGCCTTACCCCTAGAATATAACTCATTTTTTAGACTTATGCTATGCTCAAACCTATGAACCAGAGACCTAAGATTATCGTCATATGTGGACCGACCGCAACAGGAAAAAGCGACCTGGCTGTTGCTGTGGCGCAACACCTACACGCAAAGGCTGAAATCATCTCAGCTGATTCAAGGCAGATATACACTCACTTAGACTTAGGCACAGGGAAAATTACCACAGATGAGATGGATGGTATACCTCATCACATGCTTGATGTTGCGAACCCGGATACAACATATAGTGTTGTACAATTTCAGCAAGACGCGAAACATTGTATTGAACAGATTTTACAAAACTCTCACCTCCCTATTGTGTGCGGTGGCACTGGTCAATATATTGACGCATTGATACAAGATATTCGATTTCCAAACGTGCCAGCAAATGAACAATTACGCACAGATCTAGAAGCCAAATCGATTGAGGAACTACACGTAATGTTTAATACATTAAACAAAGATCAAACCCACTCTGTCGATTTGAAAAATAAAAGACGTGTCATACGAGCTATAGAAATACTAGATGCACTTGGACATATTCCTCCCCTACAATCACATGAACCATACAATACTTTATATATAGGTCTCGATACAGATGACACAACTCTCAGAGAGAAGATCAAACGACGTATCGTTGTGCGAATGGATCAAGGTATGATTGAAGAATCAGAAAAATTATTAGCATCAGGTATTCTGACACATGAGCGCATGCAAAAACTCGGTCTCGAATATAAATACATCTCTGATGTACTTCAAGAACATATAACTCTAGAAGAATGTAAAGAATTATTATTTCTTGCTATCTGGCATTATGCAAAAAGACAAAGAGTGTGGTTTAAGAAAAACACACAGATTCATTGGGTGAATACCGAGGACGAACAGTATAAGAAAAAAGTGTTTGAACTGGTCGACGACTTTATAAAATAAAAATCCGTGCCTTACACACCTCGCAAGAGGTAAAGGCACGGATCGCGGTGCGCCGGACGCGGACACGGGCAGTTCATCGTGTGAAGACGCTGTATGCTACAGCAAACACGAGAAGACCTGGTACAATCATCCGGCAATAGATGTCGAAGTTTGGCATCAGTGACACCTCATCTTCAACACTGTTTGGGATACGACGATGGGACTTTTTCATGGTTCAATGTGCCTTCTTGGCACACTTTTGTTATACCGCTGATTGGCGTCGAGGTCAACTAGTGCCTGGATATGACCAATACCACCAGAAGACACATCACGATGAAGAATAACCTGGCAACCCATTTGGACATTGGGGGCAGACTGTCGGGATATCGATTTGCCATATGTGTTTTCACCTCCTTTCAATAGGTGTTGTGTGTTATAAAAGGACTACACCCTATTCATAAACCGAAATCAATGTTGAGTCAACTTTTCTCTACACAAAGCAACCTCATCAAGAGTAGAACCAACAGACTCTAGAGCTTGCACTGCCATATCTCGAACTATATGTGTATCAGACTCTGTTGCAGATTCTGCATCTAATGCACCTGGTTTTGCCATGTCACACTGTACAGCTTGAGAAATTGTTTGTACCAAGACATTTCTCTTATGAGATATCAAATCCGCAATACTCATTTGTGGTATTTCAGTATTAATACTAAAGCGTACGTTATCCTCTATTCTATTATAAAAAACCGAAACCAACGTTTTACTGGTATACAAATCTATTACCGGACCACTACCATCAAATGATAAATCTATACGCACAGTGTGGCCAGAGGAAACTTCAACTACACATGACATCCCTTGTATATTCATATCCGTATACTTAAGTTGTACATATAACTCTCGCAGACCAGGTTGTTGTGCATATGATGCAGTCACATCCCACACATCATGCTTACCTGACAATCGTATATTTTTCTCGGCGTGTAAAACCTCTGGAGCCTTGGTCAGTGTGTGTTTAAAGACATCGACTATATGTTCTGAATTCATAGTATATATCAGCTTACCATATGGGTATATATGTGTGCTATGCTCATAGCATGCATATAGAATCAGCCATATTTGTAAAATCCGTCACCAATGACCACAACCTCATACACGATGACCTACCTCAGATTGCCTTTATCGGCAGGTCAAATGTTGGCAAATCATCGGTTATAAACACCTTGACCGGTCGCAAAGATCTAGTCCGTTCCAGCCCTACTCCAGGTTTTACTAAAGAGGCCAATTTCTTTCTCATAAACGACACAACCTATCTTGTCGACTTACCTGGATATGGATACGCTAAAGGATCAAAAGAAGATAAAGCTAAAATACTTGATCTTATACAATGGTATATTTTTCATCCTGACATAGATCAATCTAAGATTGTAATAATCATGGATGCCAAGACAGGCCCATCATATGATGACTTAGAGACAATAAAAGAACTCGAGAAAGCTAAAAAAGATTTTATTATTGTGTTAAATAAAATTGATAAAATCACTCAAAAAGAATTACACATCATGCGCACTACTGTAGCAAAATTAATCGGACCACATACTATTATCTCCTATTCAGCTGAAAAGAAAATCGGTGTTGAAGAACTGCGAGAGATGCTATTTACTCTATAGTGCATAGGATCAATATGGAAGAAGTACTTCTTCCATAACGGCAAGTATCACAATTCGAGAGCCTGACCAGCTCTTATTTTATGGCTTAATCTCCAGTTTTACAGACTTACGATTATTAATCATAAGATACTCATTCTTACTATCTCCATTTTTCAACATAAATATACTGTATTTCATTGATTTGAACGGAACAACTTCACTGGTGTATCCGCCATTTTTAGATTTACCGATACGAAGAGTATTTTGAGGAATCTTGAAACTAATCCATCTTTCTGTTGGATTGATTTCCAAAATAGGTGTAGTTGTCTGTAAATATTTTACACTCCAGTCAACCTCCAAATCTCTCATTTTATCTATACCCTCTGAAATATATATACCCCTACCTACATATAATTTACTATAATCCACAAACTCATTACCATACACTTTCACGATGTCTGGAGGCTTTGCTACTGTTTTATCAACTGATACAAACTTTGGACCAACACTAGTTACACTCAATTTTTCAATAATCTTTTGATATGAATCTCTATCAGCATACCAACCACCATTGGAACCTTTCTTGTACACATCAGGTGTAGCAACCACATCAAACTTAGCTTCATCCTCACGATCTATATTCACAATCTGTATATTTGCAGTTCCACTATTACCAGACAGCTCTGTGATATACGATTGATATCCACATCTAGTTCTTGGATAATTTACATTTTTTCCATCATTGAAGAAGACAGCAAAACTACCATTCGCATCTGAACGAGATTTTAACCGTAGACATAGGTATTCGTTCGCATTTGACCATGTCACAGCAAATAAACCAGGTTTATTTTTCGTATCGACAGGTTTTACTGTTACTGAAAGGTTTCTAGCATTAGTTATTTTATCTTCAAAAAACTGATTGATAGTTGGAGTATTGTAATACACTATCGACGAAGTAACATCCAATGTGGTAAATGCGTCTCTAACATCTTTAGGATTATTACCTGAAACATCGACAGCTACCACACCTGAAGCATCTCTTGATGTAATTTTAAACCGATATCCTTTATTGATAGTTAGATCTGTAAGTACGATCTGATGTGTTGTTGCGAGAGTATTGTCGACTTTAGAGAGTGGTAGAGACTGGCCACCTCTGTAGTCATTAATACCGTATTCCAACAAACTTGTTGCCGGCCTATTTGTTCTCCAAGAGATT
This sequence comes from uncultured Candidatus Saccharibacteria bacterium, assembly GCA_964424465.1. Taxonomy (GTDB): domain Bacteria; phylum Patescibacteriota; class Minisyncoccia; order Phycocordibacterales; family CAIZLB01; genus CAIZLB01. The sequence goes on from CAYRJE010000050.1 coordinate 4,139, forward strand.
TTAGCTGAAGTCTGGGTTATACCAGTTATTGTAACATTGTCGATGATTAGAGATGAATTTGTAGTTACAGTACCAGTTGTAGGAACCGTCGTAT
>CAYRJE010000051.1:0-917 GCA_964424465.1 uncultured Candidatus Saccharibacteria bacterium
ACAGCCATAACAACAGAGCGTATAGATGTCGCCAATGTTGAATCAACATCCTTAAGACCTATTTTACCAAGAACCGCCACAAGTGCGGCGAAGAGAGCTGATAGAGTTGCGAATATAGTCCAATGCATAGGTATATAGTAGCATTATTATCTATTTCCAGACTATCTGATAGATGATATAAATAAATATATAAAACTATGATAGTACACAAACCCATTGGAATATATTTCTTATACTACGCATTACTCCTAATTCTTGGACTAGGATTTTCCACGAACACTTACGCAGTGACATATTACTGGGTAGGAGGAACAACAAATTCAAACACAAGCCATGCTGCAAACTGGAGCACAACTGCCGGATCTTGTGCGGATAATGCAAACACAAATCTACCAACCGCATCTGATGACATACGTTTTGGAGGAACTGGATATTGTCAAAACAGCGCCACTATAGATTCCGACCTATCGGTTAATAATTTATATATAGATGCACCTTATGTAGGAACAGTAACTCAAAATGCATCCACAACCATCACCACAAACTTCACCCAGGCTGCTGGTACTTTTATATCTGATCCAACCAAAACATTTTCAGTGGGTGGAAGTTTCTCTATTCCTGCCGCCGGCGCAACAAGTACGTTTAATCGATTTTCAGGCTCAGGCACAAGCAATACTCCCTACATGGTATATGACATTTACGGCCTCCAAGGTATGCAAGGATTCTTAGCTGGTAAATATTTTGACCTAGCAAACAATATTGAAGCGACATCAACATCTCGTTGGAATTCAAATGGAAGTGGTGGATATTATGGTTTCAGACCAATTGCTGATGATACATACAATTTTACCGGAACATTTGATGGTAGAAATTATACTATTTCTAATCTGTACATAAACCGACCAGGCGCTAGTTAC
>CAYRJE010000051.1:927-1698 GCA_964424465.1 uncultured Candidatus Saccharibacteria bacterium
GCAGTATCAGCAATATAGGTTTGGTTGGCGGAAGCGTTTATGGAGGATACCGTGCAGGAGGTTTGGTTGGGCTGAGTGATGGAACAGTTAGTAACTCCTATACTTCGTTTAGCATGAACAGTAACAACAGTATTGTTGGTGGCTTGGTTGGATATAATTACACCAATGGAGTTATTAGTAACTCCTATACTACAGGAGATGTTTTAGTAACCCCTTCTGGCTCCAACTTTATGAGCGGTGGTTTGGTCGGTATAAATATTGGAACCATCAGCAATTCCCACTCGACAGGAAATGTGACTGCCTATGAACATGTCGGCGGGCTCGTGGGATCCAATGGAACTATTAGTGGAGTTGGTAGCATAAGCAATTCATATGCTACAGGCAATGTTACTCATAATGGTGGTGAGTGGGGTTCTGGAATTTTCGGTGGTTTAGTAGGTTTCAATCAAGCTCCTTCAACAATAAGTAATTCTTATGCGAGAGGGGCTATATTTCAAGGCAATAGCATTACAGGCAATGTTGGTGGTTTAGTAGGGCGCAATGCTGGAATTATAAGATATTCATACTCAACAGGAGTTCCGAACGGAAATTCTAACGTCGGAGGTTTTGTAGGGTTGAATAGCTCTGGTACATACACTGACAACTACTGGGATACTACTGTTAGTACAAAAACAACTGGTGTGGGAGCAAGTAATGTGGCAGGTGTTACTGGTACAACAACCGCTTTTATGAAAATACAAGATACTTTCTCTGGGTGGAATTTTACTAACC
>CAYRJE010000051.1:1708-2709 GCA_964424465.1 uncultured Candidatus Saccharibacteria bacterium
GGATCATACCCCACCCTAGCACCTCACACAATAACAGTAACAACTGGTCCGAATGGAACCATTAGCCCAACCGCTGACGTTGTCCGTATGGCCAGTCATGTATCTCAAACATTTACCATAACTCCAGCCAATAATTATGGTATTTCAACAGTATTTGTAGATGGAGTATCAGCTAATGCAGCCCCAACATACACATTTAACAACGTGCTTGCTAACCACACTATAGAGGCCACATTTGGTATTCTAAATGTAATACAGAGCATCTCAACACCATCTCCGTCATCCCCAACAGCAATATCAAGTCCCAGTCTATCGTATTCAGAGCTTGTTAAAATATTTGGAGAAGCAGCCGTAAAAATCCCTGAAGACCCAAAAAAACCAGACACCACTATCACTTCTACTAAAATAGACATCTCCCCTATTGCAGGCGTACATTCACCTGGAGCAAGATCTCCTAACATCTTAAATATCCAAAAAATACTCAATTCTGATATCACAACACAAATTTCTTCACAAGGTGCAGGGTCACCTGGGAAAGAAACAAATTTCTTTGGACCTGCAACTCGAGCTGCGGTTCAGAAATTCCAACTTAAATACAATATTGTGAAATCTCCAAAAGACTCAGGATATGGCGTTATTGGTCCAAAAACTAGATTAAAGATGAATCAACTTATAGAACAAGGTTTGTAGTATGTGAGGGTTAATACCTACCTACTTTCGATATAATGATTCCACAACACTTTCATATCAGGATTGGTCAGCAGTCCTAACACTTCCTCTTCAGGAACCCAAATGAATTCAGCAATAGCTTTTTCCTCAACAGATATACATAGAAAAAGATTCGAAGCTTACAGCTTCAGTACAAGTTTCCCATTTTCTCATAACAAGGTTGTTCAAAACTGGCGGAGACGGAGGGATTCGAACCCTCGGTACCGTTTAACGGGTACACCTCTTTAGCAAAGAGGCACGTTAGACCACTCTGACACGTCTCCAATGGGTTT
>CAYRJE010000051.1:2719-4098 GCA_964424465.1 uncultured Candidatus Saccharibacteria bacterium
GTGATACTATACCAGTATGAAAATACAACTTTCTCACATCACCTTCACCTTAAGACTAGGCCTGGCATTTGCATATATTTTTATAGCGATTTTATGCTTCTATTCCCCTGCCGCCTTGGTACCTTATACAGCACCCCTTATCACAGCAAAACATCTAACACTGTCATTTTCCATACTTGGAATACTCGCACTTGCTCTAGCTGTCTGGATTCTATTTGGTAAAAAAACCTTTCTCTCAAGCACCCTTTCTCTACTTATAATCATTACCATACTCATTCTCGGTATAGAGAAATCATTTGTCATCTTTGCCTCACTACAAGTTCTCTGCCTCAACCTAGCCCTATTATTCTCATACAGACTAGGCAAAACTGTTATACCAGAAGTAATAACACGAGACGAACCCACCACACCCGCACCCACACCTATAGATGCACATATAGTGAGTGATGAACCAGCAGATACCATTCTCTAAGATCTATGCAGAACCCGAGAGTATTTATCAAGAAGCTACACTCCTTTTATACTTCACATAAAAGGAGTCATTTACCTTGGAGAAAGACTAAGAATCCGTACCACATCTTGCTGTCAGAAATCATGCTGCAGCAAACACAAGTCTCTCGTGTATTAATTAAATATAAAGAATTCCTGAAGAAATTTCCAACTGTCCGTGCACTCGCTCAGGCACCACTACGAGATGTGTTGATCCTGTGGCAAGGGCTTGGATATAACCGAAGAGCCAAATTCTTACACCAGACCTCACAAAGATTAGTAGCGGCACACAAAAAAGATTTTACATCATATACTTTTTGGAATTCTCTTCCTGGTGTAGGTCAATCTACAGCCGGCGCGGTTCTAGCATTTACCCAAAATAAACCTATAGTTTTCATAGAGACAAATATCAGAGCCGTGACACTACATCATTTCTTTAAAGAAAAAACAGAAGTTACTGATGTGGAAATACATAAGATATTAGAAAATATACTATCACTACTCCCTGCCGACTTTGGTCCGAGAGATTTTTATTATGCAATGTATGATTATGGCACACACCTGAAAACATCTTTAGGAAAATTTAAGAAAGAATTACATAAGAAAAGTAAACATTATACAAAACAAAGTAAATTTGTTGGTTCATCGAGACAGTTGAGAGCGTTCATATTAAAAACCGCTTTAGGAATGAAGAAGAAATATACCATACAAACACTACAAAAAAAGGTATTGCGTGATAGACCTAATTCCTTGAAAGAATTCAGTGACGATGTGATACAAAAGACCATACAAACACTTGCGGATGAGGGTTTCTTCACCCTGTCATAATATGAGTTTGACAACATTATTCATTGGAGTATCATGAACTTTGAGGCCTAATGATAGACCTC
>CAYRJE010000052.1:0-4020 GCA_964424465.1 uncultured Candidatus Saccharibacteria bacterium
TGCATGCCTTATCCACGCCGCCAGCGTTCATCCTGAGCTAGGATCAAACTCTAATTAAAAACTCAAACAGAACAAAAGAAAGGATTCAATTAATTTAACTTAACTTGCGTTTTTTGTGATGTATTCCTTATTTAGTTTTCAAGAAACAATTACAGAGTTCCTTCTATCTTTCTGATAGAAGTTCTTCTACTTTCCACAAGTGGAGTTAGAGGACACTTACCTGCAATGGAACCAATTATACGCATCTCGAAACTAAAGTCAAGCGCCTAGCGCGCCATTTGCACCTTGATAAATAAGGGTTTTTTAGGGGTGGTCTTAATGCCTGTCAAAAGAACCTCTAAAACGGTCTAGCACGCAAGGTTTTCTGAGGATTAAACTAGAATAAATCATATTACTGGTGTACTATTACCTCCATGCCGATGTAGCTCAGCGCGGTAGAGCAACTCCATGGTAAGGAGTAGGTCGCCGGTTCAACTCCGGCCATTGGCTCCAAATATTCCCCTACACTAGTCTCTCTTTCTCTCCAAGTACACACTAATAGTACGTCGTTTAAACGGCTTACCTTCCTTGGTAATGTGTTTATACGACTTGATCATTTTATGAATAATAAAATATGGTGAAAATAACTCCTCTATCTCCGTCTGTGTAAATACATGTTCCAACACTTTCATTCGCGGATGAATATATGAGTTATGTTCTTTATCAGGTGTTGGATACTCTCGTATCATACGCTTTGCGTTTTCATCTGCTTCAAGCACAAATGTCTTCAGGAACATCCATCCAAACGGTTTAATCACTCGAGCCAATTCTGCTACATATTCCTTACGTTGTGATTCATTAAGAAAATGCATAGTCATCATATCCAATGCAACGTCAACAGACTCATTTTCCAAATCAAGTTTATCTCCGATACGACCTTTTCTAAACTCGAGATTTGGAAGCTTTAAGGTATTGATAAACTTTTCTTTAGCTTGAGCTAATGCTGTTTCTGATATATCTATACCTAGACCGGCCATATTAAATTCTTCACATGTATTTCCAATATTCCGTCCATTACCGCAACCTATATCCAGCACAAAACCTCCAGCAGGAAAAGGATCCCATTCTGAGTTACGTTTGGCCCAACGAACGAAAGACAGCAGGTCTTCTGCTGGTTCCTCAGACAGAGTGAGGTGTTGGCCGGTCTTATACTCCTTGTTCCAGAATTGTTGTGTCATTGACATTCTTTATACACTATTTTTTAAATTTGTGCTATACTCCCCTACATGTTAACCAAAGGACGAATCCAGGCCATCAAATCATTTGCTGATAAAAAACAGCGCAATGCTAAAGGTGTTTTTGTTGTGGAGGGCGCGAAAAGTGTAGCAGAGCTACTCCGAACCGAGCTGATAATAGAAGAATTATACATAACTCATGAATTCGCCAAGAAATACGAGAAAGAACTCCATGCTGCCGGCAAACGACAAGCAGCTGTACAGAAATGGCTAAAACCCCAACTCGTCGAGGCGGGTGAATTAAAGCAAATGAGCTCACTCGAGGCCACAGATGGCGCCCTTGCACTGGTTAAACAACCAGAAAAAATTGAGGTAAACATTGTCGAAGAGGCCAAAAAAGACATAGTACTTATTCTCGAAGATATACGTGACCCAGGTAACCTGGGTACTATTATTCGTATAGCAGATTGGTATGGTATCAAACACATCTTTGCTTCTATAGGCACTGTAGATATGTTTAACAATAAAACTATTATCGCAAGCATGGGTTCATTTGCTCGTGTACATATACAGTATGGTGATATCAAAGATCTCCTAGAGTCATGTAATACAAACAATGTGCTTACTATCGGATCAGTTCTAGGTGCAAAAAGTTCACATGCATATGCATGGCCTAAAACAGGTGTGCTTGTTATTGGAAATGAAGCCAATGGAATATCAGCAGAAACACAAGCTTTGTTAAAAAATTCTGTAAGCATACCATCATATGGTGAGGCAGAATCCTTAAATGCCGGCGTAGCTACTGCAGTACTACTTGATGAATGGCGACGCTCTCAAAAGACTATATAGTTTTCAATGAAAAGCTTGAGACTATACGTGTAAACACATCCATGTACGATAGCTCGATATCATCTTCTTTCATTTTTACATTCTCTATAACTTGACCAAAGAAGCGATACCCTTTTTGAGTGTCGACTACCAACCATACAATATTCTTATCTTTAGATGTAGCCTTAGAGTCACACAAGAAATCAATAGATAGTACACCTACAGAAGATGTTGCAGCTATAGACTCTTTGCATTTTTTAAAACTTGAAGGAAATCCTAGTGCTGAAGTTGTAAGTGTTACTGAAGATGATGCAGATTTTGTATCACGCACTTGTACCCCATCAGATTCTAGTATTGTTTCCCAGGTAATGGGATATTCAAAAGAAAATAAATCTTGTTCGTAGACTTGATAATTCGGATCAACAGTTGTGGGCTCTGGATCAACTATTGGTTTATATGGGAGATTACTTGTACCATCTGACGGCACGTCTGTCACAGATATCTGCAAAGGTTCTACTTTTGACACTGCTCCATGAGTGAGGTACCAATACGTCGCAAAAATACCAACAATAGTAGCAAGGATAATAAGTACTATAATTCCAATATATCCTTTAGGTTGTTGCATGTCATAATCATCTCACACCGATACAAATGTATCAATGTGATTTGTATGATTTCATCTACACACTAAGCCTGAAAGAGTTTACAATTTTCATAAAATCAACATAATCCGAAGAGCTACTATCTATTCCATTATACGGATACATCTGTAGGTTAAAATACCAACCATCTATAAATACATAATAATTCAATGTTTGCGGAGCATTAACATTGCGATGTTCGATTCGTAACATTTGTAAGTTGTTATGTTTTTCCCAAGACACTTTTGTGGGCTTACCCTCAAATATATTATTCTCAGTACTCACATTCCTAATAAACTCGTCCCGTGTAATGATCTGACCATTTGGACCTATGAGAGGATTTCTTGTGAGAATAACATATCGACCCAAAGCATATAACTCACCTTGTACAACTGGAAATTGAAATGTAGGAAGAAGAATAATACCATTAGGTCGTTCATGCACATATAGACCTGTAGAATAGTTGAATGTAAAGCCGTACTTACGATCGGTATAAGCTCGAGTGTCAGGATCAACTCCTGATGAGTTTGATGTGTTAGGGGTATTAGAGATATTGATAGGATTAGGTATTTTAGATACAGTTTGTACCTCACCTTGAACCTCTTGCGTAGTAGGTTGTTTTGTATCACCACCCTTAATAAGACCGCTTGCACCCGCTAGTAAGACCACGAATATAATGATAGGAAACCAATCGTCGCTCTTAGGTTTTTCTTTAGGTTTTTCATCTGCCATATTTCCATTATATCATTTTGATACACAAAAGACCCTCTTTCGAGGGTCTTTATATGGTTCAAACCTAGCTATAAAAACCAGGAGAAACTTGCGCGGTCGACCGGACTTGAACCGGCGACCTTCCGCGTGACAGGCGGACGCTCTAACCAGCTGAGCTACGACCGCATACTATGACATTATACACACTTTTATCGATATTGAAAGCCCGACCTACACCCTATTCTATAACTACAGCCGTCCCACTCACATTGACCATGAGCATAGTGCCAGCACGACCAATAGTCTCGTAATCAATATCTATACCCACTACAGCGTTGGCACCTATTGCCAGCGCAGCCTCTTCCAATTCCTTCAGTGCAGATTCACGAGTTTTCTTAAGCTCATCCTCATAGGTCTTAGAGCGCCCTCCGAAGAAATCAGTAAAACTAGCAAAGATATCTTTTACAACATTGGCACCGGCTATAGCCTCTGCAGTAACAATACCTTTGTATTCTGCAATCTTCTTTCCTTCTATTATATTTGTGGTTGTTAGAATCATAATTGTGTCAGTAGGTGGAATCGAACCACCGACCTTGGGCTTATGAGTCCCACGCTCTAACCGACTG
>CAYRJE010000053.1:0-379 GCA_964424465.1 uncultured Candidatus Saccharibacteria bacterium
GAGTTGAGGGTAATCGTTTGCATCCTGACATGCAGAACAAGTTCAAGCTCGAAGAATTGGCAGATTACCTAGATACAGATAGAGATGAGTTGTTTGTTTATGCGGGACTTGATGGGCTTATAAACCGATACTTCCTAAAAAATGATAAACAGCAGCCAGTAGAAACACCCCAATATTTCTTCATGCGAGTTGCTATGGGACTTTCATATAATGAAAAGAATCCTACAGAATACGCAAAGAAGTTCTATGACAAAATGTCTCGCCACCAGTACATAGCTGGAGGTTCATTTAATCTCGGTGCTGTAACTACAAGACCTGCACTTTATAATTGTTACCTTATGGAGATTCACGACGATATGGGACACATTGCTAAGTCTGT
>CAYRJE010000053.1:389-2141 GCA_964424465.1 uncultured Candidatus Saccharibacteria bacterium
ATGAGAGGAGGGAAGAAAAAGGGAGCTCTTTGTTTTTATATGGAAAACTGGCATTATGATTTCCCAGAATTTTTGGATTGGAAACACAACGCTGGAGATGACTATATGCGTATGAGAACTGCAAATACCGCAGCATACCTATCAGATGAATTTATGAAAAGAGTTGAATCTGGAGAAGATTGGTATATGTTTGATCCAGCAGAAGCGGGAGACCTCAACGAACTTTATGGAGAAGAGTTTAGTAAAAGATATGCATATTATGTAGATAAGGCTATAAAAGGTGAAATGATTATGTTCAAAAAGGTTCCAGCAAAGGAACAGTACAGACAAATACTCACTTCACTGCAGTCAACTTCTCACCCATGGTTGGTTTGGAAAGATACCATTAACAATCGCGCTCTAAACAACAATACTGGAACTATTCACATGTCTAACCTATGTACTGAGATCTGTTTGCCTCAGGACAAGGATAATGTTGCTGTATGTAACCTCGCTTCTCTAAATCTCGCTGCTCATATCAAAAAAAAAGAAGTTCATTGGGGTAGACTTGAGGAGAGTGTACGTCTTGCAGTGAGACAGCTAGATAACCTTATCGATATCAACGTTCTACCTATTCCAGAAGCTACAAAGTCAGATAGAGAAAACCGAGCTATGGGTCTTGGAGTGATGGGATTTGCTGACACTATCGAGCAACTTGGAATGTCATATGACAGTGAACATGCTTATGATTTTGCCGACAGAATATTTGAGTTCGTAAGTTATATGGCAATAGATGAAAGTGCAAACCTCGCTCAAGAAAGAGGTTGATATATGCACTTCGCTGGATCAGAATGGTCTAAGGGAAAGGTTCCAATAGATACACTAAAGAAAGTTGGTGATTCTAGAGGTATCGATGTAACTGTTGATAGTCAGAGCAAACATCGAGGTTTGAACTGGAATATTTTGAGAGAAAAAGTGAAAAAGGGAATGAGAAATGCGACACTTATGGCCGTTGCTCCAAACGCAAACATTGGTCTAGTGGTAGGAACAACACCAGGTATCGATGCACGCTTCGCACAAGTATTTTCTAGAAATAAAATTTCAGGAAAATATATGGATATCAACCACAACCTTGTGAAAGATTTAAAAAACATGGGAATTTGGGAAAAAGTAAAAGAAGAGATTATTGAAAATCAAGGTGATATAGCAAATATCGCCGGTATCCCTCAACATACAAAAGATATTTATAAGACAGCATTTACAACATCAGCACTTGCATATGTTGAAGTCGCGGCACGCGCGCAGAAGTGGGTGGACCAGGCTCTTTCAAGAAATATGTACTTAGAAACTCGAGATATAGATGAAACAATGGTTATATACACTACTGCTTGGAAAAAGGGTCTCAAGTCTACATATTACTTACACATGAAGCCTCGCCATACAGCAGAACAGAGTACAACAAAGGTAAATAAAGCAGAAAAAATGGGTAAGATTGGTTTTGCAAATGTTGCTTCTTCAAGAAAAAATAACGATGAAATGATTACGTCTCAGCAACCCATAGAAAGTCCTATCATTATGCCAGTTGTAGAGATTGCAAAAGTTAACACAACAGTTTATGAAAGGGATATGATACGAGAAGAAATACGTGAAGCCGCTACAATACAACCAAGTATGATGCCACTTATGACACAAGCACCCATGATACATGTACCGTCAACACACATTCCTAAAGCTGAAACACCATTACCCAAAACTATACCGGTCGCAGTAGTT
>CAYRJE010000053.1:2151-3883 GCA_964424465.1 uncultured Candidatus Saccharibacteria bacterium
TCCACTCATGACTGAAGCACCTGTTATGTCAACTCCACCAGCTCCAGTTATTTCAAAGGATATGCCACTTTCCAAAGAAGAGATAATGGCTCAGCTTGGAAATAATCCAAATATTCAAATAAAAACAAAACCAAAGGTTTGCCCAGTAGATCCAGCTGAATTAGCCTTGTGCGATAGTTGTCAGTAGAGATAGTGTTCTAAAATTATTCACTAATTAATAAAATCAAATATGTTAATCGGAAAAGCTGCACCAGAAGATACAAGTTTACATCCAATCAAATATAGATGGGCATATGATTTATACAACCAAGCCGTTCGTAATACTTGGTTTCCACACGAGATCACTCTAAAGGAAGATCTAGATGATTGGAAAAATATGACAGAGGATGAGAGACATGCTGTGGAGTTCTTGATGGCATTTTTTAACCCAGCAGAACTCATAGTAAACCGTTCTATAGCTCTAGGAATATATCCATACCTGAAGTCACCAGAATGTCATTTATATTTGGCAAAGCAAATGTGGGAAGAAGCGAATCACTGTGTGGCTTTTGAATATGTACTTGAAACATTTCCTTTCGATAGAGAAAAGGTATTCAACCATCATCTCAACGTGCCTTCGATGAAAGCAAAAGAAGATTATATCAACAAATACATGCGTCGCATGACTGAGACTTCTTTGGATGTAGAAACTGTAGAAGGTAAAAAGGATTTTATTAGAAACCTTGTTGCTACAAACATCGTGATGGAAGGTATTTGGTTCTACTCAGGATTCATGGTTGTACTATCATTCCGCCAGAGAAAGCAACTTAGAAACTTTGGTTCTATGATCAACTGGGTTCTGCGAGATGAAAGTCTACACCTAAAGTTTGGTATTAACCTTATACATAACATATTAGAAGAAAACCAAGACCTTCTTACTGCAGAGTTTGCAGACGAGATCCGAAATATTATTATTGAAGGAGTAAATAAAGAGGTTGATTATAATAAAGATCTTTTCCCAAATGGAATACTTGGACTCAATGCGGATTATGTAAATCAGTATGTAAAGTACGTAGCAGATCGTCGTCTCGAAGAGCTTGGCTTCCCAAAGTTCTACAACGTAACAAACCCAGCGAAGTGGATGAGTACAGCAACAGATGTATACGAACTCGTAAACTTCTTCGAAGCGCAGAATACAAGTTATGAGGTGGACTCACATTCTCATGGAAAAGCAAAGAAGGCAGAGCCAGCTCCTGCATCGACAAATGTTGGAGGAGGAGAATAAATAGCCATAGTAGAAGAAATATGTTATAGTATTCCCACATATCAGACAATCGCTACTGCAAGAGGAATCTTGTAAATAGAGGAAAGTCCGAGCAATCCCTATGTCGCAAGATATAGGAGAATGGTAGCGGGTAACCCCCGTCCACCGTAAGGTGCGAGGTGCGAACAGAGACGTGGTCATTGGAAACGATGATCAGATCCGTTAGGATTAGTCTGTATGGCAACATACAGGGTGCAACGGCAAAATCCTTACCTGATTGCAAGGCCGTGCCGTCTGGGTCAAACTAGACGGAGTACCGCTTGAGGTTTATTGCAAAATAAATCCTAGATAAATGATTGTCGTCTATAATAAATGTGTTATAGATACAGAACTCGGCTTATCGATATGTTACATCAAAAAACTTCCTTAACAGGAAGTTTTTTGTCTGTTATAATTGTTCAATGCAAAATAAATTTGAAAAATCTTCTT
>CAYRJE010000054.1:0-3851 GCA_964424465.1 uncultured Candidatus Saccharibacteria bacterium
AGATGAATGAGTTGCTGAAACAAAAGTAGTGCACAGCCTCAAACATATGGCCCGTTCGAGTGCTCTACCAGAGAAGATTGTTAAAATACTTAAGGATTTCCTCGAGGAGTTTAAGCAAATGACATCACAGTCTCTCGATGAGACTCAGCCGAGTGTGATCGACTACATAGGTACTGGTTTTGAGGGGAGATTTGCATATTCTGGTATCGTAGAAAAAGAATGTAAGTGTAGAAACTTCTTACATGGTAAGATTGGGTAGTAGAACATATATTGACATATATGGCATTTATGGTGTATAATATAGGGTATAAGCACATTGAAATCTTTGCGAAATCGCCTTAGCTACAAGTCGTTTAACTCTAGACGGTTTATAGCTAAGGCGACACAAGTTACCCTCTGGCAAACACATCGGACAAGTTCGAAAGAACGCGTCCACATCCCAAGAAAAACACGTCATGAGTGACACGTCTAAAACGGAAATGATTAGCCTGCCTCAAGCCCTCGAACTCGCGCATGCCCTCCAGCGCAACGGATGGAAGCCTGCCGATGTCAAATGGCTCAGCGTCGGTGATCGGCTGACAACCATCCTGCATGTAGCTCGCGGAACTGGCGATATCCACATCGCCAAGCACGTCGTCAACCTCGCGGTCGATCCGTCCGTCCCCATCGGATTCAAAGGCATCGAGCACCATGAAAAAGGTGCCGCCGACTTTGAATGGAACCCGGCAAAAGTCAGGCTCCACCTCTCCGAGAATCAGGAGGGCGCAAACAGCATCGAAGGCAACAAGCTCCGCATGGAGCTGGTCGAAGAGGTGCCGTTCAATGCCAACCTGCTGGATTACCTCCTGAAGAATCCGCATCTCATCCCTGAGGAGTGGAAAGGCAAGTACGTTTACTTCTGGGGGACGATCTACCGTGACTCCCTTGGCGGTCCGTGTGTCCTCTATCTCTACTTGGGTGGCTCCAATTGGTGCTGGACCTGTCGTTGGCTCGGCAGCCGTTGGGACTCGTTCAGTCCTGCTGCTTGTCTCGTAAAGTAGCCTTAAGGGAACACTTATGCAGAGCTCAGGTATTGTTCACTTCGATCTTACCCTTCGGTGATGTATCGCCAAACGTTCGGGAAGATACAGCGTTAAAAAACTTCCAACCCTTGCACGTATTGTGCTCGAGTTATTTTTATATATGTAATGGAGTTGATCACGATAACTCACATTTCTTTGGAAAAAACATGATAAGTAATATATAATACACACATATGAAAAAAATTTTATTAGCAATCGTGTTGATTGCAGTTGTAGCTCTCGGCTCAAAATATATTTATTCAAAAAATAATAACCTGGCCCAAGCCTTGGAAATCAAAAGTACAATCACAGAAGCAGATATACCAGCCGTGAGAGAGGTTGCGCTGAAATTAGCTGATAAAAGTGTTTTGGAAAATAAAGAAGAATTCAAAAAAATCCTATCTAAGAAGACAATTGAATATATGGAGCAAATGGGTTGGCAGACAGACAATGCAAATGTTCTAACATATATCGACGCTAAACCAGAAGACGGCTTTATGATCGTGAATATGAAGGATTCAAAAGGTGTTCAGAGTCAAATTCCATTTATAAAAGAAAATGGGGCTTGGAAACTAGCGGTTGTAGATGCGCTTGAACTGGATTTCAGTAAAATGGAAAAGGCTCAATCTGCAGAATTAACTAATACCACCAATAAGAAAGCAGATCTCGTCATTGCTAAGTTGGAAACTTCAAAATCTCCAAATATATCGAATCCAAATACTGAGATTAAGGTGACTGTAAAAAATATTGGGAAATTTACCGCCTCTCCAGCCCAAGTTGATGTTGATATATATGATACAAAAAATGGTCGCCATGGTATATCAAGTCATACCCCAATTCTTAAACCTGGTGAGAGCGCTATTGTAGTTATGCGCCCTTTCGCTGATTTGTATGGCAAACTTCGTTCTGAAGATGTGGTCGTCCTTCCTGCCGGGTCTAGAAAAGTGATTGCAAAAGTAAATGCTTTCAAAAGAATCCCTGAGTCAAATTATGCCAATAACTCTTTGACTAAGAAGATTGTGTTTACGAAGAAGGTTGTGGCTTACTAGGGATAAGGGTTGTCACATGGTTTCCTTGTCCTAATCCAGATATGCCAAAGGAAAAAGCAGATTGAGTTTTGTCATATCTGTGACAATTTGAGATATGTTATCATTAACCCATGCTTCGCCCTAAAATTCTTGAAGATGCAGGATTTGACATGTATCTTGACACGTCAAAATTGAAGGATTTACCTATACCCATTGAACAGAAAGATGTTAAAGAATTGATATGGTGTTTTGATATGCCGGTATGGGAAAAAGACGGAACGGATGATTGGAACCTGACACCAAGAGAAGTTATTGATCGAAAACCGTATGCGACAGGGCATATGACAAAAGTAGAAGAATGCAGTTTAGACTACCCAATAGTCATTGTATGGAATAAAGATAGATGGGTTATTTTGGATGGAATCCACAGACTGGTGAAAGCATATTTGATAGGCAAGGATACTATCGATGTGAAGGTTATATCCAGGGAGAGCGACTGGTTCAAAAATGCATTGTATTCAATAAAAAATAAGTAATAGTAAAACACCTTATGATATACCTCGACGTACGAACAAAAGAAGAGTTTGAGCAAGTAAGTCTACCGGGAAGTGTGCATATTCCACTAGATATGCTTGAAACTCATACACACATATTGAATAAAGAAGATGCAATCACTGTATTTTGTGCCAGTGGTGCTCGGGCATATATTGCAAAACAAATACTAGAGAACCTTGGGTTTACACAGGTAATACATGGTGGTGGTTTGCGGGATATGCGGTTCTATTTATAGTATACTAATGAATATGCAAGATCTCTTGGTGAAATATAAAGCATGGAGATATAAGAACACATTCCTCCTCACAATGAGTTTGGTAGCAGTCTTCTATTTTGGAAGGACAGACATCTGGAAAATGCTAATCATTCAAATCTCAGAACTTGGATACGTTGGCTCTCTAATTGCTGGCATGTTTTTTGTCTTAACTTTCACAGTGGTTCCGGCAGGCATCATACTATTTAGTCTTGCTCAGATATATGATCCATTTTTGGTGGCAATCACTGCCGGAGTGGGTGCGGTTGTGGGTGATTATATTATTTTTAAATTTCTCAAAGATAATGTCTTCTCTGAAGTGAAACCGATATTCATGAGGTTGGGAGGTAGTAATATTTCGCGTATTATTTCTACGCCATATTTTGCGTGGCTAGCTCCGGTTATAGGTGCGATAATCATCGCCTCACCGTTTCCAGATGAAATCGGTGTTGGGCTTATGGGATTGTCTAGAATCAAAAATTGGCAGTTCTTGATTATCACTTTTTTATTGAACAGTTTAGGTATATTCATTGTGGTAACTGCAGCTAGTTCAACTTTTTGATAAAAGTATAATTAGATATATAATATACACATGAAAAAACTACTCATTGCAGGGACAATACTCATCGCAGTATTTCTCATCGGTAAAAATATATTTGTACAAAACCTTAACAGTCAAAAAGCTCAAGTATCAAATACAGCACAGTCAATAACTGCTGGAACGATACAGGGTACAAAGTTCACACAAGGACAAACCATTACACTCTCTCTGACATTCAAGAATCCTTATGTAGAAACCAGTAAGCGTCTATATGCAGAGTTTTTGAATACAAATAAACAGATGTATCTAACTAAAACAGCTGTTTCAGGGAACACTGTCACATTTACCACACAGGTACCTGCAGATCTTACTCTTGGTACATACGAACTCATAGTTGCTGATACGGACACTGC
>CAYRJE010000055.1:0-3839 GCA_964424465.1 uncultured Candidatus Saccharibacteria bacterium
GCAATCGCATTAAAGAAAAATGTCTTTGAAGTAATATGAGGAAAAATACTTTTTGAAAAATACGCAAGCGGTGTACATATCACAAGGACTGCAATTGCAATCTGAAGTAATCTCTCACGCACACTGGTATGAATTGATGTTGTCATATATTATTGATTCAATGTAAATCCTGGTATATTTTTTTGCGCTTCAAAAAGTGCTGCTGCTGCAAGTTTCTTGTCACCCACAATTTGCGCGTATTGGATAAGCAATTGATGAGATACTGGAACTCTGGGATTAATAGCGATCGCATGTTCATACGCGACTCTTCCTTGATCATATTTACCCTGCCAAATTTTTACTTGCGCAATACCCCAATATACTTCTGGATTGTTGGGCGACAATACATCTGCTTGATGAAGTAAATCCAACATGTGTGTCGCGAGCGTATTGTCGAGTGGTTTATCAAATAGGTATATATATGTGCTATACAAATGAACCATGGTAATCGTCAAGCGCATATCAAACGGGTTTCGGTTGTGAACCTCTTCAAGATACTGCAGCAAATTAGTCAGATCTTGCTCAGCATATTTCATAACAGCAGCATTTTGCTTTGTCTGTGCCGGATTTGATGCATAGGTATTATATAGATCGTGTGCAAGCCCACCAATATCCCAATCGTTGCCCATGGATGAGCCATTGAGAAGTGAGCTATATCCTTTCAGTCTTTCATTAACTGGTGCTTTGAGGACTTTTGCAATGGCATGAGATTTGCGTGACTGCATCCATGCAAATGGTATCCATACTGTAGCGAATGCGGCAAAACAAAATACTGCAATACCATTTTTATAACGAGATGGGAGTCGCCATGGACTACCAGATTCTCCCTGCAATCCGTATGTTATACCCGCAAAACAAGCAAGAACCATCCAAGAAAGCACTGAATCAAAATAAAATAAGTTTTGAAATACATAACCAAAAAGCGCTCCAGCAATCACTGCACCCTGCCATTGGGTGATTTTTTGATCGCGTACATTTTTCCAGGTTCCATAGAAAATTGTTAGTAAAAATAACACATACAAAGCAATCAACGGATATCCCCCGGACACACCTGTATCGTAATACACATTGTGCGCTCGGTCAGTCCATGTCTCGACCCCATACTCTTTCAAGAGCATGTCGGAATTAAAGTAGTGTTGGAACGCAATCATAAAATTCTCTGGACCATATCCAAACCATGGATGATCATTGAGTACCTTTTGTGATACATCCCAAAAGATAAATCGCGTTCCACTTGCAGTAGTGACAAATTGTTTGTGAATAGTACTCTCTGGAGATATAAACGTTTTCCACCCAAATGCAAACAGTAGACAACTGACAGCCATCAAACCTATACCGATCCATCGGAATATTTTCGTTCGAGAAAAAATAAGTTTCCACAAAAGAGTACTCCCGATCGCTATACCAATACCAAGAATTGCTCCACGAGCACTTCCAAGTATTCCTTTACTGGTAAGCAATCCTATGAGATTTATATAGATAGGCGAAAAGAGAATAGTAAAAATTCCTATACTGATCCACCATTTCGTACGAATCATTACAGTCTTATCAACAAGCAGCATGACAGCTGCAGTAAGAACTAGTAATAGATACCCACCCGCAAGGGATGAATTGCCCACAAGCCCTCCACCGACATTATCTCGCAGCGCACTCCCTGCAGCATTTAATCCTTCATTCCCAAGCAAAATAGATATACCAATAATACTTCCACTAGCAACTATTACTCCAAACAGAGAGTGTGCGTACTCTTTTCCATATCGATATGAAAGTGATGCAACAATACATACCAGTGCGAACACGTGATATGTTGTGATGATTCCAGTCCCTCTTCCAAGAGTCCCGATAAATGCAAGATTTTGATTTGGTGCGAGTATTCCAGCAATAGTCATCCAAACCCCATACAGAACCAGGGGCAAGAAATATACCCATGTTTTCCGAGAAAATCGATATAAGGGATCGATCAGTATCGAATATAGCCATGTGAAAAAAACAATCTCTACCGCTCCATAAAAGAAAAAGGTTTTAGAGCTAATATGGGGAAATACTCGTACACTGAAATACAAAAGAGGTGTCAACCCAACTAATACAATAGTCCCCCATCGAAGCATCCATTCCCGTATGTTTTTCATAGGCATATAGTATACCAAAAAAAACCACCCCGGAGGGTGGTTTTTTGCATACCTAACTAAGATACCTATTCATTGACAATGATTAGTTGTTGATGAACTGGTAGTCAGTTCGGAATGACTCTACAGGAAGAAGATCACTGTTTGATGCTCCTGTTCCAAGAACAGCATCAGTGAATGTTCGAACCTGCTTGAGAGCTACACGATAGTTACTGTTCGCTGATGTAGGAGTATTAAGCGTCACTGTCATAGTGAAGTGCTTAGTTGATCCATCATCAAGACGGTAGCCGTTACCTTCGATCACTGCATCAGAAGATGAGAGAGCGATAGCAGCAGAAGAAGTAACTTCATCTGTAGTTGCAGCAGCTCCAGTGTTGAACGCGAGTGCAAATGCATTTGATGCAGTTGCAGTTGTTGCCACCTGGGCTGACTGACCTACATAGAGAGTGTTACCAAATGATGTTACGGCCACAGGAATTGTGTATGTAACAGAAGTGATATCACCACTTGTGTTTGTAGTGCGATTGTATGAAGGATTTCCCATCACAGCATTTACACCAGTAGAACGAAGAGTCATAACTTCACCAATAGCTGAACCTGAACGGTCACCTGTAACGAGCTGATCACCATTCTTGTCTTCTACATCAATATATGCACCACTTGTAGCCTTTACATATGATGAAGGAATAGAAGCCTTAACAGTTGCTCCTTGAGCATAGTTACCCGTAAGAGAATTAAGATCAACAGTAACAGTACCAGTAATAGTATCATCTGCACCAAGATCGAGGTCGAGGTTATCAAATGTAACTGGAACACTAGTAGCTGATGTTGTTGCAATTGACTCACTATATGTAGAACCATCAATGTTGAGGGTTACATTTCCAGTGACACCAGAAACTGCAGTTGAAACACCGTTTGATGTATCAATGAGAACTGGGAGTTGATCAATACGCATATTACCACCCTGTGCCTTCAATGTGAACTTAAGAACCTCAACATTGTTAGTATTAGTAGTAGTAGACACCTTTACAGTCTGAGCCTTCATGTTTGAAGATGAAAGGTTAACCTTGAGTTCCAAATCACTTGCAGTAGCAAGAGAAGTGAAGTTGAAAGATCGACTGATTCCTGAAGTAGTGTCAGTCAAGATAGCACCTGAAGCATCAGTGAAACGAGTGCTTTCAAGTGCAGTGGTCCAACTATCTGAAGAATAGTCTGCAGAATCGATATTATCTACTGCATCTACTGAAACGAAGAAGCGAGCTTCCTTGTCTGCGCGAACAATCACGTTTGAAAGTGAAATTGATCGTGAGTAAACGTTTGAAGATTCTGAGAAATCAGCAGTTGATGCTGAACCAACCTTTGTGCCATCTGAGTTCCAAATTGAAACAGTATCAGCGTAGCGTGTAAGACGCTTTGAACCTGATCCAACGTTTTCAAATGAAACCTTAACTGAGTTTAGAGATACGTCTGATCCAGCATCAGCTTCAACTTTGAAACCGAGAACTTTCACATTGTTTGAACCTTCCCCAACCTGAGTCTCAAGACCAGATGAGTAAGTAGAAACAGTGATGTCACCAGCTGTACCACTAAGTGCACCACCATTGTTGTTTGATGATGAACCGTTACATGCAGCACCAGTTGTTGAACTGAAGCCAGATGTAGACATACATCCTG
>CAYRJE010000056.1:0-3745 GCA_964424465.1 uncultured Candidatus Saccharibacteria bacterium
CAGCAGTATCTACCACTTTTTCATGTCCAGTATAAAATGGATGGCAAGCAGCACAGATTTCGACTGCACTTGTCTCCTTAGTAGATCCTATAGTATATGTGGTACCGCAGGCACAACTGAAGGTTGCGTTGGGAAAATAGGTTGGATGTATCGATTTCTTCATAAGGCCCTATTATACATTATTCTGTGATTAAATCAATATCCCGCTGTAGGTTCAAAGCATGGTTCATAACCGAGTTTCCATAGCTGGTATTGCCTGTAACTGAGCCACAAGCCTTACCAGAATAGTACCGGCAGGCCGCATTCCTCTCAGCTGAAGCCGTCTGAGCAGAGGCTCCGAGGTCTGCCACGTACAGAGCAGTAGCTGTAAATGCATCTTGAGCATTCCAAGGGTTAGCTATACCACCCCCTCCTCGAGCAGTCACCACACGATCTTGGAACATTTCCCAAGTAGAGGGTATAAACTGTGAGGGTCCCATGGCTCCACCGTATCCGATAGACAATGGGCAGGATACTCGGGTCTTATACGGGTCTTTACCTAAAGCTTTAGTAATACGCAAAAACGGTTGAACATCACGAGTAGGTTTCATCACATTTGAAATACTCTTTCCAGAATTTGCTCCCACTCCAGCACCGGTAGCTGGGTCAGATAGATAGCAAGAACCAAGATTTGAACCAATATTTGTCTCCTGTTTAAGGATACCTAGAATGAAAGCAGGTCGAACACCTGTTGCTTTACCAGCAGCTTTGGCATATCTCACAGCATCTTCAAATTTGATAGACCCTGAATCACGCAAAGCAAAGAGTGCATTCTTAATCTCTGTAACCTTTTTTTGCTTTTCACTAATAACAAGATTGTATTGCGCCTTTTCTTTATTCTTCAAGTTGAGTAGACGTTGTTTCTCCGCTTCAGCCTTCTCTACTATTTTCTTCTGTTCTTCTATTTTATATTTGGAATCATACTCTTCATTTCGTTTTTGACCGAGAGAATCTTTCTCTTTTTCTTGATCAGCTTTGTCTTTCACAATATATCCTATCTCATCTTTAATACGAGAGTGTATCGAAGCATACGCATCTATATCTTGAAAAAAAGAAGACATGTCTTGTTGCGACAGCAGTGCTTCCACCATAGTAAAATTATCGAGTTCATAACTCGCACGTATTGTCTCAGCTAAACTATCCTTAGTTTTTACGATGCGATTCTGTAATGTTGTAATAGTCTTCTCTTTAGTGGATATATCCTTACCCAGTTTTGCAATCGAAAGTTCTCTGGCTTTAATCTGGAGTTTGGCTTGTTGAATTTCAATTTCAAGTAGTTTTTTATCACGAGCAATTGATGCGGCTTCACTCTCAAGCTTACCAGTTTGAGTTTTTAGACCAGCTATCTCAGACTCGATCTGGGCCAGCTCAGCAAGACACTGATCTCTATTCTCTGGAACACTGCAGTCTAAAGCTTGAACCTTAGTGGTTCCTATAAACCAAAAAGCTGCAACAATCAAAACGGTCGAAAGGATATGCTTCATATATATGATTCATTATAGCAACTTAGACCGATATGACCAAACACACTTCATCAAAAACTCATCATAGTGTGAGGAAAATAAAAAGGTCTGTTCTTTTATGAACAGACCCTTGTTATTATTCCGCAACAGCTCCTTCTTCCTCTTTCTTACCTTTTTGATCAGATACTTCGATAGCCGACATATCGATCTCAGTTACAGCCTCCTCAGTCTCTTCTTTATGCTTAGCTGCAATAGCGATAACCTCTTCGGCTCCAGTAACAAATGTAACACCTTTGATAGCAGGTAGATCTGCTACTGTGATATGATCTTCAACTTCGGCAAGCTTTGACAGATCAACCTCAACTTCATGTGGAAGATCTTTAGCCTCTGCCTCAACCTCAACCTCATGCATAACTTTCACAAGGTCAGCACCTAATGCTTTTACCGCGTTTGATACACCAGTAAACACAAGTGGAACATGAACCTGAACTTTTTTACCTTTCTCAACAACATACAGATCAGCATGGAAGATAATACCTTTTACAACATCTTTTTGTATATCATGTATCAAAACATCTTGGTCCGAATCAAGTCCTTTTAGAGTAATAACTGAAGATTCTCCAGCCTCCTTGTATAGTTTAGAAAACTCTTTTGCATCAACAACAATCGGTGTTGATGGAAACTTTGCTCCGTAGCAAACAGCCTTCATCTTACCTGTCATATCAAGACCTGCAACGATTTTCTCTGCGTGTAGTGTGTATGTCATAATGTACCGAAGTATACACTATTTTTTGGATTTATCAACCCCTATGTTATAGATAACATAGGTAGACCCCAAATCTTTATATAGGCCAAATTGTGTACAAGAATCCAACATAACCCTCTCAGTATGATGGACCACAACATATGTCAGTCCAAGTTCTTTAGCCTTGGAATATCGCTGTTCACAATTCGTAAGTCGCATAAAATCAGCGTATTGATACCCTGCTACAGATACATATGATTCTACTGTCGAGATGGGTTGCAAAGATGTCATAGCACCGATAGCCAAACTTACATACGGGGCTGCCAAAAATCTAGCCGTTGAGGTTCCTACATCTAACCCGTCTACCCGACCTGACGATATGACTGGCAGTAGATCAGTAGCCAAAGGTCGAGATTCTATTTTTTTATCTACAGAAGTATGGTGAATTGTTACACCATCCCATTTGACCATTTTTGTATAAGGCACTAGCGTCATTGAGATAATTTGCAGACCGATAACCAATGTGAGTAAGATACTATTTCTATACAACATAGAACGAGTGATGTGCTCACCCAATACTATCGTCATGAACACCATGCCAATCAGTATCAAAAATACCACTCTCTGATGATTCAATACCAACTCTATTCCCCACACATATGTCGAACTAAGTAGCATTCCAAGAAATACAATCAGACCAACACTTACACCTTTAGCATACACCGATACATTCTTTGTTTTAAACCAACATACTAGACCTATACATGCTGTTATAAAAAATATTTTTGGCACAAACTCCCACACAACTGGAGAAGAAATAACGAATTGTTTATGTACCGCCGCTGATATAATAATTCGAATAACATCTCGAACAGTATCAGACTGCACAGGAATATCTGCAGCATACAGAAATACCAAAAGCATACTACACAAAGTGCCAATAAAACCTAACAAGTAGAATACGTGTGTTCGGAGTCGTATACACAGTGCAAAAAATGCGTATATAGCTATCAAAACAGCATACGGCGGGTACAACACACTTGCCAACAGCACATGTAACCAGCCATATATCTTATATCTATATGATAATGTAAAATTATATTCAGCAAAGTTTTTATATGCCCAAAATATAAAAGGTAGTGCAACAAAAGCTGGCAACATCACCCATATACCAGGGAGAATATTGCTCTGTGGTATAAGCATCAAGAGTGCAATCCCAACAACACTCCACTCTGTGGAAATAGAACATGATCTAAACCAGACAAAACACGTATAGAGGAAAAATATTTGGAATATCAAAACTAGTATCCAGTATTGGGCAAAGATATCTAGTCCAGTCGATACAACCAATCCTGCAACAAGAATAATGTATGGCGATAAAAAATTATATAGCTGTCGCGAATCTTCAACTAGAGGATTAAGATTGGGTAATCTGTATTGGGTTGTGACATCATGCACATACCCAGCAAAAGCCCACTCATCTGAAAAGAACGGGGTA
>CAYRJE010000057.1:0-3715 GCA_964424465.1 uncultured Candidatus Saccharibacteria bacterium
TGTCGTCAATTCTCTGGAAATAAAACCCCTCCACTCTAATACCCCTGTGCCACTTCGCCAAACTGCATTGTCTCCGGATCCAACTTTAGCCACATACTTTTTCCAACCGATGGTGGAACAACAAATCTTTCCCCAGGATTTCTTTCTACATAATTAGCGACGATAACATTTTTTCTATTAGTCCCTTGGGTTGTTTTTCCTTCGTCCAATGTAATAGTTTGCGGAGAAATCCTATCTCCTAAAAATACAGCATCTGAACCAACTGGTCCGTTTGTTGTATCGAGTCGCGCTACAATATAATAAAAAGTACCACTACCTCCAGTTTCATGTGTTATGAAGAAAACTGTATCGAGTCGACCGTCTTCATTCAAGTCATGCTGCAGATCATTTCCAAAATATCTGACCCCTTTCTCTGAGACACCATTCTTCAATGTGATTTTTTGTCCAGCTATGGTATATATGCCATCGTGTGACAAATCTTGTTTAACAGGTTGGGCTGTGAGATTGGTTCTGTATATTAAAAATCCTATGATTATTAGAATGACGGCGATGAGTATTATTGAAACTTTTTTCATATAGAGTAAGTATATACCTATGTGTGATTTTTTTTGGGGGGGGGGAATCTTGGCAAATTTGAGGAAGTGACATATTTGAGTTAGACTAAGAAAACATGATCACATTAACATTTGATGACTGCTATATGAGTCAAAAACAAGGGGCTCAAGAATTATTAAAGAAGCACAATATTAGAGCTTCATTTTATGTAATTACAAACCATCTCGATGACACTCAGGATTATTACATGTCAAAGAGTGATATAGTTGAGTTGCTAAAAGATGGACATGAAATTGGTTCTCACACTAAGTCTCATCCTGAATTATCAAAAATACCAGAGAGTCAGATTGTCGAGGAGGTGCATGATTCGAAAAAAGTATTATTGGAAATGGGTATAGAGGCCTCGACATTTGTGTATCCGTACGGGGCATATAATGCAAGGGTGATAGAAAAAGTTAAAGATGCAGGGTATGTTTGTGCGCGAACTACAAAGTTTGGGTACAATAGTGCGGACTCTGATCTGTATACACTAAAGTGTCAGCCTGTATTCAGATGGGTTCCTTTTTTTGTAATAAAACATTGGATTAATAAAGCACAGAAAAGAAACCTTTGGCTTATATTGATGTTCCACCAGATCAATACTAAAACAATGAAATATTATGGCTGTAGTCCAAAGATGTTTAAGAGGATTGTTGAATATATTTCATCTCGCAGTATACACACAGTTACAGTGGCGGAAGGCGCTAAATTGATGAAGGTTTTGGGTAAATAAAAAACCACCTCGCAGGTATTGAACCTTTGAGATGGCGTGATGGGGTGAGGGTGTGGTTTATACACTGATAGGTAGCAATGTCACTGAATTGCTGGCTGCCGTCTGCAACCTCTCCAGAAAAGCTTTGACACTGTCATGACTTGTGTCTGTGGTTGGAGTGAAGGTTAGGAGTACCTTGTCGCCAATGAAGTTGTCAGGCCTAGGACGAACCTCAACACTTGGATTAGTCCCGACTCTGAGCAAGGTGTTGATGATATAGCCCAGAAGATGTATATCAATTACACATTGGATGCATTGTATCGGGGTGGTGGGCGGTGTGTTCATTTTTTTCTATGTGGGTGATGTGTTGAGGGTGAAATGAAAAAAGTGCTACTCGGTTAAAGTAACACTGTTTACGATGTTGGTCAATAGCCTACAAATTGTTTTTCTCTATAAAATCATGAATCAAAACCTCGATTTCTTGCAGTATTGATTCGTGTTCAGCAAGAGTTGTTTCTTTAGGGTCCTTCACATCCCAATATATTGCCTTTAGCGAATTAGCTAAATAATCTGGCGCTGTATTAGGTTCGGCCATAGTCACAATAATATCGGCCCAAGAAACCATTTCCTCATCTAATTGAGTTCTGGTATTCTCTGCCGCTTCAATACCTTTCTTACGAAGTGCGAGGATGACATTATCTGCTGCAGGCATAAGGTCTCTAAGTGTTTGACCGTGTCGACTCTCACCAGTTTTACTCACAACTCTAGTCCCCGCAGAAAGAACCTCATGATCTGTTGTTTGTTGTTTGAATAATGCTTCTGCCATCTGACTTCTTCCAACATTACCTCGGCACACGAAGAGTATTTTCATATTTGGGTAATATTAGCATAGGTGTGTGGTGAATACTACCACTTGACCCTGGTGGTATAATCATTTAATGAATAAGTTGAAGACAGTTAAAAACAAACAAATAGCAATATACAAAGACTCAAAAGGGAACATTGATTTTCGTATTGATGCAGATAAGGAGACTTTGTGGGCCACACAGGCTCAGATAGCAGATGTATTTAGTATTGATGATCTGTTGTTACAAAGCATATCTCGAACATCTTTAAAGACAAAGAAGTTGCTGAAAAAAGTAATGTGCAAAAAATGCACATTGCAAAATCAGATAAACCTGTTCAAATATATTCATTGGATATAGTACTGGCTGTAGGGTACAGGTCAAACTCATCAAAAGCTATTAAATTCCGACAATGGGCAACAAAAACTCTAAAGTCTCATGTATTAGACGGGTATACCATAAATCCAAATCGCATCAGCAAGAATTATGATGCCTTTTTAAAGGCGGTGGAAAATGTCAGACGTATGCTACCTGCAAATGAATCTATTTCAAGTGAGGATACTCTTGAGCTTATAAAGTTATTTGCACATACGTGGTTTTCGCTTGATGCATATGATAAGTCAGAATTTACCAAAAAGAGTTTAACCAAAAAACAAGTCAGGTTGAGTGGTGAAGAGTTGAATAATGCAATACTAGAATTAAAGCAAGAACTTCTATTAAAAAATGAAGCTACAGAACTATTTGCAACTCAAAAAGATAAACAGAGTATCGAAGGAATTGTTGGAAATATTTTCCAATCTTTTGGAGGTAAAAATATGTATGAAAGTGTAGAGGAAAAGGCTGCACATCTGTTGTATTTTATTGTGAAAAATCATCCATTTGTCGATGGAAACAAGAGGAGTGGAGCATTTTCATTTGTCTGGTTTTTACAAAAAGCCAAGGTATTGAACACTGCACGGATTACCCCAGAAGCACTAACAGCTTTGACTTTGTTGGTGGCTGAGAGTGATCCAAAAGATAAAGATCAGATTGTAGGGTTGGTGATGATGTTGATTGGGAGGTAGGTGTATGACAATCATTGTCAAGTGTACTACCTAACATCTCTCCAAACTGCTATTCCTACCACCACACCAACCACTACTCCTGCCACAACATCAGAAAACCAATGAAATCCAACTGATGCTCCGGTAGCAACAATTGCAGCCCAGATGAATGCACCGAATCTGGCTGATGGGCGCTTGAAGGCAAGGTAGAGCACTGTGGCGGCAGCAACGGCAACTACAGTATGATGAGAAGGCCATCCCCAGAAGATTCCGTGCTCAAAGAAACCAAATTGAAAATTATGACTTGTATCTACGGTATTTCCCATTGATCCAAAGCCTGGCTGTGTTCGTCCTGTGAATGTTTTATACACTGCAACAATAATCCAAGAAATTATTGTGGCTTGAGCGACTGCTATTGCAACACGAATAGAAAAAGCATCTTTTCTTTTTTTACCGTGTATATACAGAATTATTGGCAATAGTATGGGTACGAGTAATCCACCCAAGCCTGCAATTCTAAC
>CAYRJE010000058.1:0-3570 GCA_964424465.1 uncultured Candidatus Saccharibacteria bacterium
AACTAGACGACGTACAACTCCTCCACCGATACCACCAGAACCAATCACACCACCTCCTATACCTGCAACCCCTCCACCAATACCACCGGAGCCTACCCCTCCACCCGTACCAGTACCACCTCCACCTATACCTGCAACCCCTCCACCAATACCAATGCCAATACCACCTCCAATACCGAGACCACCAATGAGATTTGAAGACATGATCACCTTACCAGTGGTAGTACGAGACGAGATACGTGACGATAGAGCTTTTGATGCTTGGTATCGAGATGTTGAATTGAGATTTAACGGAGAAAACTACCCAGAAGGATCTTTTGCTGAGATGAGTCTTGATGAGTTGTATGAGCTATATCTAGAACAATCAGCTGTACTAAGCAAAACCTTAGAGCTTATACACGAAGGGGAGTTTGATGCAGCACTCGGAATACAAAAAAGGAGAAAAGAGAGAGTTCACACCAGCACAGATGATAAAATAGACGATGTAACCCTAAGAGATCTACGAATTCAAGCGTTTAAAAAAATACAATATGATGTATTCAGAGAAGGTGCGGCTGGTAAAGCCAGTCTTGAGCAGTTAATACTCAAAATTGAGAGATCAAAAGAGTATAAAAAAGATATACAAGAACTGGAGAGGAAGATAGAAATACAAACCCGAGTCTTAGGCCTAAGAGGAGATCAAAAAGTTTCTATCGGAGATGCTATGGATTTAGTAGAAGAAGATCCTGCAGAATTTACAAGAGGAAACATTACCAAACTGGAATCATTCCTAGCAGACATGTCAGAGAACTTCACATTTTACGCTGAAGCTAGTCCCACACTAAAGACTGATGGTGCATTAGATCGTATATATGACCGCTATGAGATTGCACGAGGTACAAACCCTTTGGAGCATACCAAGATTGGTGGGTTGGGTAAAATAGGGATAAAAGTAAAAGGTTTTCTAAGAAAGATGAACATATTCAGACCGCTGCAAGAAAGTGTATCTTCTTTTGCAAGGGGAGGGATTAGCAAAAAAGCTGAGAAGAGAGATGGTTTTGTGTTCATGATTAAAGCATTACAAAAAAATCGACTCGTTCCTCAGCAAGCAGGTTCAAAATTCATACCAGGAGAAGTACAACAAGCCAGAGATAAAATGAACCTACTCAGACAATATATGAACTTTAAACACCATAGAGGTCCGCGGTTAGCCAATATTGCTGATGAGGTAGCCATGGAAAAGATATTTACAGAGTTGATGACAACCTTAAGTCAAAACGAGACAAGTACAAGGGATTACCAAAGAAAGGCGAAAAATATTGCACAGACTGAACATAAACATGTGGAAAGAGACCGAGAGACTATTGCACAACTTGGTCAAACAACCGATGCTGCCGAAGAAGACTTGATAACCGTAGTGCGCAGACAAAGATCTGCCGTCGTAGCAGAAATACAAGAGAGAGTGTTTTTAACTCAAATCGAAAACACACTCAACAGATTGGATAACATACAGATTACAGACGCCTTATCTATAGACAGACTAAGAGCTATTGATACCGAACTAACACAAATGCAGACTGTATGGGATGAGAAGGTAAGCGCTATTACAACTAGACCACCTACTTCAATAGAAGACAGAATCCGAGAGACGCGAAAAGTATTTGCCAAAAAACGCCACCTTGTAGAGCTCCAAAAGATCAAAAAAGGTTCATCTGATCCAAGGGCAAATCTACATGAAGTTGTTGCACGACGATTGTATACATTGCAAAACATTAGCCTAGACATAATGTCGGCAGCAGATAAAAGGGAAGCTGCAATGTCAATTGTGCGAGCCATCGAATTCAGAATTAATCTAAACACATTACCTGTTATTGCAAGGAGGAAACTTGAGAGTGCGCGAGATGAGATAAATGCGACCATTCCAACATTATAAGTAGAAACCATTACAACATATGAAACTATCGCAAACACAAAGCACTTTTGATCCCAAGACATTTGCAAAAACAACTGCAGATGAGATCATTAAAGCAGCAGAAGATCAAAGTGATAACGAAAACATGCTCGCAGCGCTCCAAGAGCACTACAACACACTCCACACAAACCAACAAATGTATATAGACTACTTAACAGAATTTGTCGAACGATTAAAGACAGTACAAAAGTCAGATAAAGAGTCATTCACAAAACTAAAAAAAGAAGTCATAAAACACGTGTTGGATTCTGAAAAGAAGCAGGCAACCTCAGAGCGTGTATAATGTGTGAATGGATACTTCTTACATAGACACATTAAATAAAGCTCAACAAAAAGCGGTACTCAAGACTGAGGGGCCGCTTTTGATTATCGCAGGAGCTGGGGCAGGTAAAACCAAGACTATAACCACCAGAATACTACACCTAACACTAAAAGGTGTTGCACCTGAAAACATCCTAGCTATTACATTTACCAACAAAGCAGCTAAAGAAATGAAAGAGCGTGTATCCCACGCATTGTCATCACATCGAGAAGGTGGTCAGGTATTTACAGGTACAAACCAACCTTTTGTATCAACCTTTCACAGTCTAGGTGTATATTTATTGAAAAAATTTGGACACAAATTTGGACTCAGTCGACATGTGACAATATTAGACAGAGATGACAGTAAGAAGAAAGTAAAAGATATATTGGTTGAGAGAGGTCATGATCCTAAAAAAATAGAACCTTCAAAAATATTGAACATTATTTCAAAGCAGAAAGGGAATAATGTCTCTTTGGCAGAATTCACAAGTAAAGTGCAGCTTAATAAAAAAGGGTATGGAGACGAAATAGCTGCTACAGTGTGGGCAGAGTATGATAGAGCATTACGCAAAGAAAAAGCTGTAGATTTCGATGATTTACTCATGTTACCAGTGCGACTCCTTAAAGAGTTTCCAGACGTACGAGAGTATTGCAACAACCTTTGGAAGTATATACATGTCGACGAGTATCAAGATACCAACCCTATTCAGTATGAATTATGTAAACTATTGGCAGGTACATTAAAAAATATTGCAGTGGTTGGTGATGCTGATCAAACAATATATACATGGAGAGGTGCAAATATTTCACACATACTCGAGTTTGAACATGATTTTCCAGGAACTGAGGTGGTACTTCTTGAACAAAACTACAGATCAACCGGCAATATTATAGAAGCCGCAAATTCGATAATTGAAAAAAATATTTGCAGAAAAAAGAAGAACTTGTTTACAGAAAAAGAGGGTGGGGATAAAATTACAATATACACAGGCTTAGATGAAACTGACGAAAGTCATTATATAGCAAAGGAAATAAAGACATATATACAGAACGGATCTTCTCCGAAAGATATAGCTGTTTTGTATCGTGCAAATTTCCAATCTCGAGCCCTTGAAGAAGCCTGTTTATTCTATGGAGTACCTTATCAAGTATTGGGAACAAAATTCTTCGAGCGAAAAGAAATAAAAGACATGATTTCCTACCTTAGGGCGGCTCTAAACAGAGATTCTGTCACAGATATCAAAAGAACCATCAACACACCGACACGCGGTATTGGTAATGTCACAGTGTTAAAAGTTGTTTCAGATAAGATATCT
>CAYRJE010000059.1:0-3547 GCA_964424465.1 uncultured Candidatus Saccharibacteria bacterium
CATAAGTACAGAGTTTAGTTTAGAAAACGAAGTCTTCAAGGATTTTATCTCACCACTCTGTCTCTTCTTTATGTATTCTAGGGTTGAGTTAACTCCATAACTAATGTGTCTATATTCCATTATAACAATCCATTATCTTCTTCTAAAGTATAAACAGGAAAAACTATGTTTTCTTATTCCTAGTCGCTTAACCAATTGACTGATGCTTTCATGTATTTAAAAGGGTTGGAAAGAGATGGGGACTCTTTCTTATTCTTTATCTCTATTTCAAGAGCTTCCTGTAGTTCAGGAGCAGACAGATTATTTAAGGCTAACAAATATTGCGCATAGGTTTCCTTTTTGTTCTGCCTTAATTTTCTTGTTTCTCCAAATCGATCTCACTTATCGGATGCTGGGAAGGTTTTCCAGAACAACTCAAAATCTTCTGTGTAAGTAGCTGTGGCCTCGTTAGGCAGGAGGGTTAAGTAGCGTGAGAGAAAAACGTGACCAGCATCCAACAAGTGTGTTTCTGTGCAAAGTTTTTGGGAGATTAGATTTTCTATTATCAAGTTTTCTTCGATACTCGGTTGTGTTAACTCTCCCGTGCTTAGGTACCACAGCACGAGGTATGATTCGACCGAGATCCTGTCTTCTTTCAATTGCCTGTATATAGGCAGCGTTAAGGGTAATTGAGACATAATTTAAAATATGTTTTGAATAATGTATCTGCTTTGTGTCTGCGTATTCCTCATTGACTTCTAAGGACACTTCTGTGCTATCAAAGTATTCCTGTATACGCTCCATTAATTGGGTTGCGTCCCAAATACATTGAAAATAAGACAAATAAGGAAAGGAATGTAGTAGTAGATGTGACCGTCCTTTTTGAGTGTAACGAATAGAGAAAATAACACTATAGGAGTCCGCCCAAAAGGTTGTTTGCAGGTCTTTTGTTTTTAGTGTGCCAGAGAATATTCGTTTTTCCATTATTCTGTAGTAGGGTATGCTCCACTAGAGTTGCTACACATAAAGATAGCTTCACAATCTTGTTCTTGAAATAGTCTATACAGCGCCCTTATACTTGATTTTAGAAGTGTGTGGTAGTCATAAGAACCCTGACTTTCAAAAGCTATTGGTTCACCAGCAAAATAATATAAAGTAATTGAAGCATGAAATAATTCTCCATCTTCTTCTATCTCTACTAATCCACCGATCTTTCCATAGGCGTTTCTATAGTGCATAGCCATTCGAAAATACTCATTAGGAAATTTAGTGTTTGTCTTCAGCATATGCAAGGGCTTTTTGAATGAGGTCAAACAAAGATAACATAGGCCCAAAGGTTTTACTATGAAAATACGCATTATTTTTATTCCGCAAAGAGAGTTTTGCTCCATAGCGCTGTAATCCATCTGCGGCCCTGATCCTAGTTTTATACAGAGATAGTTTTGCATATACTTCACCATGCGCCTTTGTTAGCTCTATCTGGGCTAAAAATCTATGAGATTTGTCCGTCGGCATAGCTATGAAATTTTCTTATGACGTCGAGTAAAGTAGTGTACATGTTATCGGTTACCACTAATTTTTGGCGCTCCAGCACACGATCATTCTGTAATATGAAATAATAGAGATAAATCTCTTTGCTACTTGTCTCAAATATATTCAGTTTTAGATCAAAATTTCCAGAGGAGTGAATGCCCTTATATATCAGAGTTCTCATCAAGT
Organism: uncultured Candidatus Saccharibacteria bacterium; assembly: GCA_964424465.1. GTDB lineage: Bacteria > Patescibacteriota > Minisyncoccia > Phycocordibacterales > CAIZLB01 > CAIZLB01. The sequence continues at coordinate 1,699 of CAYRJE010000059.1, forward strand.
AACGTGGTTGAAGGTAAAAGAGCAAAAAGTTCTTGCTTGGCTACTTCTGGTGATACATTTTCTCTTACAGAAAGAATCCTTGAGTCTCCAGTTGACCAATACACCAGAGTAAATTTTCCAGTATCATCCTTATAAAAGCGTAGGGTATGTGCTTCAAGTTTCATAACTAACGGTGGATATCCCCCGCCATGTTTTGAACAACATTCACAAATGTAATTACTGCTCGTGTCGAAATACTGCGCTGCCTCATATTCCGGAATCAATGTAAGATCAACAAGAATATATTGACCACAAGATTCACATATCTCTTCCTTATGACGAACAACTGCTGTATTAGCTTCAAAATTATCGGTACGCGCTTTATATAGTTGGCGCATATCGTGTCCAGCATAATGAAGTTTCCGCGAATCACTTGTTAACAGCTCATACGTACAAGCTCCACACATATGCTTAAATAAGGTACCATTTTGTGCCCTAACTTCGTCTTCAAATTTTGTAATCAGATAGTTACCATCACAAACAGGACAAATAGCCACTTCTGTAAATGTTTCTATGTAATCTTCGATAGTTCCTATTCTGAATTGCTTTAATTCATCCTCAATGAGTTTTACACAGGATAAACATATAAGTACCTTACCACCATCAAGCCAATTTTGAGTAGCTCCCATAGGAGTATCTATCTCTTGACAAAACTCTTTAGTATAGGGATCAGATACATTTATACGTTGTGGCATCTTGCAGAAGATACAGGATAATTTTTTTTCCTTTGCGTTTGGCTCAATCTCTTCATTTAGGTGTTGATAATGTTCATAAGTGTGGTCAGGGAAAACCCCCTGCGACACAAATGTTTGTATATCATTAAACAGACCTATGGTTTTCGTATTTGTGCCGCTTCTTAGTTTTGCTTCAATTATATTATCACAATCATCACAAACAAATATTCCTGGGACACGTTCTGGTGTTTCACCACCACCTAAAGGGTAATGGAATAAAGGAATATAAGTATGCGGATTGAAACAAAAAACACATTGCTCTTCACGAACCTGACCTGCTCGATGTTCGTCGAGTTGACTCGGAAGCAATGCTCCCCTCATCCTTATATACTGCGTAAGCCGGTTTGCACCTCGGCCAAATGGTTTAGCCATATGGGTGTTAATTTAGAATTGATGAATTTTTTCTCTATCCAAGTCTTTTCCACAGTTCCAATCGTGTATAAATTAAAAAATATAGGCGTTTTACCTTCTTCAGGACGAATGATTCTGCCCAGCTGTTGGCGATTTGTTAATAACGTCGATACTCCTGAAGCACAGATTCCACCAAATACTCTTGGTATATCTAAGCCCTCATTTAAAGCATCAACAGCAATTAATCTAGTTTTATCCCCAGCACTAAAAGCCTTTAAAACTTCTTCTCTTTGGGATGTTTTTTGCTTTGAATGATACACAACACTGTTTGGTACTTGTGCAGCTATCTTCTCCGCAAAGGCAGTTGTTTTTGTGAAGATGATCCATTTTGCGCTGGGAGGATATTTCTCCAATATTGAAAATACCGCGCCTATTTTTGCAGCATTATCGTACAAGACTTGCTTTCGCATAGTCATACTTGCCCAGTAAGCATTACACGCCATTTGCACCTCTTTCTCAAATTTTCGATGTTGGCCTACTCTGGCCAATTCAAATATAGATGGGTACTCCCTAAGATGAAATTGCTCACTCCTAAATCGAGTAAGTTTTATTATACTCTGAGTGAATTTACTATCAAAAACTTTATACTTTCCGGCAACCTCTTTACTAAGAGGAACAGCAAGGTTGTATATTTGAGCCTTTGGGGCAAGACCTACATCAAAAGC
>CAYRJE010000060.1:0-3482 GCA_964424465.1 uncultured Candidatus Saccharibacteria bacterium
GTCTATGGTCGCCCAATAATCGATGGACAACAAGGTTTGAAGACCGGTGATGCAAGACCTTCAGAACACGTACAGTACGCATATTGTTTTGACCTGACCCACCACCAAGCCCTGACAATCTACGACACACTCAATCCGGACTCACTATGCACATTGCGTCAATATCTAGATCGTGAGGTTGATGCCATGGTTGCAGCCGCCCCACTCACATTGGGAGAAGATTAAGACTCTCCGAAACTCAAAACCCTAACCGTCTCCGGACGGCTATGGGTTTTTCTTATACTTCATTGCTATGGAACCCTTGTGGCTCAGGAGTATATTTCCCAAATGAAAAACCGCCCCAGGTGGCGGTTTTGTTTTGAGTTGTGTGAAATGACTTTCCTGGGAGTCATTGCTTAGTACACAGGAGTTGCCCTACGCCATAGCATCAATGTCTGCGACCGAAGCAGGCAACGCTGCCAAATCATGAGCAAAGTCACGGAGCATTCGGGCAACAATTTCTGCTGCCTCCGTTGAAGCTGAAATAAAGTCGGGGGACTTTCCAGTATTTGAGGTATACACACTGCCGAACTCAGGAAGCCTCCCTGCTAGACTACTCTGAAGTGCACTTCGCGTAGATTTTAAAGCAGCCAATAGCTCTGGACGCAGGCGACCACTCGCTTGTTTTTTAAATTCACCGATAAGCCAATTGTAAAAAGATTCATCCATATTCAATAACGTTCACTCAGATACATTTCTGAGATTGAGCACACAATGCCACACATCTTTCCCCAAAACAAAAACCACCCTCTCGGGTGATTTTTTGTTTCAAAAACATGATGAGTGGAGAGTTCCTCCGCAGGAGCGGCTGCTCGCGACGAGGACGGGAATCTCGAAACGAAGAATGTTTTATCGCTTACTCCACTGTCCAGCCTTTCGAGCCTTCTTCAAACCGAACTTTCGTCGTTCTTTAGCTCGACCATCTCGAGTTAGGAAACCTTCTTTTTTAAGAGGTGCTCGAAGTTCTGCATCAAATACTTCTAGGGCTCGTGCAATACCAAGTCGTACTGACTCAGCTTGTCCATTGATTCCACCTCCATTAGCTTTAACTGTAATAGCAAACGCTTTCTCAGGTAGAATCTTAGTTAGAGATTCGATAGCTGTATCTTGAAGTTCTTTAGTTTTAAAATACACCTTATAGTCAACATCATTTACAGATAGATTCTGATTTTGTAGCCATTGTAATGATTATATAAAATATTAATTTGTAACTTCAAGATTAAGAAGCATCTTATCTCGCAATTTATTTTTTGGAAGCATTCTTGAGACAGCTCGAATAACCGCTTCGCTTGCGCCACGTCGATCAATCAAGTCACCTAGATACTCTTTCTTTTGTCCTCCTGGATATCCTGAATATGTAAGATAATACTTGTCATCCTTTTTCTTCTCATTAATATCAAGCAGAGCTGCATTTGCAACAACAACTTTCACTTGTGGAACAACATTTCGTGCAAAATCAACTGAGTTTTTACCCATTAGATAGGAAGCAGCCTCTTGCGCTACTCGTCCTAGTTTTTTATTTGTTGCGTCAATTGTGTATTTCATATATGTATATATAACCTAGCTACTATACCAACTCAATAATAGCCATTCGACTACCATCTGTTAATCGTGGCCCTGTCTTGATAATTCGAGTATATCCACCCGCTCGCTCTTTGTATTTTGGAGCAATCTCTGCAAACAACTTTCCTACGATATCATTGTTAGCCATTCTTCGTAGTACATCTCGTCGTGAAGCTACAGTATCAACCTTAGCCTTAGTAATGAAATCTTCAGCATATGGTCGAATCTCTTTAGCTTTAGCCTCTGAAGTCTCAATCTTTCCGTGTACAAAAAGCTCACGTACAAGAGAACGAATCAAAGCTTTTCTCTGATTTCTGCCTCGTCCGAATTTTCTGTTTGCGTTATGATGTCTCATAGTTTTTAAAATATAACCTAATTTTGTTAATAAATCAAGAGAATGTCAGGACTCTTTATTCTTTCATTGAAAGACCAAATCCGGCCAAAATTTCCTTTAATTCCTCAAGTCCTCGAGAACCGATACCGTCAATATCTAGTATGTCCTGCTCTTTCTTTCGGATTAGACCACCAACAGTTCTGATGTTTGCCTCTATCAACGCATTAATAGTTCGTTGCCCGATTTGCAAAGACTCAATTCGAGTTTTTAGCACATCATCAAGAGCTTCTTTATCAACAACCTCTTCTTCTTCAGCTACAACTCGTCGTGCCTCAGTGTGTGATGCTGTAGGTGCCTTAATCTCTTCAACAGGATCTACGAAACTGATAATAGATTTTAGCTGATGAATCATGATTTCAATAGACTTCTCAAAAGCCTCTTTTGGAGACATTGAACCATCAGTCTGCACATTCATGATCAATCGGTTGAAATCAGTTCTATCGCCGACTCGCATTTGCTCTACATCATATGATGCATGTACAACAGGTGAAAATGCAGCGTCAAGTGCAATACTTCCAACTGACACTCTTTCTTTTTGCAACATTTCCTTTGGAACATATCCAATACCTTTTGATACAGTAATCTCCATGTCTAAGATTGCATCCTTCTCTGTAAGAGTTGCAATGTGCACATCTTTAGTCAGAACATCAACTTGTCCAGCAGCATCTATGTCTTTAGCTGTAACCTCTCCAATACCCTTTGATTTCAAAGTTAGAACAACATCTTCATCTCCTGATACAGCAAACTTTACTTGCTTAAGATTCAAGATAATATTGATCACATCCTCTTTTATACCCTTGATTGTTGAGAATTCATGTGGAATACCCGCAATCTTCACAGATGTGATAGCTGCACCTGGAAGTGATGATAGGATGATACGTCGAAGTGAGTTTCCGAGTGTATGTCCATATCCAGGATATAGACCTTCTACTTCATAACTACCACTATTACCTTTCTCCTTAAGAACTTTTGGTTTTGATGGCAATACAATTGATGTATGGATCATAAATTTGGTTGTTAGATAATTTATAAATATTATCGATAGTGGACGAAACTATCGCTTTGAGAATTCTAGAACTTGCCCAAGATCGAATAATACATCTTGACCAGCAAGTGTTGGTAATTTGGTTACAGTTCCTGACATCTTTTCAATATCAAATGTCAACCACGGTTGTACTGAAGAATTCTTACTCTTCTCTGCAACATCAGCAAATGCTTTTGTCTTCTTACTTCCTTCCCGTACTGATACAACATCTCCTTCATAGATTTTTGTTGAAGGCACAGTACTTTTTATACCATTTACCAAAATATGACCATGCGATACCAATTGTCGAGCAAATCGTCGAGTACTTGCAAGTCCTAGTCGGTATACAATGTTATCAAGTCGAGTCTCAAGTTTTTTATACAACTCTTCTGTACCATGAGTTGTTTTTGAATCAATAACCTCTTTGATATATCTTCCAAACTGCTTAGCTGTTATACCATA
>CAYRJE010000061.1:0-3455 GCA_964424465.1 uncultured Candidatus Saccharibacteria bacterium
CATACAAAAAACTGGATTGACGGTCCTGGAGAGGCTGCATTCTATGGTCCTAAGATTGACTTCATGGCCAAAGATGCACTTGGACGAAAACATCAAGTTGCGACTATTCAGCTCGACTTTGTGCAACCAAAACGATTTGAACTTACATGTGTAAATGAGAAAGGTGAAAAAGAAGATGTGGTGATGTTGCACGTAGCGATCATGGGATCCATCGAACGATTCTTGAGTGTGGTTATCGAACACTATGCGGGAACATTTCCAACATGGCTTTCACCAGTTCAGATCAAAGTTGTACCAATCGGAGATCGACAGGCTGACTTTGCTCACGATGTATACACAGAGCTGAAGAATGCAGGAATCCGAGCTGAGATCGATCAATCTGGCGACAGTCTAGGAAAGAAAGTGCGAAATGCTAAAACAGAAAAGATTCCATATGTAATGGTTATCGGTGATAAAGAAATGGCATCAGGAGAGATGAGTCTTGAGGGTCGAACAGAGAAAATGGATCCAAAGACTATCTCGGATGTTATAGTATTGCTGCAAAAGGAGATTAAAGAGAGAAAATAATATGAGAAAATGGATCTCAAATATTCTCATTGTGTTGAACGTCATACAAATTTTTTGGATTGCAAAATCATCACTGCTTGATGGTTGGTATATGTATATCCCATATCTAGCTATACATGTGATATTTATTATTCTAAGTATTATTGCTTTTCTTTGTGTCCGAGGATTTGGCCGAGAATCTAAGTTAACTTTATTTTTACTAATTCTTCCTCTAGTATATGGAGGTTTCTTTTTGTACCTAGTGATAGCTGTCAAAACAGGATTCATATATTAACCTATCCGTGCCATATTCGATTTATGCCTAGCCAGCTTCTCTCATCTATCAGCAATCAGGTAAGTGCTAACCTAATCATGTCGAGTATTTCTTGACACGTACTATCTAGAGTATATACTTTGGATATATGAAGAAAAAAACTATGATTAATATTAAAATCGATCAAGATCTCAAAGAGCAGGCTGCAAAACTGGCAGAGTCCATGGGTTTTAATCTTTCCTCTGTTATAACAGCTACCTTGCGTAATTTTGTCAGTACGCGAGAGCTGCATGTTTCCGCTGCCACATACGAGCCTACGCCGTACTTGGCTGCCATTCTCGATGAAGTTGCTACGCAGACAGTAAAGGATTGGTCACCTGCTTTTAAGAGTGCGGATGAAGCTTTTGATTGGCTGAATAAACAAGAGGAATAGTACAATGCAGATTATTTTTGCTAAAAAGTTTAAGAAGCAATACAAGGTTTTACCTTTTGCGCTTAAAGAGAGGATTGAACAAAAGGTAAAATTGTTTACTCGAGATTCTCGTGATTTTTCTCTGCATATTCATAAGTTACATTCTCCGTATGACGGAGCATTTAGTATGAATATTACAGGTGATTATAGATGTATTTACAAATATGTTGACAAGGACTGTATTATCTTAATTGCTATAGGTACGCATTCGGAACTATACAAATAGTTTTGCACCGATTCGTATATAATGTTAGGTTTAATCTACATGTCTAACCGTCCACTCTCATTCATCATCAAACACAAATCAACAAAATCACGAGCCCGAACAGGTGTGATTAAGACGCCTCATGGGGAAATCAAAACCCCAGCGTTTGTTCCTGTGGGAACTAAAGCGACTATCAAAGGTCTAACACCTGAAATGGTTCGCGATCTCGGGGCAGATTGTGTGTTGGCCAATACATATCACTTATACCTCCAACCAGGACATGACATTATTAAAAAGCATGGAGGCCTTGGAAAATTCATGGGTTGGAGTGGTCCGACTTTTACCGACTCAGGCGGATTCCAAGCCTTTTCACTTGGTGTAGCACTTGGGAAAAATATTACGAAGTTTACCTCAAAAGCACGCCCAGGATATGATGAGATTGCTATTCAACAAACAGGACACAAGGCTGATCCAGATGCGGCTGCACTACAACCGGCAAAAGTCGATGAGCAAGGTGTGATGTTTCGATCTATTATCGATGGAAGTGCTCACTATTTTACTCCAACAAAATCTATTGAAATTCAGCAAGCAATTGGAGCTGATATTATATTCGCCTTTGATGAATGTACCTCGCCTCACGAACCTGTTGAATACCAAAAGAGATCACTCGATAGAACTCATCGATGGGCTATGGAGTCACTTAAGACTCATGTCGACAATACAGAAGCATTTTCTAAACAAGCTTTGTTTGGAATTGTGCAAGGTGGACGTCATGAAGAGTTGCGAAAAGAAAGTGCAAAAGTTATTGGTGAAATGCAATACAACGGAGTTGAGTTCGATGGATTTGGTATTGGTGGATCATTTGCCAAAGAAGATATGATGACAGCGGTTGCGTGGGTCAATGAGATATTGCCAGAGAACAAGCCTCGGCACTTATTGGGCATTGGTGAGCCTGCTGATATCGTCATGGCTGTAAAAGAGGGTTGTGACACATTTGATTGCGTGATGCCAACTCGAAACGCTCGAACAGGAACTGTATTTATGCGAGATGATTCTGCAGAGTTTGGATATCAAAATTTGAATATGAAAAATGCACAATACGTAGAGGATATGAATCCTATTGATGCAGAGTGTGATTGTTATACGTGTAAGAACTATACCCGAAGTTACATGGCACACTTGTATAGAGCTCAAGAGATGTTGGCAGGAACTTTGGCATCAATTCACAACCTCCACTTCATGATTGATTTCGTAAAACGCCTCCGTGAGGAAATTGAGAAGGGTAATATGTAAACATACTGTTATCAATAAAAAAGGCCCAGCGCTTACTTCATTCTCTGAGGGGAGGATGATGAAGTTTGTATAGCGTCTGGGCCAAGGGGTGCAACCGAGAGTCTTTTGGGGGCGACTGTCTCCTCAGGGGGTATTGGAATCCTACCGCGAGCTGAGGTCTTAATCGGCTGCACACCGCGTACCACTTAATCTGTCTTTTTTAACAGTATACTATTATAGCGATATTGTCAAGTCCTTAGTTGAGCTTTTTTACAGTCTCCAAGACGAGCCCTTTTTTGTCCTCTCGTATTGAGAATTTACCCTTTAGAACAACACAGGCCTCATTTTGTATAATTGGTCGCACGTCAGCCACTTGTTTGGGAAATACCACAACCTCAATTTCTGCCGACAGGTCTTTCAGTGTAAAGAAAATAATACGTTTTGCGGGATCTTTTTTGGTTGGTATTTCTTTTACATTTTCAATGATACCACCAAGCATGTATACTTTTTCTTCTTGACCTTCAGTGAGTACTTTTAGTATATCAATGTCTCGTTTTTCTAATATGTCACGATATTTATCCAATGGGTGTCCAGAGATATAAAAGCCGAGCAGTTCCTTTTCCCATAGAAGGTACTGTTGTGTTGCTGCTGTAAATGTTTTACGCACTGGAACTATCGATGTATCA
>CAYRJE010000062.1:0-471 GCA_964424465.1 uncultured Candidatus Saccharibacteria bacterium
CATTGAACTACGAGAGCGTATACCATATATATCATCGAAGCGAAGAGCTTGCAACGCTAGACGTTGTCGCGGTAGTTGTGGCTGAGGTTGTGGTTGCCACTACCGCAGGCACTGTTGCACGAATTGCCAACGCTTTTATCAAATCTTTATATGCACGCTCTTTCTCTCTGTATCCGACTATAACAGACTCCATATTTATAATTTTCTTTAAGGATTCCTCATCTTTATATGTAGTAGTGTCGTTTGCAGCTGTAGTTGTCTCCACATGTTCGACATTATTCTCAAAAGATACATATAAAAACCCTATATATCAGGATAAACTCACAGCTAACACACACATACACAACAATATAATATCCCAGTGCATCTCTGGGGCGAAACCTCCAATGTTTTTTGTGATAGAATTTTTCTTACGCATACAAATGTTATTTTTTTATTATCTACATTCTCGTTAATACTTTTTATATGTTT
>CAYRJE010000062.1:481-2774 GCA_964424465.1 uncultured Candidatus Saccharibacteria bacterium
GTAATGACAAGCGAGATTCTTGCTCTGACAGAGGGACCCTCTAGACTTGTGGTTGTCTGGGCTTTCTCTAGGAAATCTAGGTCCACTCTCTCTATATGTGCAACATATGGTATATATGCCAACGTCTTTATATATTGATCAATCCTCTTGTATGGACCTTCCGCTTCGAGCTGTATTACAAACTCTCGGGCATTATATTTTGATAGATCAGCATTCTCTCGCAGAGTCACTGACATTAAACCCCCTTTATCTTTTGTTGCTAACCCTGTTGACTGTAGATCAAGCTCTATTTTAGATATAGCAGAAAATGAGGTCGCACTGCTGAGTACATATTTCTTAATTTCATCCTGTTCTGCAGAACCTTGAACCAAAATCTTCTTATACAGGTCGAAAGATTCTTTATTCTTCTCTAAGAATTTAACCATACTTTTCTTCTCAGCAATCTTTGCAACATATGTATCATATTGTGTTTTTCCATACCAAACACTTACTAGAAGTAGCGCTAGCACTATCACCAATATGGTAATGGTAAGTATTAATTTATATGTTTTCATATGTTAGTGATTGGCTAAATACAAATGATGCCTTTTGACTCAATATATTATACGGCAGATCCGCTCCCCCATACTTCTCTTCTGTTATTTTTCGGATAAGCACTTCAGCCACATCTTTATCTCGTACAGACAGACTGGTTTTTATAGTTTTACCTATAGTATCTACACTCATTGTCTGTATTTTGGCACCTGGAACTGATTCTACAACCTCAATAAATCGAACGTAAATTTTTGAAATATCAACCTTAGGCGGCATACTTAAAATATCAACATCAGCTACAATCTTCGAAACATCTTCTTTCGAGACCTGGTTTTTCATAATCGATATCTGGTTCTCCAACGGCTCTATAGTAGCATTTAGTTTCGTTACCTCAGTATATATGCGAATAGCGGTTGGGACAGAAAGACAAATAGTCATGATGAACACAACCACTAGAGAGATTATAGCTAGCCGAGTAACCTTTACATAATACTCTCGTTTTACTTTTTTCTTTTGAGTGTCTGATAATAGATAGAACATATGATTGAATTTAATTATACCCGAGGCAAGGCCAAACCAATAGCAACTGCATATTGATACGACTCATCTTTGGTAATAGGTGGCACTGTTACTTTTGCATCGAGCACATTGAGCCAAACATCTGGAAGCATTGTTGGTATTTGTAATTGACCACTTATACTATTTGCAAAGTCCGATCTTAAAATATCTATATGCGTTGAAGTAAGAAGAATAGATTGTATTTTCTGAAAGTTATACTTTTTATTTTTATCAACATATGCCAACCAGAATGTAATCACTTTCTTAATATCTGCAACGACATCACTCAACAATTCCGGCGTCTCTAGAACCAACTCACCTTCTTCGTCGCGAAATACAGAACGATTAATAGTTGAAGTATATATAACAATACCAAACGAAACAACAGACACGACAACAGAGTGTTTTTCGACAGCGACAATGCAATAAGATCCTACATCATCTTTTCTCACCAATGTCTTTGTGAGCGCTTGATTTTGTATTAAAAAAGAAACAACTTCCATATTTGCCATACTAAACAAAGATATATAATCATCTATATCTTTCTTACTTGCGACACTAACTGAATATAAAGCCTTGCTGGTATTTGCAATACTAGTCACTTTTGTATAATCGAACACTGCATCATCGACCTGTATTGGCACATTTTCTTCCAACTTAGATTCTATCTGGCCACGAATAGCACTCTCATCACCATCTTCAATTTCGGTCATATACAGATATATTTTTTCTTCCGGTAACGATGCTTCAACATATTTTATTTTATGCTCTTTCTGAATCTTTTTCAGAGCCATGACAATGTCTTTCTGTGTTGCAAGAGGTTTGGTAAGATCAGTGGTTGAAGATAGTTTCTCTATCCCATATTCGACAACCTCAACAGTTGTACTTTTTCTCTTAAGACGTACGAAACGTATATGATCAACTCCGACATCAACCCCGACATGTTCAAAGGAAATAGATTTTGGTACTGGTATATATCTTTTAATGAATCGAGTAATAATGTTCATATGTTTTATGACAATATCGTTCCAGGTGTAACTTCTTTAGTCATACATGTTAATGCTAAACCATTTTCATCCTTACCTGCAAGTATCATAGCTTGTGACGGTATACCCATAATATCTCTAGGTTCTAGATTTGTAACAAATACTTTTTGACTACCTACAAATGTTTCTATATCTACATACTGTGCAATACCGGA
>CAYRJE010000062.1:2784-3446 GCA_964424465.1 uncultured Candidatus Saccharibacteria bacterium
GTACGAGGTTGCTCTTCCCCAAAATCAACACTCAGTTTTAATAATTTTTCAGATCCTTCTACCGGTTCAGCAGAACATATCTTTCCAACCCGTAATTCAACTTTTTTAAAATCATCAAATGTAATCATGCATCAAGTATACTACAGTCTTCTGTGCATATCGAGAAAACCTTGCAGTATGTACGCTGCCACCTTCGCATCATCATCTTTAGAATGATTGCGCACAGCTTTAGCATTTGCCGCTGTTTGTTTAGTGTTGGCACTTTGTACGAATGTTGACCGCAACAACGCTTGTGCTCCCGCAGTCGACATTCGCTCATCATATCGATGCACCTGTATATCAGACACTGCTTGTATAGCTTCGATAAATTGTGTAATCAATCGCTCTATGGGATTATCAGCACCTTGTAGATCTATGGACTTACCTATAACCACATCATGTATACCCTCCTTGACACAGATGTTGACAATATCCTGAACATGCGACATGTCTGATTTTGGGCTAATAATACTATGCGGAAATGCAAATACCCCAGCCTCGTCGCTTTTGGCTATGCCTATCTTTTTGGTTCCATAGTCTATGCCCAAATACTTCATATATAGTCGGATAGTAGCACACTCTAGATATTTTCTAAACAATCTGATACTATCAATGACGGAGGA
>CAYRJE010000063.1:0-298 GCA_964424465.1 uncultured Candidatus Saccharibacteria bacterium
TGAGAAGAAAATAGTCCTGCAAACATCTTTCCTTTGAATGGGTTACTGATAAAGAGGTGAGAGGTGGCTGCGCTAGCATGTGGAAGTGGTGTATTGCTCTGGCTAATTTTCTCCAGTGCGCGAGCGAGACCTTCAGGATAGCGTGTCATCAGGGCGCCACTGGCATCTGCGAGATATTCACGACGTCGTGAGATAGCGAGCTTCATCATTTCAGCTACGAGAGGGGAGATGATGATAGCGAGCAGTCCAATCACGAAGAGGGCTGGGCGAATCTTGCGATCATCGCTACTGCCACCAC
>CAYRJE010000063.1:357-1480 GCA_964424465.1 uncultured Candidatus Saccharibacteria bacterium
TTCAAGCTCTTCGTTCTCAAGTGCAGCGATCAGTCCACTGGTGACGGCGATGTGGGAATGTTCCGGGTTTCTTCCTGTGGCAAACGCGTTGAGTGCGGGGGAGTCGATGATGTGTACCTTTGGTGTCGGCATACCCTGACTAATACAGAGATTTTCTACTATGCGGTAGAGATAGGGATTGTCTTCTTTTTGTATCTCACGTGCGCCTGTACTCATGAGTGCTACTTTGGCACCGCCGAAATAGGAGACGATAGATGAAGTCATGGAGTAAAGTACTGCAAAGAGAAAGATGCCGTACCCATACCCGAGATAGACACCAATAAACCAACCCAACGCCATGACGAGGGCAAAGAAGAAGACCATGAGGAGGGTGGTTTTGCGTTTGTTGGAGTCAATTTGACTGTACATATTTTTTATTTTAATTAGTTTGTTTTTATGTGCGCATCCTTTAATTAATCAACTCGATCCTCGTAGCCTTGCTACGGGGATCATTACCAGACTACCTAAATAAACCTGTTGGTCAAAGTACTGTATCGATACGTATATTGCTACAAGTCTTAAACTACATTCTTTAACAAATCTACGTTGTATACTGATACCCCGTCAGCCTGCTGCGTGATAATTCATTTTAGTATAATTGGTGTATTTGTATAACTTAAATTATTTTGTATGTGCGTGTAGTGTGTTTATTTATGATACTGTGGGGTTTGTGACTGTATTTTTTCGGTTTAATGTACGTAAGTAAAGGAGGGCATTCTCTACATATGTGAGCAACTCATTATATTTACCAGTGTGGATACTCACGTGTTTTCTTGTGAGAGAGTCTATTATCTTTGTAAGATGTGTCTCAAGTATAATCTCAGGTGGGGTACCTGCTTCTGATTTAAGTATCTGTAGGAGGGATGTCCAGACCACGTTCAAAGGTTCGTATGAATTTTGAGAAGTGTTTATTTCTTTTATTTTTCTGCCAAGCCATTCTTCCATCTGCGTTAACCTATCCCTGCGATCTTCCTCAGTTTGCGCGATTGGATCGCCAAAAGTACTTGTTTGTGGGGTTTCTGGAAGTTGTGTGACCGCTGCAATAATATCGTTCCCTCTAAAAGATACAGCAAATCTTTTTGAT
>CAYRJE010000063.1:1490-3185 GCA_964424465.1 uncultured Candidatus Saccharibacteria bacterium
GTACCCACTGTGTTCACCATCCAGTTCTAAAGGGAGAGTCCCATATCCATGTGAATACATACCGCGTACTACTGTACGCTGCATCACTGCTTTGATAGATTCTCCAATGCTGATATCACTGTCACTTATTTCGGTTATTGGAACCAGTATATGACCTTGTGGGTATTTATCTTTTAGGCGAACTACAATCATGTTATAGATACCGCGAGGTGTTATGAGAACTCCATCTTGACATGCAATCCCGTCTCCGAACCTTGCTTGCGTACCCCATTGTTGTCTATCATATTTTGTGCTACTTGTACCTATGCCTATACTGTGATCCAACCCTTCTACCCCCCCAATTCCCAAGATTTCTAAATGGCGTGTTGCTGTTGTGATTGTATCTTTAAGGGTTCTATCTCGTTGTGCACTTAGTCCGAACGCACTAATACGCCTTGAACTATTTTCGACGCCTACTGAATCTCTACTTATGAAGTCAGTCCATGATGGATCTTTTACATTAATCGTAGTTATATCTGGATCATAGCCAGAATATTGTGTTGCTAGCTGGTGAACATCTTGGTAGGTTCTATCTTCGAGACCCTCTTTCGAAGCATAGTCGGACGGTTCTGACGCCCAGTATAAGAATGGTTTTCCTGTGTAGAGTTCTCGACCATAACGTTGAAACAAATTTGCTAGGTGTGCATAGGGTACATGTTCTCGTACTCCTTTTATTGCGTCCAATCCACAAAATGCACAACCATACGAACATCCAAATGTGAGCTGTATAACCGCGGTATTTGAAAAGATAAGCTCCAGTTCTTTTGGGGAATATCTTTTTTCCAGTTCAAGCGGAAGTGATTCGCTGTTGTCCGGGTAGCATTCTTTTTTTGCTTCGATAAGTCTGTCAAATATTCTACGCTGATCTTTTCTAAGCCATTTTTGCCAGTAACTAATTTGCGCAAGCAGCTCCGGATCTTCTGTTGCTTCAGTGAGAAATCGTGTGAGCGCGTCTTCATCTAACGACGTCAAAAAATCCACCATTTCTTTTGGCGACATTCGAAGTATTTCCTCCTTTGTTGGAGTATCTGCAACGCTTTGTTCCAGCTGCTCCTGTTGGTGATCTTCGATCTCTATGCCCTGCGCCTCTTTAGGTGGTCTGTCCTGATCCGTTTTCGACAACTTTTCTTCTTGCTGCATATTGTTGTGAAATAAGCTGTATTTTTTGTTTGTAGGATGGTAGTTCTACTGTCTCGTGCATTAACTCTTTTCTTTGTTTCACAAGTGTCTTGATAGATTGTATAAGTTGCTCTTTCTGTGTCATAGGTATGAATTATCTAGTAACCAGTTTTCATTTTTCGTTTAGAATTTTACCCCAATATTTTTTTTGCTCATTTGTATCTTATTGCGAACATGTTTATTGTGATTGTCTATCTTAATGTATCAAGTGCGGTACGAGCGTAGAGTTTTACATGTTCACTAATTTCATACGCTGGATCTTCCAGTTCTTGTTTGGTAAACCATTTACACTCATCACTTTTTTCCGCTTCTGACAGTGCAAGTATGTTGGTGTCGGAAGTAGCAAAGTATACGAGTGTGACATGTTCATGTGTCTCGTTTATGTGATGTCGGTTTACAAACTGTGGTGCGATTAGATCACGAAAATGATCACGTGCAGGTAGTGAGTATGAAGCAGATCGGTATAGTGCTACATTC
>CAYRJE010000064.1:0-304 GCA_964424465.1 uncultured Candidatus Saccharibacteria bacterium
GCAAATCTTCCCAAATCTGGTAAAAACAGATCGAGTATCTGGTCTCAAATCTCTTAGCTATAGTGGTCTCATCCCATATACCATCGCAGCGATTCAAGAAATGAATATCAAAGTTTCTGCATTGCCGACATTTGATGATGAAACATTCGCATCAAAGATTTCTGATTTTCTCAGTGGTATTGCGCAGCGTGGACAAGCATTGGTAGATAGTGTCAAAACTAAAAAAGTTCAAACTGAAGAACTCTGTGTTGGTACTGATGAAAGTCAGGTATGTATTACCAAAGATCAGCTTCAACAACTTCTT
>CAYRJE010000064.1:356-1437 GCA_964424465.1 uncultured Candidatus Saccharibacteria bacterium
AGAAATTACTCCAAGTGGTGAGGAGAATATAGACATAGTGCCAGAAAATAATCCTGTTGATGAAATAGTAAATAATCCTGAACCACAGCAAGAGTAGGTTTGATGTGATGCCCGTGTATTTTGTGTTAAAATATAATAATCACAAAGTAAGCATGATTAATTGTTATTAAATAATATGATTGAAGACGAAACAACAACTATTACCACAAAAAAGACTAGAATTAAGCCTGATATTACTCAAGAAATTAGACAAAAGCGCAATATTTTTCTAAAAAAATACATAGCTCCAATCCTTGTTGTTTTAGTTATTATTTTAGCTCTTACTTCTGCGTATTTTTATAAAAAAAGTAAGATAAATCCAAACGAAGTTTCTCAGGCTGAGGTTAAGTCTCTTGTTGAAAAAGTAGGTAGACTAGCTATTATTCCGACAGATGAAACACCGACAGTGGCTACTGTTTCAGACCCTGAAGCTTTGAAGGGGCAATCTTTTTTTGTTGATGCAAAAAAGGGAGATAAGGTTCTTATTTATAGTAATGCTAAAAAAGCAGTTCTATATGACCCTGTCGCTGACAAAATTGTAAATATTGCACCACTTAACATGGATACCGCCACTCAATCTGACAAGAAAAATTAGTACACTATTATAGCGGTGAGTGTTCGTCAATTACAAATGAAAAAAATAAAATTTCTACAACAAGTTTTTGGCTTAATTTTAATAATAAGCTTTTTGACTATAACTTTTGCTAGTGCTACTGATCTAACTAGTACAAATTTTATTGTTCGTGACCCACTTGTTGGTACTGGGGGGAGCTTTGGTACTTCAACAAACTTTAGAGCTTTTGGATCGGGGGATATGACAAATATTGGTAGATCTACTTCGGCTAGTTTTGAAGGTCGCGAAGGATTTCTTTGGTTCCCATATGTTATTCAAGGGGTCTTTAGTGTTGTTGCTAACGGCTCTGACGCTGATCTTTCTTGGGGAGCTTCAACTGCTGGGCTCGGTTGGAATGTTTCTGGTTATAAAACAGGTATTGCTACTGTCAGCGGTGGTCCATATACCTATACAACTCACGGATTGGTA
>CAYRJE010000064.1:1447-2834 GCA_964424465.1 uncultured Candidatus Saccharibacteria bacterium
AACTCCAGGTTTGTATTGTTTTGTCCTTCAGACACTTGATGCTTTTAGTAATGTTATAGCTACATCTCAAGAAGAATGTATCACGATACAAACTATCCTCACATTTGCTGTCTCTGACAGTAGTATTGGTTTTGGATCATTCTCTTCTGGGGCGACACGATATGCTACTGGGGACACCTTAGGTGCAGCATCTGAGCCTTCTAGTGCACATACAATAATTGGTTCAACTAATGCTCCCAACGGCTACACTATTACAATACTTGGAACAACTCTTGTTTCAGGAGGAAATACTATAAGTGCTATTTCTGGTGGCCCAACAGCACTTTCTGTAGGTTCGGAGCAGTTCGGTATTCGCACGACCGCTACAGGTGGCTCAGGGGTTGTTAGTTCTCCGTACAATGGTTTGGTAGGAAGCTATGGATATAGTACTACCCCAAATATCCCTACTAGCTTTGCTACAGCTTCTGCTGTTACTACCGCTACAACATATAATGTCAACTATGCAGCCAATATTTCCTCTACAACAGAGGCGGGAAGTTATGCTACTGGACTTACTTATGTAATCACCGGAAATTTCTAAAAGACTGTGGATAACCAAGGTTATTTTATTGATTAGTTATATAGATATTGTTATACTATAAGTAAGTACTAGGTAAGTGCTTTAAATTATTAGTTTCAAAAAATTTATTTTTATTATGATGAAAAAAATTATTAGTGCTCTCTCTATTTTTGCCGTAATCTTTGGAACTATCGGATACGCTCCATTGGAGGCAACTGCTGCTCAAATGACCAGCGTTAAAGACACCGCATCGACTGTTACTGTAGGTGCTACAGCTACACACGTTATTACTGCTACTCTTGTTGGAGCTAATACTATCGCAACCGGTGATACTATTGTTTATGCTTTTCCTGCTGCAAACTTTACACTTAACGCTATAGGTAACTGGCAAGCAGCTGACTTTACCTTTAACGATGGTACAAACAGAGGAAATCCTGATGCTGTTGGTGCTGCTCCTTCTTGTACTGGTTTCAGTGGAGCAAATGACTATATTGTGACTGTTGATGTTACCAATGTTGACTTCACTGTAACTCCTTGTGGAACATATACTGCATCTGGTGCTGCTGCGGCAACAACATTTACTATCAATGGAACAACATCTACTGGTACTGGTACCATGACAAACGGTGCAGATGTTAACTCTGCTCAGCTCCTTATTACAGAAACATCTGACAACGCTACTGCTGCAATTGTTACTGAAACAAATGCTACTGTTAATATCACAGCCACAGTGAACCCTACACTTACTTTTGCAAATGATGATGCAACTATAGGTTTTGGTGCACTTGCGACAGCTAATGCAAGATATGCTACTGGTGATACTTTGGG
>CAYRJE010000065.1:0-414 GCA_964424465.1 uncultured Candidatus Saccharibacteria bacterium
TGCTTGCATATATCTCCCAGTAGTGAGACCGTGTGGCACATTCGTTGTTACTGTCGCACTCATTGCAATAGTCAGCCCACTGGCCGGTGCACCTGCTGTGCCAACAGTGGTAGTTATTCCTGAGGCAGGTACTCCTCCATTGTATATAGTAGTTCCATCTCCTGTTACTACTACATTGGTTACATATGGATCATCTGTTGCAATACTGGTGATATACACTTGTATTGGACTACCGGGAGCGTATACACTTGCGGTCGTATCAGAGACGATAGCTGTAGTTCCATTTGCTGTAGAGATATATGTAGTAGTAGCAGCAGACGCACTATTCAAAAATCCGAGGAGGATAAAACAAGATAGCGATGTGAATAGGAGTTTTTTCATAGTCTAACTAATCGGTAAATTAACACTGAACGT
>CAYRJE010000065.1:424-913 GCA_964424465.1 uncultured Candidatus Saccharibacteria bacterium
AATATGAATGTTTTCATGGGTTAGTTGGTTTCAGTAGTTGTTACTACAGTACTTTTTCTATTTCTTAAAAAAAGTACACATCCTGTACCAATAATAATTATTCCTGCTACAACAAAAGGCCACACAGAAGCTGGTCTTTTTACAGATATTGTCTCAACTGTAAATGTTTTATCATCAAGTACGGTATTATTTGCATCCTTAATAACAACCTGTATATGAGGATTAAAACATGCACGCACAATAGGCACATCAATTATCTCCAGTGGATCAAGGTCTTGGAGTGTGGCACTCGTGGTGACAGGTGCTGTACATGCGACACCTTTATCGTTTTTTATGATTGACTCTATTGAGAGCGGTGCTGTGCGGATAGTTGATTGCCAAAGTATTGAAAGTTTTGCAGTGGCTCCTTTTTCATAAAAATCTGCATCAAGAGTCACATTTTCTATAGATGCACTTGTCCCGAGTATTGTATATTGTGCAGATAGTGTA
>CAYRJE010000065.1:923-2343 GCA_964424465.1 uncultured Candidatus Saccharibacteria bacterium
ACAGATACAGAATTCGAAACTAGTGACAAAGTCATTTCTGTATTTCTCAAATCACCTGCTCCAAAAGCGGCATATAATTGATTCCCGATAAGTTTAAATTTTATAGTGTAATAAGTATTGCAATTGCTGATAGTGTATTAGAAACAATGTCTTTTGCAACAAGAGAAATTGTACCACCATAAACTTGTGGCTTACTTGATTTTGGAAGAGCAATACCAAAGGTCTTTGTCTCATTTGCTGTAAAAGCAATCGGCGTAATATCTCCACCAAGTACCTCAACTTGTTCACCGAACACAGAGCGGTATCTAGTTTCAATACGTGGAGTTGCTGTTATTGGAGTAGTGAATGAATTGGTTACACTACAATCAAGTCGTAGTGTTTGACTATTTATCAATCTTGTAATTTGACTAAAGGTTGTCTTTCTATCTCTTTGATTTCCTATTGCCGTAAGTGTACATGATTCAGGTGCGATATATATACCACCTGGTATATATTTTTTAAATGTTACTTCTCCAAGAGTAGCTCCCGCCAAAGGAATCCCGCTTACTGTGCCACTACTGATTCGTATTTCGTATACACCCTCGATCCCTGCAGGTGCGGTATACACTATCTCTCTTGAAGTTTTTGTGTTTTCCAAAAGAGTAAGTGTTTCATCATAGACCTTGCTATCTATAGTCACATACCCTTCTTTTTGTTTTGATACAAGTTCAACAGCATATCTGACACCTGATTGCACGCCGGTACCGTTAGTCAAATTAAATGAGAGCGCGATAGTCGAATCTGTCTGCGAAGTGATTTTTGCATCTTGAATACCCACACTAGCAACAATTATTGCTTTTTGATTACCTTCTGTGGTTACAGTCGATGTTACTTGTCCGTATGCAAAAGATATGGAACTCAAAAGAAATACAGCAAAAGAAAATATAAAAAAATGTTTAAAGATATTCATAATAAAAATAGTACATATAAATTATGTACTAAGTATATCGTGTATAGAACATAAAAGACATTATTTATCCACAGAATAAAAAACACTCTTCTCATTACGTAAACGAGAAGAGTGTATTTGCTTTTTTGGAATGAAAATTACCTTACTTGTTTCAAAATACGCTTCCGAAGAAGATTACCATTGAGATATACTTGCTCGAATTTACCATTTACTTTGGTAATCTTTCCTTGTGGCACATTATTGTGCGTAATGTTGCTATCTTTATCCATAGACCACCACGCTCGTCCTTTTGAAATAAGTGCAGTATCAACTCCAATAAAAATTGGGTTACCTGGCAATACAACCATCTTGTACCGAAAGTTTAGATAGTAGGTGAAAAGAAGTAATTCTTCATCTATATCTCGCGGTTGATCTACCCAAACATTATTGTAGAGTATTTGATTTAACTCTAGCTGTAATGGGTATTCACAC
>CAYRJE010000065.1:2488-2801 GCA_964424465.1 uncultured Candidatus Saccharibacteria bacterium
AGTCTTTCATCATCGCTGAGTACGGAACAACATATGACGAAGAGTCTGATGCACTTCCGGCACCTTTTGCATTAAGGGCAGCAACGACAATTTTGTATGTTGATCCGTTTTTAGCAGGCACAGTAGCAGTCAATCCTGCTACATCAACAGTATGTTCTACACGAGTAGAGCTTACGGTATACGCCTGGGTATTTTGGTTCCATACAAGATCGTATAGTACTAATGATACTTTGTACCCGGTAATAGCACTTCCTCCATTGCTTGAAGGGGCAGTCCATGAAACCGACAGTGTCGTATCTCCCGCAATTACCCC
>CAYRJE010000066.1:0-2737 GCA_964424465.1 uncultured Candidatus Saccharibacteria bacterium
TTTGATTGCATCAGCGCATGTAAAGTGGTTCGTAGACAGTGAGCAAGTATTGTCGAATACAGCACAAAATGTATTGCCATTCTATGGTATTACCAGTATCGAAGTATTTATATGGTCCATAATCACCCTCCTCACAGTGCTTATGTTTGGTGTGCTAGATTCATACATCAAAAGCCCTAAAAAAATACTCGCATTTGGATATGCGCATGAGAAGGGCGTCGTATACACAGCACAAGTATTGCTTGGTTTATTTTTAATATCAGTGAGTTTGTTGTGGAATATTATTCTTATACCTGAATTCCGCGTGGTGGGAGATGTAACAATGATACTAAAGTATATACAGATTGGTATAGGAGTATTATTTATATGTAATGTATTTTCAAGATTTGCATCTGTAGTACTTTTCCTGATGTGTGTTATGTTAGGATTCACCCATGGTCTTGTGGCAGTGCTTGAAAACGCACTTTTGATAACATTGGCACTGTTCTTCTTTATAAAAAATTCACCAGCAGACTCATGGTGGAATAGGTGTAATAAGCATGCGTTGGAGTTTGTTCGGTTAGGAGTGGGTATCACACTGATTACGCTTGCGTGTACAGAAAAACTTATGTATCCAGAGCTCAGTATTAAGTTTTTGGAAGTACATCAGTGGAATTTTATGTCTGGTATATTTCCTTGGTTTACAAATAATTTGTTTGTGCTTAGTACAGGATTTGCGGAGTTGATTTTTGGTATAGTTTTTATACTTGGGTATCTGACACGTATTAACACTGCACTCATCGCATGTTTTTTTGCAGCGTCTGTAGTTACTATGTTCCTTCAGTTTGGGGCGTGGGAGGTCGAAGATTTAGTGGTGTACAGTGCGGCAGTGTTGTTTATTATATATGGACACGGTAGAACCAAATTCTTCCACGCTCCATCTCCACAATCGTGGTTGCATCGACGTATTGTTGGCAAGGTAGAGTAAGGCAGTCTTTCATGATAGGATAACTGTATATGGATAAAAAAGTACTCTATGCTATTGTCCTGTGTGTTGCTGTAGGAATCGCTGCTTTTTTAGTTACCAGGCCAACATCTCCAAATAATAAAGATCAGCAATCTACTATTGTGGGATTGTGGCAGAGCATCGAAGATTCAAAATTTCTACGTCAATTTGATGCAGAGGGTGTAATGCTGGATGTGTATGATAATCAAGTGATTGCTGAGTACACCTGGAAACCTTTTACAAAAAACAATCCCGTTGTCACAGAGTATCCATTGGAGTCTGGATCTGTATATATACAAGTGATAGGACAGGGTGAGACATCAGAGATAAAAGTTGTATCTATAGCAACTTCAAGTCTTGAGTTGTTATATCTAGGACAATCAAAGATCTCTAAGTTTATTAGGGTTCCATAACAAGTATTGATATACTACACATATGATTACAATCTCAAAGAGGTTACTAATGCTTATCGCTATATCCTGTGTTGTATTGGTAATGGGCATGGTCTTGTGTCTGTATGGCATATATCAGACTGGTCGAGGGGGTGGTGAAGAGAAGAATATGGTACAGGCAATCGTCCAAAGTCCATTTCGAGTCTTAAAAGTATTTGACTCACCATCATATAAACATGTTGTATATATTGCCAGTGACAAGTCTACCACCGAATGCGGTACCAATGGTCAGAGTGCACGTTGTGTGAATGATTCTATGTGTGGATCTGATCACACTGCTCCAACATGTTATTTTTTTACAGAACCAAAATTCCTAGCAGATGTTGGAACAACTACTAAGTTTATTGGCAGTCTTACTCGAGCAGGTTGGTTAGATTTTGAATCATTGCGTATGGATGGCGATGGGTATTTATATTTTTCAACCTACGAATCTGATGCAGGTGATGGTCCAATATCAAAATATAAGTTAGATATGAATACAGGTGTATTTACTTTGCTTGAGAAAGAGGAGCCTCGTGAAGAAATATAATAATGCTATACTATACAATATATGACACAAGATCTTATTCCACATTTTGATGACACTACAAACCCTATGAGGTCAGATAAAGATACTGTTGAGAGAAATATGATACAAGTGGTGTTGTGGAATAGGGCTGATAATACAGTTTTGTTATTGCATTGGCCTGAGTTTGATTGGAAGACCTTGATACTGGGAGGTGTTGAAGAGGGGGAGGATATGGTTCAAGCTGCTAAGCGGGAGGTTGCAGAAGAGACAGGGTATACAGATATAGAATTTGTAACCGAGATTTGTAAGACCAAATCAACATTTTATGCTGCACATAAAGGTGTAAATCGAATTGCTCATAATACAGGTCTACTATTCCAATTGGTGGGATGGTCTCAGGAGCCTGTTGATCCCAAAGAATTGGCTCAACATACACCGCACTGGATTTCTGTCACAGACGCAAAGGCATATATAAATGTCGAAGCACAACAATATATGCTGGACCAAGCTTTTGGACATATGATTGCATAAACAGCCACTTGTCTCCATGGTATAATATACAACATGAATAAAAAGACTTTGATGTATGGGTGCATTCTGCTGATTGTATTAGGTATATTCTTTCTATTATATATGTATGTATACAGGCAGCGTGCTGTAGTTTCGGTGATTGAAGAGCAAGAGGTGGCAACCACAACACAAACTTTGCATGTTGAAGTCAATCGATTGGACTATATAGAGGGGCCAAATAAGGCTGTATTGGAGTATGTGTATTTTCCGAAGCAGTTGGCG
>CAYRJE010000067.1:0-777 GCA_964424465.1 uncultured Candidatus Saccharibacteria bacterium
ATGGTGGTTATGTGTATGCTCGCCACTGCACTAGGTCTTTTTGGGGTATTTGCTAGTTTTATTCTCAGAGAAACTGTTGTTGACGAACGAGAAGGTCTGCATCGTACTCTCGCAGGAAGAAATGCATTTCTTGCAGGATCAGGAGTGCTTACTCTTGGGATAGTTGTTCAGGGTTATGCCCACGCTGTTGATCCGTGGCTCGTTGTTGTATTGATAGTAATGATAGTGGTCAAAATCAGCACTCGAATCTGGAGTGATAAGAATCTGTAATACCGAGATTTCTAGTTATCCACTAAAACAAATGTAAAGCAAACTTTACATTTGTTTCTCTTTTATCTATACTGGTAAATATATAAGCAATTATTAAATAAACAATATTTTTTATGAATAAAAACACAGGAATCATTATAGGTATTATGGCGCTGGTGGTTATTCTTGGTGGTGTGTATGCATCTATGAACACTAGAGATAGTGTAGTTGAGCAAAATAAGATGCCTGAGGGAAAAATGATGATGGATGAGAAGGTTGTAGAAAATAACAATATGATGAGAGGTTCATATGAGATGTATTCACCTGAAAAAGTAACGCGAGCAGAGAGTGGAGATGTGGTATTGTTTTTTCACGCATCGTGGTGCCCATCGTGTAGAAACCTTAATTCAGATATTGAAGCTAATCTGAATGCAATCCCAGAAGGAGTCAGTATTCTAAAAATAGATTATGATACAGAAACAGAATTGAAGAAGAAGTACGGGGTGACATATCCGCACACTTTGGTAC
>CAYRJE010000067.1:787-2532 GCA_964424465.1 uncultured Candidatus Saccharibacteria bacterium
AAAGAAGTGGAGTGGAAGTCCTAAGTTGTCTAATATCATATCAGAAATCCAATAGTATGATATTCTTCGTCATATCGATTCTAGCTGGAATATTCACAGTGCTCGCGCCGTGCATACTGCCATTACTACCTATGGTGATCGGTGCTTCGGAAGAAGGTTCTCGAGGGATATCAAGGCGTGCGTTTGTTGTGATCGGATCGCTTTCTGTATCAGTTATATTGTTCACTGTACTCCTTAAAGCAACAACAGTGTTTATAAGTATTCCGCAGGTATTTTGGACTACGTTCTCAGGATCTCTGATTATTCTTGTTGGTGTCGCAATTGTATTTCCGTCATTCTGGGCACAGATACCATATATGAATAAGCTCAGTATATTTAGTAATAAAGCACTGGGATCAGGATACCAAAAGAAGAATTATAGAGGTGATATACTTATTGGATTGGCACTTGGACCTGTATTTACCACCTGTTCGCCAACATATTTGTTTATTATTGCCACAGCACTCCCAGCATCTTTCTTGGTAGGCTTCATGTATTTACTCGGATTCACTGCTGGTTTGGCGTTGTCACTTCTTTTGGTTGCTTACTTTGGTCAACAGATAATAAACAAAGTCACTGCACATATGAAAACAGCAGGGGTGATTAAGAAAATATTTGGAGTGCTTATTGTACTTGCGGGGGCTGCGGTACTCAGTGGGTATGACAAGAAGTTAGAAGCACGTATCTTGGATTCTGGCTATGGGGCAACCATTAAGCTCGAAGATTCTCTAATTGAACGATTCGCACCTAAAAAAAATATGCAAAAAGAAAATACAAAAATGAATATGCAATACGAGACTATCACCCTCGCAGGAGGATGTTTTTGGTGTACTGAAGCATATTTTCAAGAGGAGAAAGGTATAATTGATGCGGTTTCCGGGTATGCTGGTGGAGATGAGTCAGATGCATCCTATCCCACAGTCACAAAAGGAATCACAAAGCATCGCGAAGCGGTGCAGATAACGTATGATCCTGGTATTATTTCCACTGAGCAGGTATTAGACAAGTACTGGTCTCATATCGATCCGACCAATGCTGAGGGGCAATTTGCCGATACGGGATTTCAGTACACAAGTGCAATATTTTATCAGAATAAAGAACAAGAGATGGTAGCACGCGATTCCAAAAAACGATTGGAAGAAAGTGGTGTTTTTCAAAGGCCTATTGCAACAGAAATACTACCATTCACCACATTCTTCAAGGCTGAGGAATATCATCAGGACTATTATAAGAAAGCATCTGATCATTATGAGCAATACAAGAAAGGTTCGGGCAGAGCAGGTTTCATAGAAGAGACATGGGCAAAAGATGTTGCAATTACATTTTTAGAATCTACAAAAACTATGCAAACAACAAAAAAAGGAGATTATAAATATACAGAAGCAGAAATGGCAGAAAAACTCAAAAATCTTGATCCGCTTGCATATCATGTAGTTGCGGAAGGTGGTACTGAAACGCCTTTTAGCAACAAGTATTGGGATAATAAAGCGGAGGGGATTTATGTAGATGTGGTTACTAAGAAACCATTATTTTCAAGTACACACAAGTATGACTCAGGGACAGGGTGGCCGAGTTTTTGGAGGACTATTGACGATGATGCTGTAACGCTCCATGAGGACAATTCGTTATCTACGACTCGGACCGAAGTGAGAAGTGATGCTGGTCACGTGGGACATGTATTCAATGATGCCCTGTCACAACCTAGT